>DRQR01000026.1 GCA_011371355.1 Actinomycetota bacterium
ACGCCCTCGACGTCGGGGTCGAGGCGATCTGGGAGCGGATCCGCCACCTCGCCGAGACCCTCCGTGGGGAGCTCGCCGCCATCCCGGGGGTGGAGGTGCACGACCCGGGTCGGGTACGAGGCGGGATCGTCACCTTCACCGTGGCCGGCCGGGCACCCACGGCGATCCGTGAGGAGCTGGAGCGTCGCCGCATGAACGTGTCGGTGTCCACGGTGGCCTCGGCCCGATTCGACATGGAGGCGCGCGGCCTCGATGCCGTCGTCCGGGCATCGCCCCACGCCTACAACACCGAGGCCGAGCTGGCGAGGTTCTGCGAGGTCGTCGGCGAGCTCGCCGCTCAGGGATAGGGCTCGCCGGCGACGAAGGCGTCGACGACCGCCGCGGCCTCGTCGGTGGGCTCCACGTAGGCCCGGCCGTCGCCGCCCCTCGTGTTGCGCACCGGCAGGGTGGCGCCCTCGACGTCGTCGGGTCGGAGGCGCAGGGCCTGCGCGGCGAGGTCGGCCATCACCGCGAGGGTGAGGCGCTCGTCGGCGGTGATCTGGTCGGCGATCGTCGGCAGGAGCGTGGCGACGTCGATCGCCGCCTTCGGTGAGGCGAGGCGCTCGAAGAGGGCGACGAGGATCTCCCGCTGCCGGCCGGTGCGGGCGATGTCGCCGCCGCGGGTGGAACGCCACTCGCCGTCGACGAGGACCTCGAGGTGCCGGGACCGGGCGTAGGCGACGGCCTGCTCGCCGTCGAGGGTCACCATCCCGCCGTCGGTCCGGAAACCCGACTTCGGATCTCGGGCCGGGGTGTCGAACTCGAGGGTCACGCCACCGAGGGCGTCGACGATGGCCCCCACCCCGGCGAAGTCGACCTCGACGTAGTGATGGATGGGGATCCCGAGCTCGGCCTGGACGACCTCGATGAGCAGGTCGGGTCCGCCCACCACGTAGGCGGCGTTGATCCGGTTCGTGCCGTGGCCGGGGATCGACACCTTGAGGTCGCGGGGGATCGACAGGAGCTGGATGCGCTCGCCGGGGACGAGGTGGGCGACCATGATCACGTCGGCGCGCCGGCCGGAGAACCGGCCGTAGTAGCCGAGGTCCCAGTCCTCGGGCAGGGTCGAGCGGTCGTCGGTGCCGACGACGAGCACGTTCGTGAGCTCGTCGCCGCCGGGCAAGGGCGCGAGGGCGGCGAGGTCCGTGGACGGGATCCGTTCGATGCGCCGTTCGGTCCACCACAGGTAGCCGGCGGCGGCGAAGACGGCGACGACGGCGACGGCGAGGAGCCCGACGACGAAGCGCTGGAGACGGCTCCAGCGGCGGCGTCGGGTGGGCGAGGAGGTTCGGGACACGTCGCGACCTCGGCTGCTCGGAGGCGAACCGCAGGGATGCTATCGAAGGGCTCGGCTAACCGGCTCGGGTCCGGCGACGCCGCGGTACGCTGCACCCATGGTGCGGAAGATCCACTCTCAAGACGTCACCGAGGGTCCCGCGAGGGCCGGAGCCCGGGCGATGCTCCGAGCCGTCGGCCTCGGCGAGGACGACTTCGCCCGCCCCCAGGTGGGGATCGTCTCCGCCGGCAACGAGGTGACGCCCTGCAACCTCACCGGCCCGAAGCTCGCCGGCTTCGCCAAGGAAGGCGTCCGGGAAGCCGGGGCGGTGGGCCTCGAGTTCGCCACGATCGCGGTGAGCGACGGCATCGCCATGGGGCACGAGGGCATGCGGGCCTCCCTCGTCTCCCGGGAGGTGATCGCCGATTCGGTGGAGCTCGTCATGCACGCCGAGCGGTTCGACGCCATGGTGGCGATCGCCGGCTGCGACAAGTCGCTGCCCGGGATGCTCATGGCCGCCGCCCGGCTGAACCTGCCCACCGTGTTCCTCTACGGCGGGTCGAGCCTGCCCGGCCATCTCGACGGCCGGGACATCTCGATCGTCGACGTCTTCGAGGGGATCGGAGCCCACGCCGAGGGGCGGATCAGCGACGAGGAGCTGTGTCGGATCGAGCAGGCGGCGTGTCCGGGAGCGGGGTCGTGCGCCGGGATGTTCACCGCGAACACGATGGCGTCGGTGGGCGAGGCGATCGGGATGTCGCTCCCCGGCTCGGCGGCGGTCCCTGCGGTCGCCGCGAAGCTCGACGAGTACGCCCGGCGGTCCGGCGAGGCGGTGGTCGCCCTCCTCGATGCCGGGATCCTGCCTCGGGACATCATGACCCGGGAGGCCTTCGAGAACGCGATCACCACGGTGATGGCCTTGGGCGGGTCGACGAACGCGGTGTTGCACCTCATGGCCATCGCCCACGAGGCCGGGGTCGACCTCACCTTGGAGGACTTCGACCGGATCAGCCGCCGCACCCCCCACATCGGGGACATGAAGCCCTTCGGGCGCTACCACATGGTCGACCTCTACGAGATCGGCGGGGTGCCGGTGGTGCTGCGGGCGCTCTTGGACGCCGGGTTGCTCCACGGCGACACCCTGACGGTCACGGGTCGGACCATGGCCGAGAACCTCGCCGACGTGGAGGTCCCCGGCGACCAGGACGTCGTCCGCCCGGTCGACGATCCGATCGCCCCCGAAGGCGGCATCGCCATCCTCCGGGGATCCCTCGCTCCCGAGGGCGCGGTCGTGAAGATCGCCGGGGTGGACCTCGAGGTCTTCGAGGGCCGGGCTCGGGTCTTCGACGACGAACAGGGCGCCCTCGACGCGTTGTTCGCCCACGACCTCCGGCCCGGGGACGTCGTCGTCATCCGCTACGAAGGACCGAAGGGGGGACCGGGCATGCGGGAGATGCTCGCGATCACCGCGGCGATCAAGGGGGCGGGGCTGGGCAAGGACGTGCTGTTGATCACCGACGGGCGCTTCTCGGGTGGGACGACGGGCCTGTGCATCGGCCACGTCGCTCCCGAGGCCGCGGTGGGAGGACCCCTGGCCCTCGTCGCCGAGGGCGATCCCATCCGAGTGGACCTGCCGGCCCGCCGCCTCGACCTCCTCGTCGACGACGCCGAGCTGGAGCGGCGCCGGCGGGCCTGGTCGCCGCCACCGCCCCGGTATCCCACCGGAGCCCTGGCGAAGTACGCCAAGCTCGTCGGGTCGGCCGGCGGGGGCGCCGTCTGCGGCTGAGGCGTTCCCGAGGGTTCTCCCCTCGACGGACCCGCGCTCCGGGATCGCGGCGGAGGTGCTCCTGGCCGTCAGGGGACGCCGTCGGGGGCGGAGATGGTCGGGCTGGTGGGTTCGTTCTCGACCGGTGGCTGAGCGCGACGGCTCGCCGGGTCGGGGGCGGCGCCGAGGGACCGGCCGGGGTCGAGCCGTTCGTCTGCGACCTCTCGACCCACACACATGGGGGATACTCGTGGGGTACGGTGAGGCCGGGGACACCCTTGGGCGTCTGGCGGAACGAGGAAGGAGACGCACCCACGGTGTCCGGGATGTGTTCTCCCCCACCGGCTGCGGATCCTCTGGTGGATGGGTGTCGACGTCTTCTGCCTCCTCGTCGTCACGGGCTGCGGAGGGCTCCCCGGGGGCTCCGTCGTCGGCGTCGGAGGTGCGGGACGAGTTGCGACGGGCCTTGCCGACCTCATCGTGGACTACGGTCTCGAAGACGAGTCCGAGGAGTGAACGAGGGCTCGTGCGGGCGCGGCATCGACGGCTCGGTCGAGCCGTCGAGTTTCGCCGGAGGAGACCTCCGAGCACGCGAAACCCCCGGGGGGGAGACCGCCGGGGGAGCCTGCGCCCGAGTCCCGGGTCAGCCGTAGCCGAGGCGCTCGAGGGCCTCGCCGATCTCGTCGAGGACGGCGGGGTCCTCGATCGTGGCGGGCAGCTTCCACGCCTCCCCGTCGGCCATCGCCCGCATCGTCGAGCGCAGCACCTTGCCCGACCGGGTCTTCGGGAGGCGGGTCACCACCGTCGCCTGCTTGAACGACGCCACCGGGCCGATCTCGCGGCGCACCATCTCGACGAGCTCGGCGACGATCTCGTCGTGATCGCGGTCCACGCCGGCCTGCAGAACGACGAACCCGACGGGCACCTGGCCCTTGAGCTCGTCGGCGACCCCGATCACCGCGCACTCGGCGACGTCGGGATGGGCGGCGAGGACCTCCTCCATGGCGCCGGTGGAGAGACGATGGCCGGCGACGTTGATGATGTCGTCGATGCGGCTCATGACGAACAGGTAGCCGTCCTCGTCCTTGTAGCCGGCATCGGCGGTGAGGTAGTAGCCCGGATAGCGGCTGAGGTAGGCCTCGACGAACCGGTCGTCGGCGTTCCACAGCGTCGGCAGCGCGCCGGGGGGCAACGGCAGCCTGCAGACGATGGCCCCGATCTCCTCCGGGGCGCACTCGCGGCCCTCGGGGTCGAGGATCCGCACGTCCCAACCCGGAACCGGCACCGTCGGGGATCCGGGCTTGATCGGGAGGCGTTCGATGCCGAGGGGGTTCGCCGCGATCGGCCAGCCCGTCTCGGTCTGCCACCAGTGGTCGATGACCGGCACCCCGAGCTTGTCCTCGGCCCAATGCAGCGTGTCGGGGTCGCACCGTTCCCCGGCGAGGAAGAGGGCCCGGAACCGGTCGAGCTCGTAGCGGAGGAGGTGGCGGCCGTCGGGGTCTTCGCGTTTGATGGCTCGGAAGGCGGTGGGCGCGGTGAAGAGCGTCGAGACCCCGTGGTCGGCGATGACCCGCCAGAAGGCGCCGGGATCCGGGGTCCCCACCGGCTTGCCCTCGTAGAGGACCGTCGTACAGCCGTGGATGAGCGGCCCGTAGACGATGTAGGAGTGGCCGACGACCCACCCGACGTCCGAGGCCGCCCAATAGACCTCGCCGGGTTCGACGCCGTAGACGTGGCGCATCGACCAGGCGAGGGCCACCGCATGGCCGCCGTTGTCCCGCACCACGCCCTTGGGCCGGCCGGTGGTGCCCGAGGTGTAGAGGACGTAGAGGGGATGCCCGGCATCGACGGTGACGCACCCGGCGGGGGAGGCTCCCGCGACGGCCTCGGCCCAGTCGAGATCCCGACCGGGGACGAGCGTCGCCGTCGTCTGGGGACGTTGGAGGACCAGGCAGCGTTCGGGCCGGTGTCGGGACCGCTCGATGGCCTCGTCGAGGAGCGGCTTGTACTCGACGACCCTGCCGGGCTCCAGGCCGCAGGACGCCGACAAGACCACCTTCGGGGTGGCGTCGTCGATGCGGGTTGCGAGCTCGTTGGCGGCGAAACCGCCGAACACCACGGAGTGGATCGCCCCGATCCGGGCGCAGGCCAACATCGCGAACACCGCCTCGGGGACCATCGGCATGTAGATCACCACCCGGTCCCCGGTCTCCACCCCGAGGTCGCGGAGGGCTCCGGCGAGGCGGGCGACCTCGTCGCGGAGCTCACGGTAGGTCCAGGTGGCGACGGTCCCGGTCATCGCCGAGTCGTAGACGAGCGCGACCTGGTCGCCGCGGCCGGCCTCGACGTGGCGGTCGACGGCGTTGAAGCAGGTGTTGAGCCGACCGTCGGGGAACCACCGGACGAAGGGTGCCTCGGCGTCGTCGAGGACGACCGTGGGGGTCCGGTCCCAGGTGATCGCCTCGGCGGCCTCGGCCCAGAACCCCGTGGGGTCCCGGAGCGACCGTTCGTACACCTCCAGGTACCTACGCATCGTCGTCCTCCGGGTGGTCGCCGGCCGGATCGGGCCCGGCCGCGACGAGGGGCGCCATGCGGTCCCCGATCATCCGCCAGACGGCGATCCCCCTCCCGATCGCCTCGTCGAGGCGTACCCCGGCGGCGGGAGGCGGCCGATCTTCGCCGGGCTTGATGCAGAAGCAGCTCGGGCCGTGCTCGTGGTCCATCGACCCCATGGAACCACATCCCGGGGCGGCGTGCTCAGAGGAACGGCAGGGTCTCGTATTCCGCCCGGAGGATCTCCTCGTGGGGAGCTCCGAGCCAGCCGTCGAGGACCGTCGCGTACACCGAGCGGAAGTCGACGGTGTGGCGGAGGTTCCCATCCGCGTCGAGGCGACGCAGGGACGGCGGCTCCCCGTAGCGGCCGCCCCGGACCGGCGCGCCGACGACGAGGAGGGTCGACGCCGTGCCATGGTCGGTGCCGCCGCCGTTGTCCTCGGGTCGCCGGCCGAACTCGGAGGTCGTCAGGAGCACGGCGCGGTCGGTCGCTCCGGCGGCCTCGAGGGTCTCGAAGAAGGCCTCGATCCCGGCGTCGAGGTCGGCCATGAGCCGGCCGTGCACCGCCGGCTGGTCTTCGTGGGTGTCGAAGTCGCCGTGGCCGTGGACGTAGATCGCCTTGGGCGGCGACTCCCCGGCGACGAGGGCTGCGGCGAGGCGGAGGTCGGCGACGAACCCGCCCTCGTCCGTGTCCCCATCGGCCACGGCTCGCCGGAGGGGTGCGAGGCGGGCGTCGAGGTCGGCCCGGGCCAGCGTCGTACCCCGGATCGCCCGTTCGACGGGGGTGAGCTCGTCGAGGGGCACGTCGACGGGGACGAACCCCGCCCAGGCGGCGAAGAGCTCGTCGAGGTCGTCGATCCACCACGGCATGGCGGGGGCGAGGCCGGTGGCGTCGGCGATGTTCACCACGAAGCTGCCGGCGCCGAGCATCGCCTGGGAGGGGCCGGGGCCGATCGTGATGCCGGCGAGAAGATCGTCGTAGCCGACGGCGCCGTCGAGATAGCGGCCGAGCCAACCGGTGTGGTCCGGTTCGTCGGTGCCGTCCCACCAGCGTCGCATCGAGGTGAAGTGGGAGAGGTCGGGGTCGTGGATCCCGACCCCCTCGACGATCGCCACCGTCCCCGCCGCGTATCGGTCGGCGAGGCGCGCCAGGTTCGGATGGAAGCCGATCTCGCCGTCGAGGTCGATGGGGTCTTCGATCCGCACCGACGGCCGGAGGTCGTGGTAGCGGGCGTCGGCGTGAGGGACGACCATGGAGAGCGCGTCGTTGCCGCCGCCGAGCTCGACGACGACGAGGGTGCGGTCGACGCGGGGGAAGGTCTCGGGCGGGATCGTCGGTCGGGCCGCGGCCGCCGTCGTCGTGGTCTGCTCGAAGACGGTGATCGTCTTCGACGTGCACGCCGCGGTGAGCACGGTGGCGCCGAGGCCGACGAGGAACTGGCGGCGGGTGAGGAGGAAGCAGTCGTCGTTCATGTCAGGAGGAACTCCGGGGATCCGAGGGCCAGGGCGAGGGCGAGGGCCGGGTTCGGGGCCGCGGCGAGGACTCGGCGGGTGCGTTCGCCGGCGTCGACGAGTCCGAGTCGGTCGAGGACGTCGTCGGCGGTGAGGTCGTCGGCAGGCGGCTCGACGAGGTCGAGGATGCCGAAGGCCGCGGCGAGCTGGCCCGGGCCGAGGAGCCGCCCCTCCTCCGGATAGCCGGCCGGGTTCGGGGGCCGGAGGGGCAGGTAGCCGAGCCGGTCGAAGACGTCGTAGAGGGTCCAGCCGAAGTCCTCCGCCGTCAGGTCGGCGACCCGCGGGAAGCTCTGGAACACCGTGACGACCTTCTCCACCGGCGTCCGCACCTTCGCGCGGATCGCGGGATCGGCGACGAAGGCGGGATCGGCGACGATGGCCTCGACGAGGGGGAGGATCTCGTAGTCCCGGCGGAAACCCGCGGCGAGACGATCGAGGGTGCGGGGGTCGGGATCGTGGCCGACGAGGTGCCGGTAGAGCTTCCCGGCGACGAACTCGGCGGTGCGGGGATGGTCGAGGAGGACGGCGAGGACGTCGCCCATTCCGAGGCGTCCGGTGCGCCCCAGGAAGGTCTTCGTGTCGGGATCGTGGGCGTCGGGATCGAAGAACGCGCCCCAGGGGGCCACGTCGGAGCGTTCGAAGGAGCCGACGAGCTCGTTGCCCTCGTCGTCCCAGCGGGTCTCGTTGATCCGCCAGCCGGTACAGGCCCGGGCGCCTTCGACCACGTCCCGTTGGCGGTAGTGGCCCACGCCGAGGGTGTGGAGCTCCATGAGCTCTCGGGCGAAGTTCTCGTTCGGGGCGTCGACGGTGTTGTCGGCTCCGTCGAGGTAGAACAGCATCGCCGGGTCCGTCGCCACCGCTTCGAGGAGCTCGGCGAAGTTGCCGGTGGCGTGGCGGCGGAGCGTCCGGAGGTGCTCCCACATGAGGTAGGGGTGGTCGACCTTCTGCCAGGACACCGCGAAGTGGTCGTGCCAGAACCAGGTCAGGCGTTCTTCGACGAGCCGTCCCGGGGCGGCCATGGCCTCGATCCACCAGACGATCGGCTCGTAGTCGGCGGCGACCTCGTAGACCTCGTCCCATCCTCGGGGGACGGGGATCCGCTGGGGGGCCTTCTCCGGACCGTCGAGGTCGAGGCACCGGCCGATCGCCTCGTCCACCGAGCCGGTGTCGGCGACGAGGTCGGGGTGGGCGCCGATGCCGAGGCGCCGGTAGACGTGGGCGATCTGGGCGGAGACGCTCGCCATGGTGCCGACCGTACGGCACCGTTCATGAAATCACGATGAAGGCAGGTCGAGCCGGGCGACCGTCCCGCCGCCCTCCCGAGCCTCGAGGGTCACGCTCCCGCCGTGGGCCTCGGCGATCCAGCGGACGATGGCGAGTCCGAGGCCGTGTCCCGGGGAGGTGGGTCGTTTCCGGAATCGGCCGAAGGGGTTCTCGGCGACCGTCGGGTCGAGGCCGGGACCCCGGTCGGCGACGACCACCCGGCTGGGGTAGACGGTGACGGTGACGTCGGCCCGGTCGCCGTCGCGACCGTGGACGACGGCGTTCGACACGAGGTTGTCGACGGCTCGACGGAGGAGCCGGGGGTCACCCTCGACGACGGTTTCGACGGCCTCCACCGTCACCTCGTCGTAGGCGTCGGCAACGGCCTCGACGAGCAGGTCGAGGCGGAGCCGTTCCATCGCCGGCGTCTCCCGGCCCGCGTCGATGCGGGCGAGGACGAGGAGGTCGTCGACGAAGGTGCCGGCCTCCTTCGCCACCCGGGCCACCCGGCCGAGGGCGGGCTCGGCGGGCTCGTCGCCCGCGAGCCCACCTTCGGCGACCGCCAGGATCCTCGCCATCGGCGTGCGGAGTTCGTGGGCGGCGTCGGCGATGAGGCGCTCCTGCTGGGCGAGGGCCGTCGCGGCGGGGCGGAGGGCTCGGCCGGCGAGGAGGTAACCCGCGGCAGCAGAGGCGCCGACGAGCGCGGCGGCGACGAGGAACACCGCGGTGCGGAGCGTCGTATGGGGTCCGAGCCAGTCGGCCGCGTCGGCGGCGGCGACGACCGCGCCGACGACCTCGCCGTCGGAGGCACGGATCGGCAGGCCCCGGGCGAGGACCACGAGCTCCTCCTCGCCGCCCGGCAGCTCCCAGGTCCAGGTGGCGTCGTCGTCGACGACGCCGAGGGCCACGTCGACGAGGGGTACCCCGTACCAGTCCTCGTAGGGCCGACCGACGGTGCGGATGCCGTCGACGAAGTCGGGGTCCACGGCGAAGACCCAGGCTTGGGGCCAGCCGCCCCGGACGGCCTCGTCGGCGAGGAAGGCCGAGAGGTCGAGTTCGCCGTCGTCGTCGACGCCCACCACGGCCGCGGCTCGCTGGGCGGCCTCGAGGAGCGCGGCGTCGGCCTCGGCGTGGCGGAGCCGGAGGTCGAGGGCGACGACGAAGAGCGCCATGCCGACGAGGACGACGGCCATGACCGCGGCGTAGGCGAGCGCGAGCCGGATCCGGGCCCGTCGGAGGTGCCGGTCCGT
>DRQR01000027.1 GCA_011371355.1 Actinomycetota bacterium
CTTCGTGCCCTGCACCCTGTGCTGGTACCAGCGCATCGCGATGTATCCCCTCGTCGTCCTCTTCGGCCTCGCCGCCTGGCGACGAGACCACGGGATCCGGCCCTACGCCGCCGTGCTCGCCACCGTCGGCGCCGGGATCGCCGCCTACCACTACCTCATCCAGCGGTTCCCCTCCCTCGACGCCGGCTCCTGTTCCCTCGGCGTCCCCTGCTCCACCGCTTACGTCCTCCAGTTCGGATTCATCACGATCCCCTACATGGCCTTCAGCGCCTTCACGGCCCTCGCGGCGCTCCTGTGGCTCGACCGTGCGAGCGCCGATCCCGTACCATCCCCGAGCACGAACCAGGAGTGACCCCATGGCCACGACGAAGCAGTCGACGACCGGCGGGAGGAGGATCCCCGTCCTCGGACTCGCCTTCGGCGCCATCGCGGCGCTGCTCATCGCCGCCGTGCTCCTCGGCGGGAACACCTCGGCCGACGGTCCCCAGTTCGGGAATCCGACCGTCGAGGGGCAGCTCCCCCTCTTCCCCCCCGACGTCGCCGTCGACACCTCGGCGTCGGGGCTCGAGGCCCCGACGATCGTCGGGGAGGACTGGGACGGCAACGAGGTCGCGATCCGCGACGACGGGCGCGCCAAGGCGATCGTCTTCCTCGCCCATTGGTGTCCCCACTGCCAGCGGGAGGTGCCGAAGGTCCAGGCCTGGCTCGACGGCGGCGGCGGCGTCGAGGGTGTCGACCTCTACTCGGTCGCCACCTCGATCAACTCCGCACGCCCGAACTACCCGCCCTCCGCATGGCTCGAACGTGAGGGATGGACGGTGCCGGTGATCCGCGACGACGCCGACAACTCGGCCCTCATCGCCTACGGAGCCGGACCGTTCCCCTACTGGGTCTTCGTGAACGCGGACGGCACCGTCGCCCTCCGAACGGCGGGATCCCTCGAGATCGACCAGCTCGTCCAGATCCTCTCCTCCCTCGACCGGGGCTGAGCCGCCGTCCGGGAGGCCGACGCGGCGGCGCTAGCGTGCGGCCGTCATGCCGGTGACCTCGCCACGTCGATGACCGTCGGCCAGGGGCTGTTGCTCGTTGCCGCCGGCGTGCTCGCGGGCTTCGTCAACACCGTGGCCGGCGGCGGCTCCGCCGTGACCTTGCCGATCCTCACCGACCTGCTCGGCCCGAACGCGGCGAACGGCACGAACCGGATCGCGATCCTCATGGCGAACGCCACGGCGACGGGCCGGTTCAGCGGCGGCCGGGCCATGCCGTGGCGCCACGTCGCTCCCCTCGTCGTCCCGACCCTGGCCGGCGCACTCGCCGGCGCCTGGACCGCGACGCTCCTCTCTCCGGCGGCGATGCGTCGGGTCTTCGCGGTCGTCCTCGTCCTCATCGCGGTGTCGGTGGCGGCCCGACCCTCGATCTGGCTCGAAGGCCACGAACACCGGCTCGCCGAGCCCTGGCGGTCCCTCGTGTTCCTCGCCATCGGTTTCTACGGCGGCTTCGTACAGGCCGGGGTCGGCTTCCTCCTCCTCGCCGGACTCGTCCTCGGTGGAGGCCTCGACCTCGTGCGGGGGAACGCGGCGAAGGTGCTCCTCATCCTCCTCTACACGCCGCTGGCGCTCTTCCTCTTCGCCCGGGCCGACCAGGTGGAGCTCGCCGCCGGAGTGATCCTCGGCGTCGGGAACTCCACCGGGGCCCTCGCCGCCAGCCATCTCGCGCTGCGACGGGGTGCGGCGTGGATCCGCTGGGTGCTCGTCGTGGTCGCCGTGGGGGCGGCGGTCCGGATGCTCGTGGGTTAGAGGCCCAACCGGTCGCCGAGCCGGGCTCGCCAGCGGGCGGGGTCGCCGAGGAGCAGCTCGTCGGTCTTCGCCCGCTTGAGGTAGAGGTGGGCGTCGTGCTCCCAGGTGAAGCCGATCCCCCCGTGGACCTGGATGGTGTCGGCGGCGATCCGGAAGAAGGCCTCCGAGCAGAAGGCCTTCGCCACCGGCGCGGCGATCCGGAGCTCGTCGGGATCCTCGGCGGCGGCCCAACCCGCGTAGAGGGCCGCCGAGCGCGCCCCCTCGAGAGCGACGAGCATGTCGGCGCAGCGGTGCTTGACGGCCTGGAACGACCCGATGGGGCGGCCGAACTGGTACCGCTCCTTCGCGTAGGCCACCGACATCTCGAGGCACCGGGCCGCGCCGCCGACCTGTTCGTAGGCGAGGAGCGCCGCGGCCCGGTCGTAGGCCCGCTCGAGGACCTCGAGGCCGCCGCCGGGCTGCCCCAGCCGCGCCTCGGCGTCGACGACGACCCCGTCGAAGCGCACCGTCGCCTGCGGCCGGGTGAGGTCGAGGGTGACGACGGACTCGACGGTGATCCCCTCGGCCGTCGCCGGCACCACGAAGAGGTCGGGGCCCTCGGCGGTCGCCGCGAGGACGACGAAGCGATCGGCCACGTGCCCGTCGAGGACGTGGCGCTTCTCCCCCGTGAGCACCCACCCTCCTGCGCCGGGCGTCGCGGTGACCGCGGGCGTCGTCGGCAGCCACGACCCGTCGACCTCGACCACGGCGAGGGTGCCGATCGTCGAACCGTCGGCCAGCGATGGCAGGAAGGCGGCGCGCTGGGCCTCGGTCCCTCCGAGCTCGATGATCCCGGCGGCGAGGACGACCGACGAGAAGAACGGGAGAGGGGCGAGGGCCCTGCCGAGCTCCTCGAGGACGACGCCGAGCTCCCGGACCGTGTAGCCCGCACCACCGTAGGCCTCGGGGATCGCCATGCCCTGCCATCCCATCGCGGCCGTCTCGGCCCACAGCCCGCGGTCGAACTCACCGGTCTCCATGAGGGCCCGCACCCGAGTCGTCGGCAGACGGTCGTCGAGGAATCGCCGCGCGGCGTCCCGCAGCAGCTCGTGGTCGGGCGTGGCTGCGAACATCTCCCCTCCTGGCTCGTCGGCTGCCCA
>DRQR01000028.1 GCA_011371355.1 Actinomycetota bacterium
GGACCGGCGACGGCACCGAACCCGACAGCGTCGGCTTCTCCCTCGGGGATCCCCCCAAACCGCTCCAGGCGAGCGCCCACTGGCGGGACGTGCCCGACGACCGCCGCTACCGGCAGGCGGTGGCCCGCATGACCGAAGCCGGCTACCAACCCGTCGAGATCGACGAGCGGACCGGCGGCCCATGGGCGACGGTGTTCGAGACCGACACCTGGCGCCTCGAGATCGGCTACTCGGGAGGCTCCGAATCGCTGGCGTTCGTCGTCTGGATGGCCGAACCCGACGACCGAGCCCCCGACTACCTCCAACCCCTCATCGACCTCTACGGACTCCGACCCCCACCCACCACCACCCCATGACCAGCCCCTCCCAGGAGCTCCAGGACCCCGGGCCTGCCACTACCCTTGTCCCACCGAGCCCTCGTAGCTCAGGGGATAGAGCACCGGTTTCCTAAACCGGGTGTCGGAGGTTCGAATCCTCCCGAGGGCGCCGGCCGGATCCCCTTGCGTGGCAAGGGATTCCGGCGTTTCTGGCGGGGAGCCCGAAGGCCCTGAATCGGCCGACTGTCCGTCTGGTGTCCGTCAGAGTCCGTGGGCTCGAGCGTTGAATCGGCCATCCACGACCCCGGCAGCGCGCCGCTTCGAGTACCCGTCGCCGGGCGTGGCACGTCGACGACACCGCCGCGAGCGGGGTCCGGCGATCCCTATCGGGGTTGGGCACGCCGTGCGATCGCGACGCATCTGTGGGCGCGGTCGACGGCCCTGGACGCCGCGGAGAGCGGGATGTCGTCGGGGTCGTACTCCGCTTTCGTCTTGAGCGGGAGTAGCCGGCGCAGCTCCTTGGCGAGGGCGGCGCCGTCTGTGCCGGCTTGCCCGAGGAGCACGAGCGCCTGATCGTGGTCCGGGCCGGTCGCCCGTTTCCCGAGCCGGGCACCGCACACGGCGTCGGCGGCGTTGATCGCGGCGTGGATCGCCAGGCTCGTGGCTGCGATGCTTCGCTCGGCTTCGAGCTCGTTCGCCGCTGCAGCCGCGTACTCCTCGGCCTTGGTCACGTAGCTGCGCACCTGGGCGGCGGTGACGGTTCTGGTCCGTATGGGCTTAGCCACGAAGAGCTCCGGCGAGTTCGTCGATGTCGAGTCCGTACACGACGAGCCCGTCGCGGCGAATGTCGCGCCAGACCTGTCGTCGGCTGGCCAGGTGTCCGGCGATCTCGTCGGCGCCCACCTCGATCACTTCGACGCGGTTCCCGCTCACTCGGGACACGGCGCTGCTCCACTGTTCGACGGAAGCCGCCCACGCCTCGTCGGCCTCTTCGACACCCGCCGGTCGTACGAGCATCGCGTCGATGTCGCTGTGTGCGTCCGCTTCCCCTCGGGCGAACGATCCGAAAACGATCACCGATGTCGGCGACACGGGAAGATCGCCGGCGATCCGCCCCATCGCCTCGAGCATCCCGTCTCGTGCCCGGGCGATCCGGAGCAGTGGACCTGCGGCGATGTGCTCGGGGACGAGCCGGAACAGCGACGACGGGGGCACTTCGCGTCGCTCGACGAGTCCGAGTTCCACCAGATGCGGCAACACCCGAGACGCCTGGGCTGCGCTGACTCCGGCCAGACGGGCGATGGTCCGCAGGTTCAACTCGGCGGTGGTCTCAACCAACACCGCGAGGACCCGACCCTGCACGCCGGGGATGATCGCTTCGATGGGGCGGGTGAAGTCCATGTCGACAGCGTACACCATCACCGATCATAAATGGAACAATTGTTTCTTTCACGCAAGGGAGGGTACTGTGGCGAGCAGGCCAGCCACCTCCGACGCCTCATCCGTCCGACCGGCGTCGGCCACCGTTCGTCGTCGGGTGGCGTCGAGGCGGTCGGCGAGATCCTCCGCGTCGGAGGGGAACAGGTGCCCGTAGCGCTCCATGGTCACCTGGATCGACGAGTGGCCGAGGTGGGCCTGGACGGCCTTGGGGTGGGCGTTCTCGGCGATCAACAACGCGGCGCAGGTGTGGCGCAGGTCGTGCACGCGGAGCCCCTCGAGACCGGCGGCTTCGACGGCGGGCCTCCAGAGCCGCCGGTGGAAGTTCCCTCGTCGCATCGGCGCGCCGGCAGGCGAGGGAAACACCAGGGCGTCGGGATCGACGCCACCGTGGGCGGCGAGATGCTCGGCCAGCAGGTTCCGCAGGAAACCCGGGATCACGACCGTCCGTCGCTGGGAGGTCTTCGTCGGGCCGAACACGAGACCCTTCGACGTCTCCGAGAGCGCCTCGACGACGTGGAGGCGGGACCGCAGCAGCTCACAGCGACCTCGGCGCAACGCAACCGCCTCACCCCACCTGAGGCCCCCGTAGGCCAGGGTGTGGACGAGCACGCCGTAGGGTTCCCGGATCGACGCCGCCAACGTCTCGACCTCCTCGGAGGTGAGGAACCGCATCTCCCGCACCTGCATCCGGAGCAGCTTGACCCCCCCACACACGGCGACTTGGCCAGATACCCCGACGCCACCGCCGCGCCGAGGATCTGACCCATCAGGAAGTACGCCTGGCGGATCCTCGAGACCGACAGACCGGACCGGCCGAGGTCCGGCAGCCACTCTTGGATGTCGACAAGCTGGATGTTCACCAACGGCGCCTCGGCGAATCGCGGCAACACGTGAACCCGCAGCAAGCTCTCGTAGCCGTCCCGCGTGTACGGCTTGACATGTCCGATCGTCCCCCGCCACCGGTCGGTCCACTCCCCGAAGGTCGTCCTCGCGAGGCGAGGATCCACCCAGTCCCCGCGCAGCTTGTCGGCCTCCACAGTGACGAGGAACCGCTCCGCATCGACCCTGCGAGGAAAGTTCCTCGCCCGCTCCCGACCCGACGGATCCACATACCGGACCTGCCAACGGCCCTTCGCTTCGGGATGCCTCCTGATGTGCGCCATGACGGCTCCTCTCGCGTCGTCACCCCTACCGTATCCGGCGGGTACGACACCAACCACCTCGCTGCATCGCTGCAATCAGGGCGACCAGGACGCAACGGCCTGTCCATCGGGGTCGCGTAGCACCAGCTCGTTCCCTCCCCAGATCTGGACGGATTCGTCGATCACATCACTCCCGAAGGCATTGCAGAGGTGAAACGAAAGGCCTTGATCCGGCGGACACGGCGAACCCAGGGTTCCGGATTGGCTGACGGTTGCAGTTGCAGCCGCTGGGAGCAGTGTGCCAGCGGGGAATGTGAACCTGTCCCCGTCAGCGTCTTCGATAACCCAACCAGAAAGGTCGAGATCCAGCGCCGACTGGTTGCGGACCAGCACCGCGAACACCAGTGGCCAGGTGGTCGGTTGGTAGATCGCATCGAGGGCCATGACGATACTGCCACGCGGCAGCACCTCGAACGACGTCGCGACACCTACGTCGGCGGCGATCTCGTAGACGCCCACACCGATTCCAACATCGACAGGGCGGAAGGTGCAACGTTTGGTCGCTCCAGCGCCCTCGGCCAGACACACTGACGTATCGCCGATGGCGACGCTCACGGGAGCACGAGCCTCCGTTGAGACCTCGACCGTCACAACGGACTCCTCGACTGCCTGGGGCGGGTTGACGGCAATGGTGGCACGTTGCTCCGCCGGCGGCTGGTAGACGAGAAGCTGCTCGGTTCCACCCCGAGGCGGCGAGATCCAAACAGCTCCAACACTCTTTCCGAGCGGCTCGAACTCCGACCCAACCGCGATGACCGATTCCCTACCCGCAGCGAGGCGAGCGGGGATCACATTTCCACCAACAACAGAGAGAGGCTGCTCGACGTCCTGACGAGTCCAACTGCGCCCATTCGGCGAGAACCACAGCACCATCCGGTTCCGCTCCATCCCGTCGGACACTGAACCGACAGCAACGTAGCCCGCTGGACCCGCTACCACATCGTGGATGCGGACAATGCTCGGGTCGTCGCCGAAGTCGCCTTCGGCTCGTTCCCAGGCTCCGCCATTCGTCGACCGCCAGATGGCGCCCGAGTCCCCCTCAAAGCCGACGGCGACAACATCTCGCGGTCTCGCGGCAGCCGCTGCCACTCCACCCAACATCGACGTGTCCCGAGTTGGTAGAGGGATTCGATCCCATCGTGTTCCACGCGCCGTGCCTCGCCAGACCACCGGCTGAGCGGGAGAGATCCCATCACTCCAAACACCCCCAACGACTACCGTATCGCCGGTCTCGACCGAGTCAGTTGCGGCACTATCGGGCCCCTGGAATGCCTGATCGTCGAGACGAGTCCATGAGCGGCCGTCGGAGGATCGCCAGACCGCGGCACGTGAGCCGCCTCGTTGATCATCGGTCCGCCCAACCGCGACGAACTCATCGGGTGTGGCGCGCACGGCATTCACGACGCTCGACATGCGGCCCGCGTCAGGGTCGATTCGGGAACGGACCCAGCTACCGTCGGGCGTCGACCAGTATACGACCGCCTCCGTCCCCTCCACCCCAGCAAGTACTGCTCCCTGCGGGCCAATGGCTACATCCTGCAGAAGTGTCCCCGCTGGAAGGTCTAGTGGCTCGCGGGCCCACGACACACCATCAACAGACCGGAGGAGGACGGCCCGGGGGGTCGCCTCTTGCGACTCCCATCCGACAGCAAGGAACCCGTCGGGACCACTGGCGGCCGAGGTGAGGTGGAGCGACCCCGCGGTACCTGCAAGCGCGGAGGAGTGCTGGACCCGAGCCCAGAGAATCGGAAGCGACCGCATGCTGTCCACGCCCACAGCGACTTCGGCTCCGGCCCGCGGCGAGGCGTCGGTTGCGTTGGGAGAAGCGCCACCGGAATAGCGCCACATCCACACGGGGAGAGCCAAAGCGATCACCGCGAAGAACGCCACAAGCGCAATCAAGACGCCAGATCGTGGCGCTCGAACATCCTTCTGTTCCGAGATCGCCCGCTCCAACTCGTCTCCTAGACGCCGCAGGTAGTCCGTCATGGTTGTTCTCCCATCTGCTTGGCGAGTCTCCGCAAAGCTCGATGAACTCGAACACGCGCCGTCCCTTCAGCACACCCCATTACCTGCGCGACGTCGCGGAAGGTCCGCTCCTCGGTCACCCTGAGTCGGATGGCCTCACGATCTCGAGCATTCAAGTGACCGAGAGCATCGACAAGCTCCTGCCGGAAGCTGGCAGCATCGACGCTCCGTTCGATCTCTGCGAAGTCGTCGGAAGTCAGCGCAGGCATGGTCATGCCGAGCCTCCTCACGGCGGAGAGCTCGACTGATCGGCGCCTCCGGTACCGTCCGAGTTCTCGTCTAGCGATCCCGAACAGCCAAGCACCGGCCGGCCTGCCGATGTCACGAAAGCGGGCCCGCCGCTCCCAAGCCACAGCAAACGTCTCCGCGACGAGGTCCGCGGAGGCCTCGGGATCGAGGGTCCGCCGGTAGAAGTAGGCCAGAATCGACTCGGCCCGTCTCTCGTAGAGCTCGCGAAACGCAGCCGGGTCGTCGCGCGACGCCAAGAGCAGTTCAGTATCACTCCGCGACTCCAAGACGTCTCCAGCTCCGTCTCCAGCTCCGTCGGTCGATCGTACCGTCACCATGGTTACGCCACGAGGAAGAGAACTGTTACACCCCTTCGTTTCGAATCGCGACGCTTCGGATCGGCTGAGCGGCCGGCAACCTGACATACGGGGTCTTCGCGATGAAGCCGGGTGGTAGGACCTTCCAGGAGGTTCCAAGTGCCGTGGAAGGACCTGTGGCCTCGTACCACTTTGGCGGTCGACAGCTGCCAAGTGGAAGGAGGCCACAGGTGCAGGATCACGCGAGTTCTGTCGGCGCCGTTGTTCTGGGACTGTCGGGATTCAGGTTGCTGGCGGCGAGAGGGGAAGACGGCGAGCTTTTCTTGTTGGTGGAAACCACCACCGACGTGGTGGGCTGCCCGGCCTGTGGCACGGGGGCCCGTTCCAAGGAGCGCCGGTCGGTTCGAGTGCGGGACCTGCCTGCGGGTGGTCGCCCGGTCCGGCTGGTGTGGCGGGAGAGGGTGTGGCGGTGTGTCGATTCGGACGGTCCGAAGAGCACCTGGCCGGAACGCCATCCAGAGATCTGCCCCCGGGCGGTGTTGACGGAGCGGGCGCGGGAGTGGGCGTTCGTCAGGTGGGGAAGCGGGGCCGGACGGTGGCCGAGATGGCCCGGGAGTTGGGGGTGAGCCGGCAGACCGTCATGGCGGCGGTGCGGGACCACGGGGAGGCCGAGGTCCGGAACCTCGGCTTCCTCGAAAGCGCCCGGGCGCTGGGGATGGACGAGCACCGCCGGCGCTCCCGACCAGACCCATGGGTGACCGGCTTTGTCGATCCCGGCTCGGGCCGGCTCCTACAGGTGGCGCCGGGCCGCTCAGGAGCCGGAGTGCGACGGTACTTGGGCTGCCAGGACAACAACACCAGAGCCGCGGTGGAGGTGGTGGCCCCCGATCCCTGGCGGGGGTAGCTGGGTCCGGTCCGGGAGTTGCTGCCCCGAGCCTTGGTGACCGTGGACCACTTCCACCTCATCCGGTTTGCCAACCAGGTGGTCACCGAGGTCCGCCAGCGCACCCAGCAGGAGGTCCTGGGTCACCGGGGCCGCAAAGGCGACCCCCTCTACGGCATCCGCCATCTCCTGCTGCCGGGCAGAGAGCGCCTCCGGGAGAGGGACCGAAAACGCCTGGGGCCGCCCTGACTGACCCCGGGCCGACCGCTACGACGAGGTGGCCTGCGCCTGAGGAGCCGAGGAGCTGCTGCGGGACGTCTACCGGGCCGAGGGGAGCTCAGCTGCCCGGCGGGCCCTTTGGGGGTTCTACCCCTGGGCCGAGGAGGTGGCCGTTCCAGAAGTGAGCCGCTTGGCCCGTACCGTCGAGGTCTGGGAAGCCGAGATCGTCGCCTACCAGCGCACCGGCATGTTCCAACACCGTCACCGACGCCATGAACCTCCTGGTCGACAAGGCCCGCAGGGTCGGGCACGGATTCCGCAACTGGGAAACCTATCGGCTCAGATGCTCCACTGCGGCCTGCAACAGGAAACTCCCCCCACCGCCAACACACGAGGCCACAGTCCCGCGTTGGTCGCGTCGAGCCCCTGAACCGGGTGTCGGAGGTTCGAATCCTCCCGAGGGCGCCCGTGTCGGAGGAGGCCCTCCCGGCGGCGGCTCCGGCGGATCAGACGACGAGACCCAGATATCGGGCGGGCTCGGCGACGAGCCGCTCCACCGTGGTCACCCGGCGAGCGCCCGCCGCCCGGGCCGCGGTCTCGGTGAGGTCGTCGATCTCCTCCCCCACCGCCACCACCTGGATCCCACGACGACGCGCCGCGGCGAGCACCGCCGGGGCGCCGCCGTGGTGGAGGTCGACGACGACGACCCGAGGTCGCGGCTCGAGCTCTTCGAAGGCCCCCGGATTCCCGACGGTGACGATCTCGAAGCCGACCTCGGCCGCCGCGTCGGTGAGCAACGGCCGAAGGTCGCGTCGGGCGAGCACCGCCGCGACGGGCCGTCGTGGCGGCGGGCTCGAGGGCGGCTCGGTGCCGAAGGCGGCCGCCTTCGCCCGCCCCCAGGCCAACAGCGCCCCGAGGGCCTCGTCGCCGAGCACCGCGGGGGAGCCCGGGAGCTCGACGTCGCCGAGCCCGACGGCCTCGGCGAAGGCCGCGGTCACCTCGCGGACGACCTGCATCGGGGAGCGACGGTGGGGTCCGGCGGGGTCGTGGAACTCGGCGAGCTCGGCGTCGAGGCGCCGCACCGCCTCCTCGAGGTGCTCGGCGCTCGGCGACCGGCCGGCATCGGCGGCGAGGGCGGCGAGGTACCCGGGGAACGCGGCGACGAAGGCGGCACGAAGCCGTTCACCTGGAGCGGTCACCTGCCGAAGGATACGGGTACGACCGACAGGTCTACCATCCACGCCGTCCAGACCCAAGGAGCCTCCCGTGAAGAAGATCCTCGTCCTCGCCGCCCTCGTGGCCGTCGCCGCCACGGCCTGCAAGATCGACGCCCGGCTCAACCTCGACGTCGCGGAGGACGGCTCGGGCACGATCGTCACCGAGTTCGGCGTCGACGAGGAGCTCAAGGCGCTCATCGAGCAGAGCGGCGAGGACGTGCAGTTCGGCAACGAGTTCGGCCTCCCCGAAGGGGCCGAGACCTTCGAGCGCACCGAGGGGGAGTTCACCTACTACGGGGCGAAGGTGCCCTTCGAGAACCCCGAGGAGGCGGTCGAGATCCTCACGAACACGGGCGAGGGCGGCGCCGCCTTCGAGGACCTCCAACTCACCGCCTCCGACGGCTCCGTGGAGTTCCGCGCCCGGGCCGTCGCCGAGACCCCCGACCTCGGTGGCGACGAGCTCCCCTTCGATCCGTCGGTGCTCACCGACGACTTCCTCTCGGTGAAGTTCGTCCTCCGCCTCCCCGGCAAGGTCGTCGAACACAACGCCGACGAGGTCCTCCCCGACGGCCGGCTCGTCTGGGAGCTGCCGATCACCGGCGGGGAGAAGGAGCTCCTCGCCCGCTCGGAGACCGGCGGCGGCTTCCCGACGGCGCTGCTGATCCTCGGTCTCCTCGTGGTCGCCGCGATCGTCGTCGGCCTCGTCGTCGTCGCCCGACGACGGGGCGAGGCGGATCGGGCCCTCGACGCGGCCGCCGCCTCGGTCTCCGAGGCCCCTTCGACGAGCCCCGAGGAGGGCGCCGGCGACGACGCCTGAGCCCTCAGCGGGCGACGACGAGGACGGCCACGGTCCCGAAGGGCCCGGTGACCGCGCCCACGCCCACCCGCCCGAGGTCCGGATCCTCGACGAGGAAGGGCGCGGCGGCCTCGATGGCCTCGAGCGCCCCGGCCGGGCTCACCGCGAGCACGGCGACCTCGACGGGGCGGAGGGCGACGACCCCGTCGAGTCGCGCCTCGAGGGATTCGGGGACCCGCCCGGCGTAGTGGGCGTCGGCGGCGGCGAGGGCGGCCGGCACGAAGGGTTCCCACCACGACAGGGTCGGGACCCCTTCGACGACCCGACGCCGGTTCATCTCCTCGAAGACGGCCTCGGCGAACGCCCGGTCGGGACGACGCGGCGTGGTCTCGGGGAGCGGCAGCGGCGAGGCGAGGACGATGGCCCGGTGTCCGACGAGGGCCTCCACCGCCGCGAGGGTCCCGGGCATCCGGTCGCCGACCACCACTCCGAAGACGCGGGCCACCGGACCGGTGGGGTCGACGACGAGCTCGGCGACCGCGGAGTCGTCGAGCTGCTCGTCGAGGGCCGGGATCGGGAGGAGCCGGGCGACGACGACGCCGAAGGTCACGAGGAACACCCCGAGGACGAGGCCGGCGGCCGCACCGCCGAGCCGGTCGAGGAGTCCGAGCCCGGGGAGCCTCCGCCGGGCCGCCACGAAGCCCCGGGCGGCGATCGCGGCTCCGACGCCCACGGCCGCGAAGATCCCGGTCCCGGCGAGCATCCGGGCGGGCTCGGCGGCCATCCCGGTCGTCCGCGCCACGACCTCGCCCACCGGTCCGGCGAGCCGGAAGCCGAGGAGGGCGCCGACGACGAAGGCGCCGAGGTCGAGGACCTGGCGGACGAGGCCCCTGACCGCCCCGACGGCGATCAGGAACGCGACGAACCCGATGAGGATGCGGTCGACGATGGCTCGGCTCTCCGTGGCGACGACGTCACGTCTCGCGACGCTGGGTCTCCTCGACGACGGCCTCCCGGGCCTCCTCCCAGCTCTCGCCGAGGACCCGAGTCCGCCACCAGTGACCGACGACGACCTTGAGGGTGGCGGTGAGCGGGACCGCCACGACGACCCCCCAGACGCCGGCGACGGCGCCGGCGAGGACGAGCACCGACAGGGTCATCGCCGGATGCAGCTTCACGGTCGCCCGCAGGACGCTGGGGGTGATGAAGTGGTTGTCGATCTGCTGGACCACGACGGCGACGACGACCGCCCACAGGGCGGTGAGCGGGTCGGAGGTGGTCACCGCGACGAGGACGCCGAGGGCGCCGCCCACCCACGGGCCGAGGAACGGCACGATGTTGAGGACCCCGCCGATCATCCCGATGAGGAGCCAGAAGGGCAGACCGATGATCCGATAGCCCACGGCGAGCATGACGCCGACGATCATCGCGACGAGGAGCTGTCCCTTGAGGAACCCCCCCACCGCGACGTTGAGGGAGCGCCCCACGAAGGCGACCTCGGCCCGGGAGGCCGGGGGGAAGAGCCCGAGGACCCGCTCCTGCAGCCGGGGCAGATCGATGAGCAGGTAGAAGGCGAGCACCGGACCGAGGACGGCGACGAGGAACAGCTCGAGCACCCCGGCGGTGAACTCGCCGATCCGGGAGAGGAAGAGCTCGACGAGGAAGTCGCGGTTCCCGGGATCCTGCAGGTAGTTGGCGAAGTCCTCGTAGCGCCACAGGTAGACCTGCCGGAGGCCGAGGCGGTGGAGGAATCCCTCGGCGAGGACCACGAGGTCGTCGAAGATCCGGGGGAAGGTGCCGGCGAAGTCCCGAGCCTGATCGACGACCCCGGGGATCACGAGGGCGCCGACCACCACGAGGAGCACCACGACCCCGCCGAGGGCGATGCCGGTCCCCACGAGCCGAGGCAGCCCGCGACGTTCGAGCCGGACGACCACCGGGTTGAGGACGAAGACGAGCACCGCGGCGAGCAGGAGCGGCGCGAGGATGATCCGACCCTGGATGCCGAGCCAGGCGAGCACCCCGACGAGCACGATGAACCCGAGGAACGCCCACGAGTAGAGGCCGAGCCGCCGAACGATCGACTCCGGGGTCAGCCCGGGCTCCGAGTCGCTCACCGGTCCGGGGCTCCGACGCGGGCGGCGAGCTCACGGAGGCGCCGTGCCCGATCGCGGCGGAGACGACGCACCGTGAGGGGCGCGTAGGCGAGGGCCTCGTCGTCGTCGAGGAGGCGCCGCAGGACCTGGTAGTAACGGGTGGCGCTCATCCCGAGGTAGTCGCGGATCGCTCGATCCTTCGGCGCCGGGTACTGCCACCAGCGTCCCTCGAAGTCGAGGATCCTGCGCTCGCGCTCGGACAGCATGCGCGAAGCGTATCGGAGGCTCGGAGGGGGAAGGTGGATTTCGCGCCCTCCTCAGACGTCGTCGACCGCGGAGCGGTCGAGGTGCTCGTGGACGGTCTCCATCACCAGGGCCTCGAGACCCCGCAGCGCCCGGGCGAGGGCGAGGCCCTGGGGCACGACCGGGAGCTCGCTCCGGAGCCAGCCGCTCCTCGGGGACGAACCCGCGGCTTCGAAATGCTCGCCGAGCGCGTCGAGGGACGCCCGGGCGACCACCTCGTCGTCGACGACCTCCAACCGGATCTCGACGGTGAGCTCCACGGCTGCCTCCTCCTCGTCGAGCCGGGTACCGGACTCGAACCGGTGACACCGGGTTTACAAGACCCGTGCTCTACCAACTGAGCTAACCCGGCGGATTCCTCAGGATACCCCTCGGAGGCGGGCGAGCTCGAAGACGGCGAGGGTCGCCGCGGCCGACGCGTTGAGGGACTCGACGGGCCCGGCGAGGGGGATGCGGGCGAGGACGTCGACGCGGTCCCGGACGAGCCGGGAGAGCCCGACCCCCTCGGCCCCGACGACGACGCCGACGGGTTCGGCGAGCAGGTCGAGCCCGAAGAGGGAGCGATCCCCGGCGGCGTCGAGCCCCACCCGCCAGACGCCGAGCCGGTCGAGGCGGCGCAGGGCGTCGGCGATCGAGGGAACCTCGACGAGGCGGACGTGTTCGAAGGCGCCCACGGCGGCCTTGAAGGCGGTCGCCCCCAGCGGCGCCCGCCGACGTCGGGCGACGACGATCGACCGTACCCCGGCCGCCACCGCGGACCGCACGATCGCGCCGACGTTGCGGGGATCTTCGAGATGGTCGAGGAGGAGGACGGCGGGAGTCGTCTCCGCCGCCACCGCCTCCTCGAGGGTCGTCGTCGGCAGGGGCCGGGCACGCGCCACGACGCCCTGGGGCGCTCCGGTGCGGGCGAGGGGACGGACGTCGTCGACGACCTCGACGGGGATGCCTCGCGCCTCGGCCTCGGCGACGAGTCGCCGGTGTGGGGCTCGGTCGAGCCGCCGTTCCTCGACGACGATGCGTTCCACCCGTCCGGCGGCGACCGCCTCGGCGACGGCGTGGAGACCCTCGAGCTCAACGCCGATGCCAGCGGGCGCCATGGGGCGTGTCCTCGACGACGATCCCGACCTCGGCGAGGGCGTCGCGGATCGCATCGGCCGTCGCCCAGTCCCGGGCCCGGCGCGCCTCCTCGCGGCGGGCGACGAGGGCGTCGACCGTCGCCTCGGTCCCGAACCGGGCGGCGAGGGTGTCGGGGATCGTCACGGCGGCGACCTCCTCGGCGAGTCCGAGGACCCCGACGACCTCGTCGTAGGCCGCGGCGATCCCTCCGACGTCCTCGCCGGCGTCGAGGCGACGATTCCCCTCCCGTACCGCCTCGAAGACCACGGCGAGGGCCCCGGCGACGTCGAAGTCGTCGTCCATGGCGGCGATGAACCGATCGAGGACCTCCCGATCGGGCGTGGCCTCGACGGCGTCCACCCGGCGACGGAAGGCCCACAGGCGTCGGAGGGAGGCCTCGGCGTCGGCGAGGGCCTCCTCGGTGAACTCGATCGGCTTGCGGTAGTGGGTGCGGAGGTAGAAGAGGCGAACGGCGAGGGGATCCCACCGGTCGAGCGCCCCGAGGAGGTCGACGACGTGGCCGGTGGACTTCGCCATCTTCTCCCCGCCGAGGTTCACCATGCCGTTGTGGAGCCAGTAGCGCGCGAAGGGCTTCCCGGTGGCGGCCTCGGCCTGGGCGATCTCGTTCTCGTGGTGGGGGAAGACGAGGTCCTGCCCTCCACCGTGGATGTCGAAGCCGTCGCCGAGGTATCGGCGGGCCATGGCCGAACACTCGATGTGCCAGCCCGGCCGGCCCGGACCCCACGGAGACGGCCAGGACGGTTCTCCTTCCTTCGCCGCCTTCCAGAGAGCGAAGTCGAGGGGATCCCGCTTGTGGTCGCCCGGGGCGATCCTGGCGCCGCTGAGGAGCTCGTCGAGATCCCGTCCCGAGAGCTTCCCGTAGTCGGCGAAGGACCGCACCGAGAAGTAGACGTCGCCTCCGGCGGCGTAGGCGTGGCCCGTCTCGACGAGGCGCTCGATGAGCTCGATCATCTCCGGGATGTGGTGGGTCGCCCAGGGCTCGACGGTCGGCGGCTCGACGCGGAGCCGCGCGAAGGCCTCGGAGAAGGCCGCGTAGGAGCGGGCGACGACCTCGTCGGTGGACACGCCCTCGGCGAGGGCGGTGGCGATGATCTTGTCGTCGACGTCGGTGACGTTCCGGACGTAGGTCACCTCGTAGCCGCGCCAACGCAGGTAGCGGGCCACGACGTCGAAGACGACCGCCGCGCGTCCGTGGCCGAGGTGGGGTGCGGCCTGCACCGTGGGACCGCAGACGTACATCGCCACCTTGCCCGGCTCTCGGGGGTCGAAGGGCACGCGACGCCGGCCGAGGGTGTTGAAGAGGTACATGGGCGGCAATGGTACCGGCCGGCCCGGTAGCATCGACGGCCATGCCCGCCCCGCCTCGGCGCCCGGCCGTCTACGGCCATCGCGGCGCCTCCGCCCACGCCCCCGAGAACACCATCGAGGCCATCGAGCTCGCCTTCGCCCAGGGCGCCGAGGGGGTAGAGATCGACGTCCGCGGCACCGCCGACGGCGTGCTCGTCCTCTCCCACGATCCCGTCCATCCCGCCGTCGGCGTCCTGGCTTCGGTGAGGTTCTCCACCCTCCGCCGTCTCGCCCCGGAGATCCCAACGCTGGCGGAGGCCCTCGCCGCGATCCCCGCCGGCGGGGAGGTCGACGTCGAGATCAAGAACGAGCCCGGCGAGGAGGACTTCGATCCCCTCCGCCGGCTCGTCCCCCCGACCTTGGCGACGATCCGCGACGCGGGGATGCTCGACCGGGTGGTCGTCTCGAGCTTCGATCCGGTCACCATGGACCTCGTCCGCCGCGCCGACGAGACGGTGGCCACCGCCCAGCTCCTCGAGCCCGGGATCGACCCCGTCCGGGTCGCACCGTGGGTGGTCCGGGCCGGCCACGACGCCCTCGCCCTGCCCGTGCCGGCCCTCGCCGGCGACGGTCGGCGGGTCGTCGAGGAGCTCCATCGCCTCGGGCTCGGCGTCGTCGTCTGGACCGTCGACGA
>DRQR01000029.1 GCA_011371355.1 Actinomycetota bacterium
CTCGAGCACGCCGGCTGCGGCGGCCTGATCGAGGTCACGATCTCCTGTGAACGCTGCGGAGACGCGGTGGCGGCCACCGAGATCACCCGAGCCGGCGAGGCATCCGATCCCTGATCGTCCCCCACCCCGGTCCCCGAAGCCGACGCGGGTGGGGCGGGGCGACCGCCACCGTGGACCACGGCCGACGCCCGACACCCGCTACCTCGTCCCCGGCTGGAGGTCCTCGGCACCCACCAGGAAATCCCGAGCGCGTCGGCCGATCCCCTCCGGGTCGTCGAGCCAGGGAAGGTGCCCGGCGCGGGGGAGCACGACGAGCGAGGCGCCCGGCACGAGCTCGACGAGCCGCTCGGCGACCTCCCGGCCGCCGAAGGCGTCGTCCTCGCCCCACAGGAACAGCGTCGGCGTCGCCACCGCGGCGAGGAGCTCGTCGGAGAGCGTGAACGCCGGATCGAAACCGCGGATGGACACCACCGACCCGATGAGCTCGCCGTCGTGCTCCATCGTCTCCGTGTACCGCTGGAGGTCGAGGTACCAGTCCTTGAACGCTTGGGGGATGCGCCCGGCGTCGAGGCTGGCCCCGTGGCCGATCTGGCGGAGGATCACGTCCCCGACCTTCTCGTTGGGTGGGAACAGGCCGGTGAAGCGCCGGAACCAGCCCATGCTCATGAGCCGCATGAAGGGCGGCGTCCGCATTCCCGGAGCGAAGGCCGGGCAGGCCATCTGCACCATCCGATGGAACCGCTCCGGCGTCGCCGCCGCCGAGCGCAGGGCGAGGTAGCCGCCGAGGGACGACGCGACGACGTGGGCTCGTTCGATCCCGAGGCCGTCGAGCACGTCGGCGACGAACCGGTCGGCGAAACGTTCGAGGTTCGAGCGCTCGACGATCGCCGGCCACGGTTCGCTGAGACCCGTCCCCGGCCGGTCGACGACGAGCCGGGTGCACCCTTCGAAGGCGCCGACGATGGGCGCCCAGGTCGTCCCGGCGTTCGGGCCGCCGTGGAGGAAGAGGACCGGGGGTCCCTCACCGACGATCTGGACGCGCACCTCGGTCCCCGTCGTCGCCAGGCGAACGCGCCGCTCCGCGGGCTCGAGGCCGTAGGCCGCCCAGAACGCAGTCTCCGCCTCCCGGTAACGCTCCTCGTCCACGACCGCTCCTCCCCGATCCGCTGGTTGACATACAGTATGTCATCATGACATACTCTATGTCAAGCGAACTCGGAGGACCGTGAACCCCCGCACCAACCAACTCGACCGCACCCGGGCGGCGATCATCGAAGCCACGATCGACCTCCTGCTCCACTCGGCCGATCCCAACGGCTTCACGATGCAGAAGGTCGCCGACGCCGCCGGGGTGTCCCACCGCACCCTCTACCGACACTTCGGGTCCCGCGAGGAGCTCCTCAACGCGGCCGGGGCCACGATGGACGAGGCCCTGGCCTATGCGGCGGATCCCCTCGGGCTGGGGACCCTCGAACGCTGGCTGGAGTCCGTCGACGACGTCATCGCCTTCGGGGCCACCCACCGGGACATGCTCCGCCGCGTCATCACCGTCGAGGTCGCCTCCGGACAGTGGCGCACCGATCGGGACGCCCGCTACTGGGAGCTGTTCCGCGCCCGTTTCCCCCACCTCGACGAAGTGACGGCACGGGAGGACTTCGCCGCCCTCCGCCACCTCCTCTGGTCGGGGAACGCCATCGTGGTCGGGGAACGCTTCGGCCTCGAGGCGCCCCGGGTCGCCGCCGGCCTCGCCAGGGCCGCCCGGGCCTTCGTCGCCGACATCGCCGCCCGCGACGCCGCCGCAGCCGAGGAGCAGGGCCGGTGACCGATCCTCGTCCCGTCTCCCTCGTCGACCTCTCCGGACCCCCACCCGGCGACGTCACCCTCGGCGGGAAGGCCGCGGAGCTCGCCCGCCTCGCCGCGCTCGGTCTCCCGGTCCCCCCCGGCGTCGTGGTCCCCGCCGAGGCCGCCGACGCCGACCTCGACCGCTTCGCCTCGGAGATCGCCGACCGGTTCGCCGGAACCACCCTCGCCGTGCGATCGTCGGGCGTGGCCGAGGACCTCGCCGAGGCCTCCTTCGCCGGACAGTACGAGACGCTCCTCGGCGTTGCCCCCACGCCCGAGGCGATCGCGGAGGCCCTCCGCCGGGTCCGGGCATCGGCCGGCGCCGCCGGCGTCGCCGCCTACGCGGGACGTCACGACGCCGCGATGGCGGTGCTCGTCATGCCGATGGTCGACGCCGACGCCGCGGGCGTCGCCTTCACCCGCGACCCCGTCACCGGGGAGCGAGTCGTCGTCGTCGAAGCCGTCGCCGGGCTCGGGGACCGGCTCGCCGCCGGAGAGGCCACCGGCGAGCGGTGGCGGATCGACGATCGCACCGTGGCCCGCCTCGACGACCTCGGCGTGCTCGACGAGCCCACCGCCCGCAGCATCGCCGACCTGGCCGGTCGCTGCGAGGAGGTGACCGGCACCCCCCAGGACATCGAGTGGGCCATCGCCGACGGCCGGGTGCTCCTCCTCCAAGCCCGACCCATCACCGGCGTCGACGACGTCGAGCCCGTCCCCATCGAGGACGACGTCCCGCCCGGCCCGTGGTCGTGGGACTCGACCCACAATCGGAGCCCCGCCACCCCCCTGACCGCGAGCGTCTTCACCGAGGTCTTCGAGCGAGCCTCCGAACGGCTCGCCGCCACCTACGGCCTCCCGATCCGGAAGCTCGCCATGCGGTCGATCGGCGGCTACCTCTACTTCCAGATCGTTCCCCTCGGCGGGAAGCCCGGGGCGCCCCCGCCCCCGAAGCCCCTCATGCGCCTCCTGTTCCGGCTCGTCCCGGAGCTCCGAAGGGCGGCACGGACGGCCCGCACCGCGTGGGAGCAGCGCATCGACCGCCGCCTCCTCGAGGAGTGGCGCACGGAGGCGGCACCCCGGATCGAGGAGACGATCGACCACTGGAGGGGGCTCGACCTCGCCGCCCGGTCCGCCGACGAACTCGCCGAGCTCCTCGAGGCCGCCGCCGCCACCCAGCGGGAGGTCTTCGCCTGGAACATGGTGACCGACCTCGCCTACGTCCTGCCCCTCTCCGACCTCCACGGCTTCGTCGAGGATCGCCTCGGCGAGGGGATGGCGACCACGATCCGGCTCCTCGCCGGCGCGAGCCCCTCCCCATACCGGACGTCGGCGACGGCCCTCGCCCACCGGATGTCCCCCGAACTCCGGGAGGCCGTCCTCGCCGATCCCGATCCGACGCGCCTCTCCCGCCTCGACCCCGACTTCGCCGCCGCCTACGAGGAGCACCTGCGGCGCCACGGGATGCGGATCCTCGGCTTCGACCTGTCGGCGAGGACCCTCCTCGAACGACCCGACCTCGAGCTCGCCCACCTCGCCACCCTGCCCGAGCCGACCGATCCCACCCCGGAGGCGGAGCGCCTCGCCGCCGAACTCCGGGCCACCCTCGACGCCGACGACGCCGCCCGGTTCGACGAGCTCCTCGCCGAAGCCCGACGCACCTACCCCATCCGTGAGGAAGGGGAGGCGGTGCACGCCAAGGCGATGGGGGCGCTGCGGCGCTTCGCCCTCGAGGCGGGACGACGGATGGTCGCCGCCGGCCACCTCGAGGATCCCGAGCACGTGGTCTTCCTCACCCTCGACGAGGCGACCTCGTGGCTCGCGGCTCCCCGCGATCTGCGGGAGCTCGTCCGGACCCGCAGGGGCCAACACCTGTGGGCACGGGGGCGCTCCCCCGCACCGCACCTCGGTGGAGAGACGGCCCCTCCCGACCCCGACGTGTTCCCTCCGGCCATCGGCCGGTTCATGCGAGCGATCGGGCTCATCATCGCCCACGACGCCGTCCCGGCGGACCTCGAGCCGGGCACCGACGGGGTGGCCGCCTCCCCGGGGGTCCACATCGGGCCGGCCCGGATCGTACGCGGCGTCGACGAGTTCCCCAAGGTCCGCCCCGGCGACGTCCTCGTCGCCCCGATCACCACCTCCCCGTGGGAGGTCCTCTTCCCCCACATCGGGGCGCTCGTCACCGAAGGCGGCGGGCTCCTGTCGCACCCGGCGATCGTCGCCCGGGAGTACGCCTTGCCCGCCGTCGTGGGCTGCGAAGGGGCCACGAGCCGCTTCCGCGACGGACAGCTCCTCCGGGTGGACGGTGCCGCAGGGACCGTCACCCCCATCGAACGGCAAGCACCGACCACACGAGGGAGGCAACACCAGTGACCGACACGACCCCATCCACCGACACCACCACGGCCACGTGGCTCCGTCTCGCCCGCGGCGCCGCCGTCGCCATGGTCCTGTGGGCCGTCATGGTGCACGTGACCGCTCGGATGCTCATCCCGCCCGTGCTCGTCATCGGGATCGTCTCGGCCGGCTTCGTCCCGTTCCTCGCCGGGTCCCGCCGGAAGCTCGGCCTCGGCGTGGCCGTCTTCTACGTCCTCGCCACCGCCGGGAACCTGCCGATCCTCCTCGACGAGCTCACCCATCCCACCTCCACCCCGGCCTTCGTCCTCGCCCTCCTGTCGACCACCGCGGCGACGACGGCCACGATCGCCGGGCTCGGCGCCTTCTTCCGATGGCCGACCGCCCCGGTCCGCGTCGTCGCCGTGGCCGCCGTGGCCGTCTTCGTGGTGGGCGTCGGCACCTCCATCGCCCTGTCCTCGAGCACCGAGAACGCCGTCGCCCTACCCGGGGACGTGACGGTGGTCGCCGAGAACGTCGCCTACGCACCGGACACCATCGAGGTCGGGGCCGACGCCACCGGGATCTGGATCGAGAACCGCGACGGGATCCGCCACACCTTCACCATCGAGGAGCTCGGCGTCGACCTCGAGATCCCGGCCCTCAAGGCCTCCCGGATCGACCTCGACGCCCCTCCGGGCACCTACGCGATCGTCTGCACCGTGCCCGGCCACGAGAACATGACCGGCACCCTCGTCGTCGAAGGGTGACGCGCCGGCACCCGGCGACGCCCGGCCTGCCGGGGCCGGGACGACCCCGGCGGGTGCCGGGCGCGCCACCGTCGCGTCCGTGCCGGCCCCCCGTTCGCGGGGCGAACGATCCGAGGAGGTCGAGTCCTCGGTTCAGGGGAGGGTGAGGGGATCGGTCGTGTCCTGAGCGAGGTCGCCCTCGCGGGGATCCCAGATCACCGATGCCCGCACGTCGCCCTCGGGGAGCTCGTCGAGGAGGAACCGGAACAGCCGATCCTCGATGCTGCAGGTGGCGCCTGCGAGGAGGTCCTCGATCTCCTGGGACGCCCCCGAGGTCTTCGCCTCCTCGGTGCCCTCGAGGGGGAGGTCGCATCCCAGCTCGCCGAACCCCTGCTCGAGCTCGAAGATCAGCGACACCGCGCAGGCCTCGACGTCGTCCTCGGCGCAGCGGGCGTTCGCGTCCCCGGCGAACTCGACCGTACAGCCCGATCCGGCGGTGCACGACAGCCCCGTGACGTCCACCTCTGAAGGCGCCTCGGCCGGTTCCGGATCGCCCGGGCCGACCTTCACGAAGTCGCCGGCGGGGTCGTCGAGGGCCACCGTCTCCGAGATACCGGCGTCTCCGCCGGAGTCGTCGCCTTCAGGACCGAGGCAAGTCGCCTCACCGGTGACTCGAGCCGCCCAGAAGGCGGGCTTGTCGGCAGAGAACGCCTCGGCGAACTTGGTGAGCGGATCGTCCTGATGCTCGAGACGGTCGAACACGAGTATCCAGCCGTACGCATCCGGCACCGGGCCGGACGTCGGCGTGTCGCAAGACCAACGATGGGGTCCCTTGACCGGATCCTCCCCCACGTATTCGAAGGGCGCCGCGGCGAGAGGATCGAACCGCTGCAGATAGAGCTCGGGCTTGGCCTTGCTGGAGAAGGTCACTCCGGTACCGCGTCCCAGCCACATGTCCCAAGTCGCCTCGAACTCCTCACCCACCTCGACCGCTACCCGTGGCGGCCGGACCCTCGCCGAGAAGCCGATGCCGCCGCCGATGATGACGAACGAGAAGTGGGGAACCTCCACCTCGACGACCACGTCGTCGTCCTCGCGCTCGGTGGTGGTCGCCACGGCTTCCGCGGTATCCCCGTCGACGACCACCGCTCCGACCAGGGGAACGCCTTCGTCGAGGTCGAACTCGGAGGACGGGATCGTGACCGTGAGGATCGCCGGACCGGCGAACTCGAGGCCGGAGGGCTGCAGGTCGTAGGCGACGACGAATCCGTCGAACCCGGACAGCTCCACCGGTCGATCGGCTCGAGTCACCGTGATCTCGGCATCGAGCCCATCGGGGAGGGCCAGCACGGCCCGGCCGTCGTCGCTCGTCACCGTCCGGGCGTCGCCGGTCGACGTCTGGTCGGCGGGGGCGGTCGCACCGCCTCCGGTGCTGCACGCGGCCGCGAGCACCGCCACGGCCGCGAAGAGGATCGTGCGCCGCACGGTGCGCTCCTTTCACGGGCCTTCCATCGGCCCGGAACGGGATTCGCGCCGCGCCGACCCTCCCGACGCTACACGACGGATCGGCGCGGCGGGGAGGATCCCACCGAGGCCTCACGCCGAGGCCGCCCGTCCCGACGTTCCTCCCCTGGCTCGGGGGACCCCCTCGGACGAGCGACACGATTCGTAACGAACCCGAAACCCTCCCGCGACCGCGGCGAAACGTCCCCCTCGTACGGTGCGTCCTCGACGACGACAGGAGGTGCGATGCAACGACGAACGGCGATCGTCGGCGGGGTCGCGGCCGCGGCCGTCCTGGTGACGGCCGTCCCGGCCCTCGCCCAGGACGCGACGACCGCGGAGGCGGTGCAGGCGACCCTGGACAACATCTGGGTGCTCGTCGCCGCGGTCCTCGTGATCTTCATGCAGGCGGGGTTCGCCCTCGTCGAGGCCGGGCTCACCCGAGCCAAGAACGTGGCGAACATCATGATGAAGAACCTCATGGACTTCTCGGCGGGCGTCCTGGCCTTCGGCGCAGTGGGGTTCGCCCTCGCCTTCGGCGCGGGGAACGACTTCGTCGGCACCTCGGGATGGTTCCTCGACCCGGGCACCTTCCCCGAGGGCTACTTCGGGACCCTGTCGCTCCCGACGTTCTTCATCTTCCAGGTCGCCTTCGCCGCCACGGCGGCGACGATCGTCTCGGGGGCGATGGCGGAACGGACGCGGTTCAAGAGCTACTTCGTCTACAGCTTCGTGATCACGGCGCTCATCTACCCGGTCGTCGTCCACTGGCTGTGGGGCGGAGGCTGGCTCGCGAACCTCGCGACCCCCATGATCGACTTCGCCGGCTCGACGATCGTCCACAGCGTCGGCGGCTGGGCGGCGCTCATGGGCGCGATCGTCCTCGGGCCCCGGATCGGCAAGTACGACGCGGAGGGCCGTCCTCGGGCCATCCCGGGCCACTCGATCCCCTTCGCCATCGTCGGGGTGTTCATCCTCTTCATCGGGTGGTTCGGATTCAACCCGGGCTCGGAGCTCGCCGCGGACGCCGCCGTGCCGGCGATCGCCCTCACCACCCTCGTCGCCGGGGCCGCCGGGGGGGTCTTCGCCACGATCACGATCTGGCTCAGAACCGGCATCCCCGACGTCGCGATGGCCGGCAACGGCGTCCTCGCCGGCCTCGTCGGGATCACCGCGGGGACGGCCGACGTCTCGCCCTGGGGTGCCTTCGTCATCGGCGCCCTCTCGGGGATCGTCGTCGTCTTCTCGGTGATCTTCATCGACCGGGCCGGCGTGGACGATCCGGTCGGGGCGATCTCCGTCCACGGCGTCTGCGGGGCGCTCGGCACCATCCTCGTGGGCTTCCTCGCCACCGAGGGTGGGCTCCTCTACGGCGGTGGACCGGCCCAGCTCGTCTCCCAGCTCGTCGGCGTCGTCGCCGTGTTCGTCTTCGTGACGGTGACCGCCGGCGCCCTCTTCTTGGGGATCAAGGCGACGATCGGCCTCAGAGTGCCGCCCGAGGAGGAGCTCGACGGCCTCGACGTGGCCGAGCACGGATTCCCCGGGTACGGTCCCGACGTGACGGCAATGACGGCAGGGTGAGAGGAGCGATGACGATGCAACTGGTGACCGCGGTCGTCCGGCCGCACAAGGTCGACGACGTGAAGAACAGGCTCCGGGAGCTCGGCGTCCAAGGGCTCACCGTGACCGAGGTCAAGGGCTTCGGACGCCAGGGCGGCCATTCGGAGACCTACCGGGGCGCCGAATACAAGGTCGAGTTCACCCCGAAGGTGAAGCTCGAAGTCCTCGTCGCCGACGACGACGCCGAGGCCGTCGTCTCCGGGATCCGGGAGACGGCCGCCACGGGTCAGATCGGC
>DRQR01000030.1 GCA_011371355.1 Actinomycetota bacterium
CGACGCAGTCCGGTCCACAGCCGGTGATCTTCGGCGGGGCGCCTCGGGAGGCCGCCTCGCGGTACTCGTCGAAGGACCGGACGACGAGGGCGACGACGATCCCGACGCCGACGAACGCGCCGAGGCCGCCGGCGAGCCCGGCCGCCACCTCGACCGCCCGGCAGGTCCCCGGGAGGCAGAGGGTGCGAGCGATGGCCGAGCCGACGAGCGCGCCCACGGCGGCGCCGACGAGCACGGAGCCGGAGACGACGGGTCGGACGCCGAGGCGGGCGGCGAGGTAGCCGAGGGCGGCGCCGAGCACCCCGAGACCGATCGCCCCCGGACCGCCGGCGAGGAACGCCCCGTAGGCGGCGAAAGCCCCGGTGCCGAGGAGGACCGAGGCGGCGTCGTCGGATCTCACGGCCGTGCCCCTCCGGTGCGCCGGCGCGGTGCGGGGGTGGGTGGCGGGGGACGGAGCCGGGCCGCCACGTCGCGCCGCCAGGCCATCGCCCCGATGGCGACGGCTCCGAGGGCGACGGCGGCGGCGCTCCATCCCGGCCGGTTCCACGTGGCGACGAGACCGGCCGCGGGAACCGGGATGCGGAGGAGCCACAGGCCCCATCCGTGGGCGCGGAGGTACGCGAGCGCGCCGAGGACGCCGAGGCCGCCGGCGACGACATCGACGGGCCGGAGCCCGCCGGGAGTGACGAGGCCGAGCATCGGCAGGAACCCGAGGGCGACGACGAGGAGCCCGAAGACCGCCCGACCCGGGCCGGTCGCCGACGGCAAGCGCCGCAACCACAGGTCCAGCCAGGGGCCTTCGACGGCGGCGACGCCGACGAAGGTCGCCGCGGTGGCGAGGATCGTCGCGGGCCCGAAACCGTTGACGGCGGCGACGAGGGCGCCGGCCGCGGCGGTGCCCCGCGCCGCGACGCGACCCCACGGGGCGCGCACGAGCGCGAGGCCGGTCACGGTGAGGGCTCCGGCTCCCAGGAAGCCGGTGATCATCGCCGCAGCAGACGATGGCGCCCAGGTACCCGGATCGAGGGCGAGGGCGAGGGCCCAGAGAGGACCGACGGCGCCGGCGAGGACGGCGACGACGAGCGGGGCTCTGCTCATCGGGCGGCGGGGAGGCTCACTGGCTGGGCCGGGTGTCCACGGAGCCGGGGATCCGCTGGAGTCCGACCTCGGCGAAGTAGCGGTAGATACCCGGCTCCAGGGTGCTGAAGTCGAAGGAGAACCGGTCGCCCTTCTCGAGCGGAGGGCTCTCGAACTCGCCCTTCTTGCCCTTGATGACGTAGGTGCGGTCGTCCTCGTTCACCCACTCGACGATCCAGAACTCGGCGAGGTCGATCTGCAGGTTCGAGGGGCGGAAGGCCCCGTTGTCGATCCGAACGACGACGACGCCTTCGGGCGGTGGCTCGGTCGTCGAGGTGGTGGTGGGCCTCCGGCCGCTCTCGACGACCGCTTCGGAGGGCCCGGAACGCACCACCGCCCCGACGGCGGCGAGGACGACGAAGACCACGGCCGCGACGAGCACGCCGGAGAGGGTCTTGCGGTCCACGGGCCTCCTTTCGTCGGCGGGAGTCTAGGCGTCCGGGGCTCGGTAGGGCGCCGCGAGGGAGTGGGGCGGGGCGACCTCCCGCCATCGGTCCCCGTGCCGTTCGAGGTGGATGGGGGAGGCGTGGTCGGGCTTGTCGTCGTGGAGTTCGGCGAGGGGTCGTCCGACGAGGACGAGCCGGGCCGCCTGGATCGGATCCTGGTGGGAGACGAAGACGGTGACGCCGTCGACGAGGTGGTCGCCGATCGCCTCGACCATGCGTTCGGCGAGGGCCTCGAGGGACTCGGGGGCGAAGGGCAGGTCGGTGGGGTCGGAGAGGTAGGCCTCGAGCTCGCCGGGGAACCGCTCGGGCACCGCCTCCCACGGCGTCCCCGCCCATCGACGCGTCAGTCCCCACTCGGTGAGCCGGTCCTCGACGACCGGGGAGATCCCGATTCGACGGGCGAGGGGCTCGGCGGTCTCGCGGGCGCGAAGCAGGGGCGAGGTGACGATGCGTCCGATCGGCTCGGCGGCGAGGCGATCGGCGAGGTCGAGCGCCTGCCGCCGACCCCGCTCCGAGAGCCCGAAACCGTCGAGGTCGGCGTAGACGACGTGCCCGGGGTCGTCCACCTCCCCGTGACGGACGAGCACGATCGACGCCGACGGCATCCCGACAGGGTACCGTCGGGATCGATGGGTGGATTCGACGAGCACGTGCTCCACGTCGACATGGATGCGTTCTTCGTCGAGGTGGAGCGGCTCCACGACGCGTCGCTGCGGGGACGTCCCGTGGTGGTCGGGGGAACCGGACCGCGAGGCGTCGTCGCCGCGGCGAGCTACGAAGCCCGTCGCCACGGCGTCCGGTCGGCCATGCCGATGTCCCTCGCCCGACGGCGATGCCCCGGGCTCGTCGTCGTACCTCCCCACCGCGGACGGTACGTCGCCGCCGCCTCCGAGGTGTTCGCGATCCTCGAATCGTTCACCCCGGAGGTGGAGCGGATCTCCATCGACGAGGCCTTCCTCGACGTCGCCGGCCTCCGGCTCCGCTACCCCGACGCCGTCGTCGTCGCCGAGGAGATCCGCCGTCGTATCCGTCGGGAGGTGGGCCTGCCGGCCTCGGTGGGCGTCGCCTCGAATCGGTTCGTCGCCAAGGTGGCCTCGGGCAGGGCGAAGCCCGACGGGCTCCTCGTCGTCGCCCGCGGCAGCGAGGAGGCCTTCCTCG
>DRQR01000031.1 GCA_011371355.1 Actinomycetota bacterium
CGAAGGCCGCCGGCGCCCGGGTCCTCGAGATGCCGATCAACACCGGGGTCGGCGGCGCGCTCCGGGCCGGATTCCGCTACGCCGTGGAACACGGGTACCGCCGGGTCGTCCAGGTCGACGCCGACCTCCAACATCCACCCGAGGCGATTCCCACGCTCCTCGAGCCGCTCGACGCCGGCGCCGAGCTCGTGATCGGCTCCCGCTTCGCCGACGGCTACGAGGTCGGGTTTCCGCGACGGCTCGCCATGCGGATCCTCGCGGGGATCGTCCGGCTTCGCACGGGCGCCGTCCTCGACGACGTGACCTCCGGTTTCCGCGGGATCGCCGAGCCCCTCCTGTCGCGTTTCGCCTACCGGTTCCCCGCCGACTACCTCGGCGACACCGTGGAGGCGATCCTCATCGCCCACGCCGCCGGAGCGTCGATCCGACAGGTTCCCGTCCCGATGGCTCCTCGCCGCGCCGGGGAGGCGACCCCACCGCTGCGGGCGGGTGCCCACCTCGCCCGGCTCTTCGTGGCCCTCGTCGCCGGGAAACCCACGGAGATGGCCCGGTGACGCCCGCGGCGCTCGTCCTCCTCTTCGTGATCGCCTTCGGCGCCCTCGGCGCCGTGCTCTGGCTGGTCCGGCGGGGACGTCTCAAGGAACGGTTCGCCCTGCTCTGGCTGGGGATCGGCGCGGGGATGGTGGTGCTCATCGTCGTGCGCCCCCTCCTCGACCGCGTCTCCGAGCTGCTGGGGATCAAGTCGGGCACGACGACGCTCTTCCTCCTCGCCTTCCTCGTGATCCTCGGGATCCTCCTCCAACTCTCGGTGACCGTCACCGCCCTCGAAGACCGAGTGCGAGACCTCGCCGAGGCGATCGCCCTCGAACGGGCCTCAGTCCTCGACGAACCCGGCTCGCCGATCGAGCCAGCGAACGAGGGGGAGCACGGCCCGTCGGTAGGCGTCGAGGATGCGGTCGACGAGGCGTGAGCCCCGCGGCGGTCGCACCTGGGCTGCCGTCGAGATTCCCGAGGACATCGTCGCCAAGAGCGGCGCGTCGCCCCGAACCCGCAGCCGGGCGACTCGTGTCGCGGCCGCGGCGGCCTCGGTGGGCGTGGGGCGGTCGCGGTGTGCCGCCCACCAGGCACGGAACCAGCCGTCGCGCAGTGCCACGACGCCGACGCCGAGGTCGACGAGGGTCAGCGCAGGGGCGAGGATCCACCGTGTCGGTGTTCGCCAGTTCGTCGCCAGCAGACGGCGTCGGTTGCGTTCGATCCAATAGAGCTTCTTCGGGGAGCGGGCGAAGTCGTAGTGGTGACGGACCCGCGACGTCGGGACCCGCACCGACCGGAGCCCGGCGAGCCGCAGGAGCCATCCGAGATCCACGTCCTCGCCGTACATGAACAGGTCCTCCCGGAACCCCTCGAAGCGTCGCCACGTCTCGAGGCGGAGGGCCATCGCCGCACCGGAGGGGAAGGGCACCTCGACCGGCGCCGCGTCGGGGTCGTCGATCGGCTCTCCGAGGTCGCTCACCCAGGCGAGGCCGTGGAAGCCGAGATGCCCGCCGGAGGTGTTGAACCGGTCGGGTGCCTCGAGGTCGGCGATCGTCGCCATCGCCGCGCCGACGCCGGGGAACCGGAGGGCGTCGAGGAGCGGCGGCAGCCAGCCGGGCTCGGGGATCGTGTCGTGTCCGAGGAACGCGACGTAGGGTTGCGTCGCCTCAGCCGCACCCAGGTTGCATCCCCGGGCGAACCCGACGTTCTCCGTGCAGGCGATGACCCGGACGTCGTGGCGTTCGAGGACGGCGAGGGTGTCGTCGGGCGACGCCGAGTCGACGACGACCACCTCCCGAGGACCCTCCGGGTCCTCTTCGAGGGCGTCGAGAACCGGCCCGACGAGCTCGGCCGAGGCGTGGGTGACGACGACGACCGTGACGGGGGAGCGGCCGATGGTCAACCTCCCCAGAACCCGGCGACCGCGTTCTCCGATCCGTTCCCGAGCTGGATGATCACGTTCGCCGACGGCTGGGTGTAGGTGTCGCGCAGGTAGAAGGTGGCGTTCGAGGGACGGTAGACGCCGACGGTGTCGATGCCGTCGTCGTTCCAGTCGCCGACGACGATGCGGTCGCCGCTCGCCGCACCGGTGTAGTCGAACACGATGTTCGCTACGGGAGTCGACAGCGAGTTCGCGAGATAGAGGGTCTTCGTCGAGGGACGGTAGACGCCGACGGTGTCGATGCCGTCGCCGTCCCAGTCCCCGGCGACGGGGACGTCGCCGGGGTCGCCGAAGGGCACGACGAGGTCGGCGACCCCCTGGGTGTTCGAGTTGCGGAGGTAGAAGGTGGCGTTCGAGGGACGGTAGACGCCGACGGTGTCGATGCCGTCGCCGTCCCAGTCCCCGGCGACGGGGACGTCACCGGGGTCCCCGTAGTAGATCTCCACGTCGGCGACGCCCTCGCTATTCGAGTTCCGGAGGAACAGGAAGCCGGTGCTCCGGCGGTAGAGGCCGAGGGTCTCGATGCCGTCGCCGTCCCAGTCGCCCACGAAGGGCTGGTCGGCCGGGTTGCCGTAGTAGAACTCGTCGACGGTCCCGTCGGCGTACCGGAGGGTCCAGATCCCGGTCGCCGGGTCGTGGAGCCCCACCGACGCCTGCCCATGCTCCCGCGGCGGCGGGTCCCCGGGGTCGCTCGAGGTGGCGAGGGATGCGGAGAAGTACCAGGAGGGGAGCCCGAACACGCCGGCCACCCAACCGGCGGAGCGGGTCTCGACGGCCGGGCCCGCCGACGTGGAGCCGGTGAACTCGACGGTCTTCGCGCTCCCCGAGGGATTCCGCTCGACGACCTCGATCTTCGTGAGGAGCTCGAGTCCCACGGCGGCGGCGACGGCGGCCCGGTCCCGGGTTCGCTCCCAGGTCCGATTCGGGTTCGGCGGCTCGAGGGACCACGGATCGGGGGTCGTCGGCAGGTAGGGGAGCGGGGATCCACCCCAGCGGTCCTCCACCGCTTCGGTGGCGCCGCCGTTCGACGACGAGTAGAAGGCCTGGACGATGCCGTAGGGGGCCTCCGGGTGGGTGAGGACCACCCCCCAGGTGGCCTCCACGGCGTCGATCCACGAGGAGGTGCCGTGGCCCCAGCCCACGTACCGTTGGCTCCGGGAGGTGTCGTAGATGTGGCAGCGGCAGGCGCGGTTCGCCGGCGACTGTCGGTAGACGGCCTCGGCGGCGTAGGAGCGGGCCGCGACGGCCTGGGCTTCGAGGGCGGCGCGCGGCCACGAGTAGGAGACCTCGGAGATCCCGTAGGTGTAGGCGTCGACGTCGATGTCGAGGACGACCTCGAAGTCCGCGCCCGTCGAGACGAGGCGGATCGCCGTGCCCCGGCCGTAGCGACAGGGCCGATAGATCCCCGCGTTCCAGTCCCAGAGGGAGCAGCCGGCGATCTCGACGACCGTCGTCGGCTGGGCGGCCTCACCGTCCCAGGTCAGGTCGACGTCGCAGGAGCCCGCCGGTGCGGTGTCGGTCTGGGTGCCGGAGGCGTCGGCGAAGCGGAGCGTGCACCCGTCGGGTTCCCGGGCGACCTCGACCCGTTCGTCGGGACCGAGGGTCCACTGCTCGTCGCCGCGGGTGACGACGAGCGGGGCGGGATCGGCGCCGACCGGCCGAGCGACGAAGGTGATGTCCTCGGCATCTCGGACGAGGTTGACGAGGACGTTGGGGACCTCCGGGAGGTCGGTGCCGATCGTCGACCGGGCGGCGCCGGGGTAGTAGAAGGAGAGGATCTCGGCCGACGTCCATCCCGCGTTCGCCATCGCGAGGGCACCGTATTGGCTCATCCCGACGCCGTGACCGAACCCGGCCCCCTCGAAGACGACCTCCTCCTCGGCGAGGGCGGCGGTGCCGGGGGCGAGGACGACGGCCGCCACGACCGCCGCGGCGAGGACACGGTGGGCACGTCCGAAGCGAGCCATGGTGCGGTCCATCGTCAGGAGGCGCCGACGAGCTTGTAGATCGTACCGGTGAGGGAGACGACGTAGAGCTCACCGTGGCCGTCTTCGCCGAAGGAGGCGAGGGCCGGGACGGTGCCGAGGAACGCCGACCAGTCTCGTTGATCGACGGCCACGCCGCCCACCATGCGGAAGGAGCGGATCCATCCGGCGCCGAAGTCGCCGTAGAAGTAGGTGCCCTCGAGGCCGGGGATCGCCGTGCCGCGGTAGACGTAGCCGCCGGTCACCGAGTACCCCTCGGCATGGCCGTACTCGACGACGGGGAGGTGGAGTCCCGTCTGAGCGCATCCCGTGGCCGGCTCGAAGCAGTGGAACCCCTCCATGCGGTCCCAACCCAGGTCGAGTCCGCCCACACCGGCGGGGACGACGCTGATCTCCTCCCAGTCGTCCTGACCCACGTCGCCGATGTAGAGCTCGCCGGTGGCCCGGTCGAAGGAGAAGCGCCACGGGTTGCGCAGGCCGATGAGCCAGACCTCCCGCGCGCCGTCCGAGCCGTCGTAGGGGTTGCCGGGCGGGATCGCATAGGGGGTGCCGCCGTCGACGTCGAGGCGGAGCATGGCCCCGAGCAGCGTGTGGGGGTTCTCGCCGTGGTCCTGGGGATCCCCGGCCGAGCCGCCGTCGCCCATGCCGACGTAGAGGTAGCCGTCGGGCCCGAAGGCGAGCATCCCGCCGTTGTGGTTGGGGGAGGGCTGATCGACGGTGAGGATCGTCCGGACCGGGTCGGGGTCGGCGACGTTCGAGGCCGGGTCGGCGTGGTACTCGACGACGCGGGTGTCGCCGGCCCCATCGGTGTAGTTGACGAAGAAGCGCCCGTTCGTCGCGTAGTCCGGATGGAACGCGAGGCCGAGGAGGCCACGCTCCCCGTCGGTGGTGATCCCCGAGACGGTGAGGAAGGGCTGGTCGAGCACTTCGCCTCCCGAGATCACTCGGATCGTGCCGCCCTTCTCGACGACGAAGATCCGATCGTCGCCTTCGGGGGCGGTGAGGAACAAGGGCTGGGAGAACCCGGAGGCGAACTCCTCGAGGCCGACGATCGGGACGGCGGGGATGTCGCCGAACCGGCCGGCGATGGGGTCGTGGTGGGCGTCGCCGTGGGGGACGATCTCGTCGGCGTAGCCGGGGGTGTTCGTGTTGCGGAGGTAGAAGGCTCGGGTGGAGGGACGGTAGATGCCGGTGGTGTCGATGCCGTCGCCGTCCCAGTCCCCGGCGACGATGCGGTCCCCGGGATCCCCGTAGTAGTAGGCGAACTCGGCGACGCCTTGGGTGTGGGAGTTCCGGAAGTAGACGAACCCGGTGGACTCCCGATACAGCCCGATCGTGTCGATCCCGTCCCCGTCGAAGTCCCCTACGAAGGGCTGGTCCCCGGGATTCCCGAAGTAGTACTCCACCTCGGCGGCCCCCAACCCCCCGTCGTTCTCCCCCAACTCGTTGATGATGTACACCTTGCCCTCCGACGGACGGTAGATCGACACCGTGTCACAACCGTCCCCGTCGAAGTCCCCCGCCAGGGGCAGGTCGCCGGGATTCCCGAAGAAGAACCGGACGTCGGCGACCCCTTGGCTGTTCGAGTTCCGCAGATACACGTACCCGTCCGACCGGCGATACAACCCGGGGGTGTCCACCCCGTCGCAATCCCAATCCCCCATGAAGGGGTAGTCCCCCGGATTCCCGAAGTAGAAGGACCGCACTCCCTGGGGATCGCGGAGATACCAACGACCCTGGTCGGGATCGACGAGGGCGACACCCTCGACGTGGGGACCCCGACGCAGCGGCAGGGTGTCGGCGTACTTGAAGAGGAAGAGCGCTCCCGCCGGGAGGGTGACCTCGAGGGCGCGCCGTTCCCCGGTTCCGCCGGTGTCGACGGGATCGAGGGCCTCGAGGTGGACGACCTTCACCTTCCCGTCGTCGAGGTCGAGATACTCCAGGCGGGTCCGGTCGACGGTGAAGGGGGCACCGGTGAAGTCGAACTCGAGCCGGATCGTGCCCGGGGCGTCTGCGGCGGGGAGTGGCGGCTCGTCGTGGCCGAGGGAGTGGGTGTGGCGGGCGTTCTGCACGGCGACGTAGCCGACGCCGGCGTCGTCCCGGAAGAACCCCACCGCGACGTCCATCGGGGCCTCGCCCGGCGCCGGTCCCACCGAGGTGAGGTAGGGGTCCCCACCCGCCCCCGGGGTCCAGTCCCGGGTCCGGATCGGCCGGACCGCACGGGGATGGTCGGCGAGCACGAGACGCACGTCGGTGGAGCGGAGCTGGGTGAGGGTGGGGCCCAGGTTCCCGAGGCGGCGGTTGATCGCCGCGACGACGTCCCACAGGGGCGTCTCGTCGGCCGTCCAGTCGCCGGGACGGTCGAAGAGCACCGAGCCGCCCCAGGTCGTCGCCGTCGGATGGCGCTCGGCGTGTCCCCGGTAGAGGAACCAGACGTAGCCGGTGTAGCCGTAGACGGCCCCGACGTAGGCGAGCCAGCGGAGGTCCGACGGGGTGTGGATCCGCTCGAACCCCGATTCGGCGCCGACGTAGGCGTTGAGGTATCGCCAGTAGGGCACGCCGGCGGCGAGCGCCCGCTCCCGGAAGAACTCGAGGGCGGTGTAGTGCAGCTCGTCGAAGAAGTAGTCGGAGAAGACGAGCACATCGGCGCCGATCGTGGCCCAGCGGTCGAGGAGGAGTTCCCGATCGGGGAAGTGGTAGCTGAGGTTCGTGAAGGCGAGGGCCCCGGGATCGGCGAGCCGCACCCGCTCGATCCCGGCCTCGATGCGGGCGAGGGCCGTGAGGGATCCCGGCTCGTCCCCGACCTGATAGCCGATCCGATACGGCGAGGGCTCGAGACCGCCGAGCACCTCGCCGGTCGAGACCCAGCCGGTGCCGTCCCAGGAGGAGGAGGTGGCGTCGTCCTCGAGCCAGACGATATACGGTGGTCGCCGGCCGGCCGTCTCCCAGCCCTCGAGCTCGGCCGCGCCGTCCCGCCAGAGCATGAGCCCGGTCACCCCGAAGTCCTCGAGGTAGCGTCGCCGCGCCTGGGGAGGTGGGACCCCCATCGAGGCGACGAGGGCGGTGACGAGCATCGGATGGTGCCGCACCCAGTCGACGCCTCGGGCGCCGGTCTGGGGCGCCGACGACGTCGCCACCGGCCACGAGCCGCTCGAGGGCTCGTCCGCGTCCTGAGCCAGGGCCGGGATCGAAGCCGTCCCCGAGACGACGACGAGGAGTCCGGCGACGAGGCGTCGCAGGTCGAACATCGATCCCCATCCTCGTCGATCTCGCCCCGGACCGGTAACCGCCGATCCGCCTCGTCTCCGGGATGTGGCATGATGTTCGTCGCCGATGTCCCGCCGCCGCCTCCTCGCCGCCTCGTTCCTCTTCGGCCTCGCCTTCGCCGTCCTCGCCGCCGGTCCGGGGCTCGCCGCCGAACCCCAGGCCGACTCCGTCGGGCTCGTCGACCCCGAGACCGGCATCTGGTATCTCCGCGACGAGACGGGGAGGACGACGGCCTTCTACTTCGGGAATCCGGGGGACTACCCCTTCATGGGGGATTGGGATTGCGACGGGGTGGACACCCCCGGGTTGTATCGCCGGTCGGACGGGTACGTGTATCTGCGGAACTCGAACACCCAAGGCGTCGCCG
>DRQR01000032.1 GCA_011371355.1 Actinomycetota bacterium
GACGGGCAACGCCGGCTTCAACGGCATCGTCGCCGCGCTCTTCGGTGGCCTCCATCCCCTCTGGACGATCCCGGCGTCGTTCCTCTTCGGCGGCCTCCTCGTCGGCGGCAACGCCCTCCAGCGGGCCGTCCAGGTACCCTCGGCCCTCATCCTCGCCCTCAACGGCCTCGTCGTGGTCGTGGTCGTCTCCTCCGACCGGTTCCGCCGACGGGCCCTGCGACGGACGGTGGCCCCGATCGACGAGGAGCCAGACTCGCCCTCCGAGCTCGTCGCGACCGAGGCGGAACCGTGAGCGACCTCCTCGACCAGGCCATCGTCGTCACCGCGATCGCCGGCGGGATCCGCCTCGCCGTGCCCCTGCTCCTCGCCGGACTCGGCGAGACCTTCGGCCAGCGCAGCGGGGTCCTCAACCTCGGGGTGGACGGGATCATGCTCCTCGGGGCCTTCGCCGGCTACTACACGGTGCTCCAGATCGGGAACGTCTGGCTCGGCCTCGCCGTGGGCCTCGTCGTGGGAGCGGTCCTCGGGCTCGCCACCGCCTTCATCTCGGTGACCCTCGGCGCCGAACAGGGCATCAGCGGGATCGGCGTCTACCTGTTCGGCCTCGGCCTCAGCGACCTCCTCTTCCAGAAGCTCGTGGGTACCCCACGTCCCATCGACTCCTTCCCCAGGGTGCCGATCCCCGGGCTGTCGTCGATTCCCGTCGTCGGGGAGATGTTCTTCCGGCACTCCCTGGTCGTCTACCTCGCGTTCCTCCTCGTCCCGGCGTCGATCTTCGTCATCAACCGCACCACCTTCGGGATGAACATCCGGGCCGTCGGCGAGAACCCCGAGGCCGCCGACAGCGTCGGGGTGTCGGTCGCGCGGGTTCGGTACGCCACCGTCCTCATCGGCGGCGTGCTCGCCGGGATGGCCGGCGCCGCTCTCGCCATCGACCTCGGGATCTTCCAGCAGAACCTCACGAACGCCCAGGGGTTCATCGCCGTCGCGCTCGTCTACTTCGGAGCCTGGCGGCCCCTCGGAGTCATGGGCGGCGCCCTCCTCTACGGGCTCGTGAACTCGGTCGTCCTCCAGCTCAAGACCCTCGGGATCATCCCCCGGAGCTGGTCGGACATCGCCGCGATGGCTCCGGCGGTCATCACGATCCTCGCGCTCGTGCTCGTCGCCCGCCGATTCCGGCAGCCGGCGGCGTTGGCCAAACCGTTCCTCAGGGAGGCCTGAGGATCCACGACGAGAGAAAGGGAAGGAGACCCATGAGACGAACGACATCGATGCGGTGGCTCGTGTTCACCGCGGTGGTCGCCCTCGTCGCCGCGGCCTGCGGCGGCGGGGACGAAGGCGGAGGTGGGACCGAAGGCGGCGGCGAGACGTTCCGGATCGCCGTGGTCGCCCCCTCGGCGTCGAACGACCTCGCGTTCACCCAGTCGATCGTCGACGCGGTGAACCGCATCGCCGACGAACGCGGCAACATCGAGGTGGCGATCACCGACGGCACCTTCGTGGTCGAAGACGCCGCGGCGGCGATTCGCGACTACGCGAACCAGGGCTACGACCTCGTCATCGCCCACGGGTCGCAGTACGGGGGCTCCCTCCAGGAGATCGCTCCCGAGTTCCCCGACACGTCCTTCGCCTGGGGCACCGCGGCGGACACCTTCGGCCTCGACAACGTCTTCGCCTACGAGGCGGCGTCGAACGAGGGTGGCTACGTCATGGGCGCGATGGCCGCGATGCTCTCGGAGTCGGGAGTCGTGGGCATCATCGGGCCGATCGAGGTCGGCGATGCCAAGCTCTACGTCGACGGCTTCGCCGCCGGGGTGAAGGCCACCGACCCCGAAGCGACGGTGAACATCAACTACACGGGATCCTTCAGCGACGTCGGTCTCGCCGCCGAGGCCGCGGAGGCGCAGATCGCCGCGGGCGCCGACGTGCTCACCGGCACCGCGCAGATGGTCGTGGGAGCCGTGGGCGTCGCCAAGGACAAAGGCGTCCTGTGGTTCGGTACCCAGTCGAACCAGACGTCCCTGGCCCCCGAGATCGTCGTCGCCTCGCAGGTCTACCACTGGGAGGTCATCCTCTCCGAGATCCTCGACGCCATCGGCCGAGGGGAGAAGGGCGGGACCTCCTACGAGATCGACCTCGCCAACGGCGGCATCGTCATCGAGTACAACGAGCAGTTCGAGCTGCCCGACGACGTGAAGCAGAAGGCCGAGGAGACCATCGCCGGGATCGTCGACGGCTCGATCTCGACCGAATGAGCGGGGCGTAGACGAGGTGACGGACGCTCCGTCCACGCCGATGCTGGAACTCCGGGGAATCGTGAAGCGATTCCCCGGAGTTCTGGCGAACGACGGGATCGACTTCGAGCTCCTCCCCGGCGAGATCCACACCCTGTTGGGGGAGAACGGCGCCGGGAAGTCGACGCTCATGAAGATCGTCTACGGCCTCTACCGACCGGACGCCGGCGAGATCCTCGTCGACGGGACCCGGGTGGACATCCACCGACCGACCGACGCGATCGAGCTCGGGATCGGGATGGTGCACCAGCACTTCATGCTCGTCGACACCCTCACCGTCGCCGAGAACGTCGCCATGGGTCTGCGGTCGAGTCGACGCCCTCTCACCGACCTCGACGTCGTGGCCGAGCGCATCGTCGAGCTCGGCGAACGCTTCGGACTTCCGGTCGATCCCCACGCCGTCATCTGGCAGCTCTCGGTGGGGCAACGCCAGCGCGTCGAGATCCTCAAGGCGCTCTACCGCGACGCCCGCCTCCTCATCCTCGACGAGCCCACCGCGGTGCTCACACCCCAAGAGGCCGACCAACTCTTCGACACCCTCCGTACCATGACCGAGGACGGGCGGGGGATCATCTTCATCTCCCACAAGCTCCGTGAGGTGCTCGCCCTGTCGGATCGCATCACCGTGCTCCGCCACGGGAAGGTCGTCGGGGAGGTCGACGACCCGACTGCCGTCACCCGCGAGGACCTCGCCCGGATGATGGTCGGCCGGGACGTCAAGCTCGCCCCGGACAAGGCGCCGGCCCGGCCCGGTCCGGCCCGGCTCCGGGTCAGGGGCCTCCGGGTCCACGGCGACCGGGGCACCGAGGCGGTCTCGGGCATCGATCTCGAGGTTCGCGGCGGCGAGATCGTGGGGATCGCCGGCGTCTCGGGAAACGGCCAGCGTGAGCTCGCCGAGGCGATCGCCGGGCTCCGGCGGCCCGTCGCCGGCGAGATCCTCGTCGGCGAGGTCGACGTAGCCGGTTCCTCCCCGGCGGAGATCCACGCCGCCGGGGTCCGGTACATCTCCGAGGCGCGGATGCGGGAGGGGGCGATCCCCGGCTTCACCGTGGCCGAGAACCTCCTCCTCGTCGACCACGGCGACCCGCGATTCCGACGGGGCGTCCTCTTCGACGACCGGGCGATCGAGGAACACGGCCGACGCCTCGTGGCCGAGTACCGGGTGAAGACGCCGGGGCTCGACACGCCGGTCGAGCACCTGTCCGGCGGGAACATCCAGAAGCTCATCGTCGCCCGGGAGCTGTCGGCGAGGCCGGACGTGCTCATCGCCGCACAGCCCACCCGTGGGGTCGACATCGGAGCGGCCGAGTACATCCATGCCCGCCTCGTCGAAGAGCGGGACCGGGGCACGGCCGTGCTCGTCATCTCCGAGGACCTCGACGAGATCCTCGCCCTCGCCGACCGGATCGCGGTGATCTACGAGGGCAGGATCGTCGACGTCGTCGATCGAGCCGAGGCCGACCGGGAGGTCCTCGGCCTCATGATGGCCGGCGGCCATCCCGGCTCGGGCGGCGAGACCGCGGCGGCCGCGGGCGGAGCGGCGAGGTGAACCGACCCGTGTGGGCACGGGGACCGATCGGCGGCCGCCGAACACCCTGGACGCGGCGGTCGGAGCGCGCGAGCATGGGGCCATGACCGCGACGACGCCCGGGCTCGTGTGCGCGCATCACCACCTCTACTCGGCGCTCGCCCGCGGCATGCCGGCGCCGCCGCGGACGCCCAGGACCTTCCGGGAGATCCTCGAGCTCGTCTGGTGGCGCCTCGACGCCGCCCTGGACCTCGAGATGATCCGATGGTCGGCGATGCTCGGAGCCCTCGAGGCGCTCGAGGCGGGGACGACGGCGATCGTCGACCACCATGCCTCCCCGAACGCCATCGAGGGCTCCCTCGACGTCATCGCCGCGGCCTGCGCCGAGGTCGGGGTGCGGGTGGCCTGCGCCTACGAGGTCACCGACCGGCACGGCCCCGACGGAGCCCGCCGCGGCCTGGAGGAGAACGAACGCTTCCTCCGCGCCGGTGGCCGAGGCTGGGTCGGTGCCCACGCCTGCTTCACCCTCTCCGACGAGACCCTCGAGGCCGTGACGGGGCTGGCCGAGGACCTCGGCGTCGGCGTCCACATCCACGTCGCCGAGGGTCCCGAGGACGTCGCCGCCGGGGAGCGACTCGAGGACAAGGCCCGGGAGTCGTGGCTCCTCGCCCACTGCGTCCACCTCGACCGGGACCTCCCCGGTACCGTGCTCCACAATCCCGAATCGAACATGAACAACGCCGTCGGCTACGCCCGACCGACCCGGTTCCCGAACCCGGTGGCCCTCGGCACCGACGGGATCGGCGGCGACATGCTCACCGCCTTCCGCGCCGCCTACCTGCGTCTCCGCGAAGAGGACGTCACCGCGACGCCGGAGACGCCGTGGCGGTGGCTCGAGACCGGATGGGAGCTCTTCCCCGAGGCCCGGACCGACGAGGTGACCTGGTCGTACGAGCCCATGGAGCCCTGGCACCTCGCCTTCACCCCGGGGGTGCGACCCCTCCGGGTCGTCGTCGACGGCGAGGTGGTCCTCGACGAGCACGGCCCGACCCGGGTGGACGCGGCGGAGGTCCGAGCCAAGGCCGCCGAGCAGGCCCGCCGTCTCCACGCGAGACTCTGAACCATGCCGGAGATTCCGCCCCTGACACCCCTCCCCCTCGATCTGCTCCTCCGGCGGATCGCGGTCGAGTGGGAGACGCGCCGGCGGATCTTCGACCTGCCCTCCGCCCGGATCTGGCGACGGCCCGACGACGTGGATCTCTCCATCGACTTCCTCGGCCGTCGTGCCGCGAGCCCCGTGGGACCGGCCGCCGGTCCCCACACCCAGATGGCACAGAACATCGTCCTCGCGTGGCTCGGTGGGGCCCGGCTCTTCGAGCTGAAGACCGTCCAAGTCCTCGACGAGCTCGAGATCGCCCGCCCCTGCATCGACATGGAGACGGTGGGCTACAACATCGAGTGGAGCCAGGAGCTCCGGGTCGCCGAATCCCTCGAGGAGTACGTCAAGGCGTGGATGATCCTCGAGATCCTCCGCCGCTGGGAGCCGCTCGGCGAGCTCCTCGGCCCCGATCCGGGCCCGCACGTCTTCGACCTGTCGGTCGGCTACGACCTCGCCGGCATCTCCGGGGAGAAGGTGGCCGGGTTCATCGAATCGATGCGCGACGCCACCGCCGAGATCGACCGCCTCCGTCCCCTCGTGGCCGGCCCCTTCGCCGCCTTCGCCGACCTCGACTTCCCCTCCCGCATCGCCGACACCGTCACCCTGTCGACCTTCCACGGTTGCCCGCCCGACGAGATCGACGCGATCACCCGCCACCTCATGGACCGGCACGGCCTCGACGTCGTGGTCAAGCTCAACCCGACGCTCCTCGGGTACGAGCAGGTCGACGCCATCCTCCACGACGTCCTCGGCTACGACGAGATCCGCCTGTCGAGGGAGGCCTTCGACGCCGATCTCCAGATGGACCGGGCGGTGGAGCTCATCGGCGATCTCCGGGACCACGCCCGACGCACCGGCCGCCGTTTCGGGATCAAGCTCACGAACACCCTCGTCGTCGAAAACCACAAGGGCTTCCTCCCCGACGACCCCATGTACCTGTCGGGCCCGCCCCTCCACGTGATCTCCTCGACCCTCCTCGACGCGCTCGTTCGGCGCCTCCCCGGGGTGCTCCGGCTACCGGGCCAAGACGGCGACGTGCAGGTCTCGTTCTCCGCGGGGGTGACGAAGGAAAACCTGGCCGACACCCTCGCGATGGGAGTCGCCCCGGCGACGATGTCGACGGACCTGCTGAAGCCGGGCGGCTACGGACGGTTGAAGCCCATGCTCGGCGCCCTGGAGAAGGAGCTCCGCGCCGCCGGGGTCGCCGATCTCGAGGCCTGGCGACGGCTGCGGCTCGAGGCGGCTCGATCCGGCGGTCACCGGGATCCCGTCGACGCCCACGTCCAGGCGATGCTCCACGGCGACGAGCGAGCTCGGTACGCGAAGGACGGACTGAAGCCGCCCCGGCGGGTGGACCACGCCTTGGCGATGTGGGGATGCGTCGCCTGCAATCTCTGCGTCACGGTGTGTCCGAACGACGCGGTGCTCAAGGTCCCCACCCCCGACGACGCCGACGTCGAGGGTCGATGGCAGTACCTCGTCTTCGCCGAGCTGTGCAACGAGTGCGGGAACTGCATGGTCTTCTGTCCCGAGGACGGCGATCCGGCCCAGGTCAAGCCCCGGCTCTTCTTCGATCCGGACCGGTTCGCCGCGGCCGACGGCCAGCGCTTCCTCGTCCGCCGCGAACCCCTCAGGTTCGTCGCCGCACCGGGCTGGGAAGGAGACGCCGCCACCCTCGCCGCGGTGGCCTCCGGCCCCGACGGCCTTCCGGTCTGAGTCAGAGCTCGAGGGGTCCGGCGTCGGTCTCGACGACGACCCGCCCCACGCCCGGCGCCCCGGCGACGAGGGTGATCCCCGGTACCTCCCCGACCCAGGTCGTCAACTCGTCGACGTCGCCCCGGAGCTCGACGGCCAAGCCCCGAGGAACGGTCTCGTGACTCACCGGCATGCGGCCCGGATGGCGGTCGGGCGGCACCTCCCATTCGATGAAGAAGGGCACCTCGCGAGTCAGCGCGTCGGCGAGACCCATGAGCCGCCACGACAGCTCACCCCCGTCGGGGAGACGACGCGCCATCCGGATCGGTTCGAGGCCTAGGCGATCGACGACCGACCGGACCGGCTCGGCGATGCACAGGCCCGCCGGGCGGCCCGCCGGGGCGTGACGTGCGACCCAGCGGCCGAAGGGGCTCGCCGCCGCCTCGTCGGGATCGACGACCGAGATGAACTCGAGATAGGCGCCACCGAGGGGAACGATCCGGTTCGCCGTCCCGTGGCCGGGATGTCGTCCACCGACGGCCGAGCGGAGCCCGCTGCGCTCCGCGAAGGCTTCGGCGGCGGCGGTGAGGTCGACGACCGGGATGAGCACGTGGTCGATGTGGGCCATGGAGGAACCGTAGTCGTGGAGAACCCCCGCCAGGCCCGACGACCGACGCGGCGGAACGATGAAGGTTCCGTGAACAAGCGCCCCGAACGGGGAGCAGAACGGCCTCCGACCCGTAGGGTCGCCGCAGCCGACCCAGGAGATCCATGGCCAAGCTCACCCGATGGAAGATCCCACTCGCCGTGGGGGCGCTCGGGGTCCTCGTCGTGGCGTTCCTCGCGTTCCGTCCGGACAAGCTCTTCGTCGACGACACGGTCGACGAATCCCTCGAGGACGCCTTCGCCTCGATCCAGCCCACCGACTCGAACTCCCCCGCCGCGTCGCCGACGACGGCTCCTCCCGCGGTCGACGGAGGCCCCGTGGTCGGCTCCACCACCTCGACCACCGAGAACACCGGGCCGAGGATGGTGGCGACCGGCCCGTTCTCGGGGATCGGCCACCGCGCCTCGGGCACCGCCACGGTGTACGAACGGGACGGCCGTTTCGTGCTCCGGTTCGAGGACGACACCGACATCCAGAACGGCCCCGATCTCTACGTCTGGGTCCTCCCCACCGACGCCTATACGGGTGGCGTCCCCGACGGCTACCTCGATCTCGGCAAACTCAAGGGGAACGTCGGCGGCCAGAACTACGAGCTACCTCCCGAGTTCGACCCCGCCGTCCACCGAGCCGTCCTCGTCTGGTGCCTCCGCTTCGACGTCCCCTTCGCCACGGCCCCCCTCGCCTGACCGGCCGTCGCGGCGACCGAACGCTCCCCCGAGGCCTTCACCCCGCCTCGGCGAGGGACGGGTCGGCGGCGGCGACCGGAGCCCGGACGGCCGTCTCGACGACGGCCGGGGTCGGCGGCTCGTCGGCCATCGTCCGCTCGGTGAGCCTGCGGAGCTGCGGAACGAGACGCGACTCCCACGAGCCGACGGCCTGGTTGTAGCCTTCGACGGCCGCCTCGAGCTTCTTGCCCATCGCCGCGAAGTACCGGGCGAAGCGGGCGAGCCGATCGTGGAGCTCCCGGGCGTCGGCGACGATCTCCTGCGCCTCCCGGAGGGCCCGGTACTCGCCGAGCACCTGGGCGGTCACGCCCAAGAGGGCGAGCAACGTCGCCGGGCCGGCGAGGAGCACGTGCTCCCCCCGAACCTCGTCGAAGAGGGATGGACAGGCCCGCATCGCCTCGACGTAGAGCCCCTCGTCGGGGAGGTAGAGGACCACGTACCCACCCGCCGCCTGCGCGTGGTAGCCGCGGCGGCGAAGATCCCTGGCCATCGCGACCAACGCACGGCCCTGGTCGGCCATGAGACGCTCCCGTTCGGCGAGGTCTTCGGCCGAGACCGCTTCGGCGAGCCGGGTCATCGGGAACTTCGCGTCGACGACGATGCGCCGCCCGTCGGGGAGGTGCACGACCGCGTCCGGACGACGACCGTCGGCCCCGGCCCGGTTCAGCTCGTAGTCCCTCCCCTCCACGAGCCCCGCGTGCTCCAAGGCCTGGCGGAGCGAGAGCTCGCCCCACCCTCCCCGACCCTGGGGATTCGAGAACACCGTCGCCATCGCCTCGACGCGTTCCCCCACCGCCCGCATCCGTTCCGACAGCCCACCCTCGAGCCGTTCGATCCGCTCGATGACCTCCCGGTTGAGGTCCACGGGGAGCTCCACCGGCGACGGTTCTCGCCGAGCCCCCGCGGTCACGAGCACCACCACGGCCACCGCCAGGGCGACCACCGCCACGAGCGAACCCATCACGAGCCAGATCATCCACACTCCTCGTCCGTCGACGAACGCATCGTGCCCGCCGGGTGTGACGAATCTCGGGGAGCCTCCGGCATCGCCCGAACGCGCCCTCGGATCCGGTCAGACCGACGGTCGCTCCATCTCGAAGTAGCCGTCGACGGTCCTCGTGTAGCCCGCCCCGGCCATGCGACCCACCGCCCGCAAGCCGAAGGGATCCACCCGACCCTCGGCGAGGAGCTCCGAGCGGATCCGGGCTCCGAGGATGCGTCCGAACACCACGGTGCTCGTCGGCGGATCGCCGAGCTCGACGAGCTCGACCACCTTGCACTCGAGGACGGCCGGGGAGGCGACGACGTAGGGGGCGGCGACGAGCCGCCCGGGCCGCATCTCGAGTCCGGCGAGGGCCGCCTCGTCGACCTCCGGCCCGTACTCCCCCGAGGTGAGGTTCATCGCCTCGGCGAGGGCCTCGTCGACGACGTTGACGGTGAACTCGCCGGTCGCCATCACGTTCGCCAGGGTGTCCTTCGGCCGGCCCCGCCGATGCCCCGGGGCGAAGAACACCGTCGGCGGTGTCGCCGCCACCACGTTGAAGAACGAGTACGGCGCCAGGTTGCGGCGGCCTTCGAGGTCGACGCTGCCGATCCAGCCGATCGGCCGGGGGACCACCGCGCCGATGAGGAGCTTGTACCGGTCGATCGGCGCGAGCTCGGCGAGTTCGAGGAAGGTCGTCTCGGGGGTCTCCATGGGGCGACAGGGTAGGTCAAGGGCGACCCGCCTCCCGCCGATACGGTCTCATGGTCAGCTGGTGCGACGCCTGCGGCGCCGAGTTCGCCGAGGGCACCCGCCGATGTCCCGACTGCGGCGCGCCGGTCGGCGACGCCGCCCGGTCCCCCATCGGCGAGCCACCCCGACACCTCGCCACCTGGGCGGGGGTCGTCCTCGGTGGCCTCGCCGTCGTCGTCCTCGTCGTCGTGGGTTTCCGGATGCTCACCTGGGACCCGGCCGCGGCCGAACCGACGAGCACGACGACCTCCACCACCACGACCACCACCCTGCCGCCGCCCGACGAGCCGATCCAGGCCCTCGAGCTCGTCGACGTGCCGGTCACGGCGCCGGTGACCATCGAGCGACCCCCGATCGACCGGACGGCCCGCCTCCACCACGACGGTCAGCTCGTCGTCGTCGAGATCGTGGGGGAGGCCTGCGGCTCGGGCGGAGGGACCCTCGGGGCGTCGGGCACCCTGACGAACCGGTCCCCCGTCGGCCAGACCCTCGACTTCACCCTCGTCGTCGACCTCGTCCGGACCACGACCGGGTCCCGCATGGAGCGGATCGCCGTCGACCTCCCCGCCGTCGCACCGGGCGAGACGGTGCCGTGGACGGTCGAGGCCCAGTCCCCACGGAAGGTGAAGCTTCGGTGCGTCGTCGCCGAGCTCACCGTCGCCCCGACGAGTTGATCGCCGACCCCTCCGAGTCGACCTACCAGTCGGCGGCGACGTACGCACCGACGTCGAGGAGGTCGTCCGTCCCGTCGTCGAGGGATCGCCACCGCACCTCGCCGGCCTCGGTCACGTAGATGAGCTTCGATCCCGAGGCGTCGATACCCCAGGCGGCGATCGGGGCACCCGGCTGGCCGTCCACCTCGCCGAGGGTGCCGGTGACCGGGTCGAGGTCGTAGAGCGTCGAACCGAGACATCGGCCTTCGACGCTCCGCTCTCGGGCTCGCAGGAGGACGTGGCCGGTGTGGGTCCACGTGGCGGCGCAGAAGCGCAACCCGGCCGGGAGGGAGAGGGAGCGGCGCTCCACGCCCGATGCGTCGAGCCGATACCACCTGAGTCGCATCCCGGAGGCCGACGGATGCTCGAGGAGCGACGGATCGTCCGTGAGCGCCACGACGACCCCGGCCGGGTCGACGGCCACCGACGTGGCACCGATCCCGAGGGAGAACTCCAGGAGCTCGAGGCTGTCGCGTCGGTAGATCGCGAGGTCGCCGGTCGCCGACACCACGGCCCGCACGTCGCCGCCCGCATCGGTCCGCAGTCCGTCGGCACGGAGCATCGGGGCGTCGGGTGAGGCCGGGTCGATGGTCCAGAGGGAGCCGGAGACCGGTTCGCAGCAGGTACCGATCCACCACAGCCCGTCCGACCCGTCGATCGAGATCGTCTCCGCCCGGACCGCGGGACCCTCCGATCCCGCCTCGACCCGCCATGCGACGACCCGGTCGACCTCCCCGTCGACGGTCGCCACCACGCGATCGACGGCGGGAGCCTCGCGGACGACCCCCACCCACCGTCGCGGGATCGCCGCGGCCGGTTCCCCTCGGTATCCCCGCGCCCACCACTCGACGGCAGGCTCGGAGCCCGCGGCGCCCGGGGACGGCGACGTGGAAACCGCCGACGCCCCGGGGGCGGTCCGCTCCTCGGTGGTGACGCCCCCGCCCGCCGCGAGGCACGAGCTCGCCGCCATCCCGAGCACGAGCACCACGCCGGCGAGCCGTCGGGACGTCCGTGACCGCCCGCCCACGGCCTCGTACGGCCGGACGGCGCGCCGAGCCCGACCGGGTCCGCCACCCACGCCTCGGAGTCTGCCACGGAGGCGGGCCATACGCCGGAGGCGCCCGGTCCGACCACCCCCGGAAGGCGGTACGCTGGCTCGTCACCGGAAGGAGGAGCTCGATGCCCGAAGCCGTCGTCGTCGCCAGCAAGCGAACCCCCCTCGCCAAGGGCTACCGGGGCTCGTTCAACCTCACCCGTCCCGACGACCTCGCCGCCCACGCCATCCGGGCCGCGCTCGACGACGTTCCGGCGATCGCCGACGAGGAGGTCGCCGACGTCATCATGGGCTGCGGTCTCCCCGAGGGCCCGTCGGGTCAGAACGTGGGGCGGATCGCCCTCCTCCTCGCCGGGCTCCCCACCTCGGTGCCGGGCATGACCGTGAACCGGTTCTGCTCGTCGGGTCTCCAGACCATCGCGATCGCCGCCCAGCGGGTCATCGCCGGGGAAGCAGACGTCTTCGTCGCCGGCGGGGTCGAGTCGATCACCCTCGTCCAGAACGAACGGTTCCGGAGCGCGGACCTCCAGAACCCGGTGCTCGCCGAGCGCATCCCGGGCATCTACTACTCGATGGGACTCACCGCCGAGATCGTCGCCAAACGCTACGGGATCTCCCGGGAAGACCAGGACCGCTACGCGCTCATGTCCCAGCAGCGGGTCGCCGCCGCCCAGGAGGCCGGCTGGTTCGACGACGACATCGCTCCGATCACCGTCGATCGGGCGGTGAAGGGGAAGGACGGCACGGTCGAGGTGGAGGAGGGCGTCCTCGTCGACCGGGACGAGTGCAACCGGCCGAACACGACCCTCGAGGGCCTCGCCAAGCTCGAGCCCGTCTTCGATCCGGAGGACGGCACGGTCACCGCCGGCAACGCCTCCCAGTTCGCCGACGGCGCCTCGGCGACGGTGGTGACGTCGGCCGAGCGGGCCGCCAAGCTCGGCCTCGAACCCCTGGGGTACTTCCGGGGCTTCCAGATCGGAGGGGTCGATCCCGACGAGATGGGCATCGGCCCGGTCGTCGCGGTGCCGAGACTCCTCGAGGCCGCCGGACTCACCCTCGACGACATCGACGCCGTCGAGCTCAACGAGGCCTTCGCCTCCCAGGTCCTCTACTGCCAGCGGGTCCTCGAGATCCCCGACGAGAAGCTCAACCCGATGGGCGGCTCGATCGCCCTCGGGCACCCCTACGGGATGACCGGCTCCCGGATGGTGGGGCAGCTCCTCCGCTACCTCAAGCGCACCGGGGGCCGCTTCGGGATCGTGACGATGTGCGTCGGCGGCGGCCAAGGCGCCGCCGGCCTCTTCGAAGTCGCCTGAACGTCGATGACGAAGAACCCGAACCTCGAGTTCCGGCGGGCGGCGTCGCCCGTCGGGGCGACTCGACTCGGCGTTCCCGGTGGATCGGTGAGGGCGGCTCCATCCCTGCCCGGGGATCCGGCGTGAGCGGCCCCGGCCTCGTCGCGCTCGTGGCGGGACTCGTGGTGGCCGCCGTCGCCTGCGCCGGGAGGGCCGGCGACGCCCCGGAGGGGCGAGCCTGGAGGGCGGAGTCCCTCGAAGCCGGCGACGGCCTCGTCGAGCCGATCCCGACGGCGACGCCGACCCTTCGTCTCGACGGGGAGCGGGCGTCGGGCTCGGCGGGCTGCAATCGCTACTCGGCGTCGTACGCCCTCGACGGCTCGAAGCTGTCGTTCGGCCCGATCGCCGCGACGAAGATGTTCTGCGCCGCGGAGGGGGTCATGGAGCAGGAGGACCGCTTCCTGCGCCTCCTCGCCTCGGTCGACACCTGGCGGCTCGAGGGGGATCGGCTCGTGCTCGAGGCCGAGGGGACCCCGATCCTCGTCTTCGCCGAGACCGGATAGGGGCCTCACCGCCACGCGCGCCCGCAGAGCGCGACGACGAGCTCGTCGACCACCTCCTCCGGCGGCGATCCGTCGCGGACGCGCACCTCGAAGCCGGAGAAGCCGCAGAAGAAGGCGGCCGAGCCGTCGCTCGCCCAGTCGACGAGCGTCTCCCCGACGATCGATCGCGCCACCGAGGGCAGCTCGAGACGTCGCCGGACGACCCGGTCGGGAGCGTCGGCGAGGACGAGGACCTCGGTGCCGTCGGGAAGGCGGAACCCGCGGGTGGCGGCCGTCTCCTCGTGGGCGGGCTCGCCGCAGCACTCGTCGACGCCGAGGCGTTCCAAGGCGCCTCGCAACAGCCACGCTCGCTCGTCGAGGGGACCCTCGGATTCGACGACCTCGCCCGCACGGATCGCTTCGAGCCGGCGGCGGATCGACGTGGCGAGCTCGATCGTCGCCGCCTCGTCGTAGGTGTCGTGCGGCGGGGGTTCGGGAACGTCGTGGTTCGGGAGCTCGGATTGGAGCCACACCTGCACCATCGTCCTCCCGTCGGCCGACAGCTCGGAGACCTCGA
>DRQR01000033.1 GCA_011371355.1 Actinomycetota bacterium
CGTGCTCGCCTCCCCGATGCCGCTCGCCGATCCGCCTCCGACGATCGGTGCGGTCCTCGCCGAGCGGGCCGCCGTCCACCCCGACCGGGTGTTCCTCGCCGAGCGGGATGGTGAAGGGTGGCGGACCGTCACCTACGCCGAGACCCACGACGCCGTCCGCCGGCTCGGTCGGGCCCTGGCCGACCGGGGTGCCGATCCCGACCATCCCGTGATGTTGCTGTCGGAGAACGCGATCGACCACGCCCTCGTCCAGCTCGCCGCGATGTGGATCGGGGCGCCCGCGGCGCCGGTCTCACCCGCCTACTCGCTGCTGTCGGCCGACCATTCCAAGCTCCGGTACGTCCACGAGCTGCTCACCCCTTCGGTCGTCTACACCGCCGACGGCGACCCCTACGCCGACGCCCTCGCCGCCATCGCACCCGAGCGGGTCGTCGTCTCGCGCCGTCCCCGACCCGGCGACGAGCTCCTCGCCGATCTCCTCACCGCCGACCCGGTCCCCGAAGCGGCCGGCGTCGGACCCGACACCGTCGCCAAGGTGCTCTTCACCTCGGGCTCCACCGGGGTGCCGAAGGGGGTCCTCAACACCCACCGGATGCTCTGCGCCAACCAGCAGGCCATCGTCCAGCTCTGGCCGTTCCTCCGCCGCACTCCGCCGGTCGTCGTCGACTGGCTGCCGTGGAGCCACACCTTCGGCGGAAACCACAACTTCAACCTCGTGCTCTGCAACGGCGGCACCCTCTACATCGACGCCGGCAAGCCGATCCCGGGCCGGTTCGATCCGACCCTGCGGAACCTGGCCGAGATCTCCCCGACGATGTACTTCAACGTCCCCGCCGGGTTCGCCATGCTCGTCCCCCGCCTCGAGGCCGACTCGGCGCTGCGAGCCCGCTTCTTCGAACGCCTCCAGGTCATCTTCTACGCCGCCGCCGCGCTCCCCCAAGACCTCTGGCGCCGTCTCGAGGACCTCTCGATCGCCGAACGTGGGGCCCGGGTCCGGATGTTGTCCGCCTGGGGATCGACCGAGACGGCCCCGATGGCCACCGCCGTGCACTTCCCCATCGAACGAGCCGGGGTGATCGGGCTCCCGGCCCCCGGCACCGAGATCGCCCTCGTGCCGGTGGGAGACAGACAGGAGCTCCGGGTGCGGGGACCGAACGTCACCCCCGGCTACTGGCGGCGCCCCGACCTCACCGAGGCGGCCTTCGACGACGAGGGGTTCTTCCTCACCGGCGACGCCGGCCGTCTCGCCGATCCCGACGACCCGGCGAAGGGACTCGTCTTCGACGGCAGGCTCGCCGAGAACTTCAAGCTCGCCTCCGGCACCTGGGTGCACGCCGGAGCCCTCCGGGTGGCGCTCGTCGAGACCTGTCGTCCGGTGGTCCGGGACCTCGTCCTCACCGGCCACGACCGGCACGAACTCGGCGTGCTCGTCTTCCCCGACGTCGACGGTTGCCGAGCCGTCGCCGGGGCCGCCGACGACGTGGGTCTCGACGAGCTCGTCGTCCATCCCGCGGTCCACGGCGCCCTCGCCGCCGCCCTCGAACGCCACAACGCCGAGCATCCCACCTCGAGTCGCCGCATCGGGCGGGCCCTCCTCATGGTCGAACCCCCCGACATCGACGCCGGGGAGATCACCGACAAGGGCTACCTCAACCAGCGGGCGGTCCTCGACCGCCGCGCGGCGCTCGTCGAGCGGCTCTACCGGGGCGACGGTCCCGACGTCCTCGTCGTCCCCCCGCCCCAGACCACGTCGACGATCCCGCAGGGGGGGACGTAGACGTCCTCTCCGGTGCAGCGGCGGGTCACGAGACGGATCACCCCACCGTGGGTGAACACGAGGTGGTCGCCCGGAGCCAGCTCGTCGAAGAAGGCCACGACCCGCGCCCGGAAGGCCTCCGTCGTCTCCCCGCCGGGCGCCGCGAACCCGTCGAAGGCGGCGAGGGCCGCCTGGGTCCGGGCGTCGAGCTCCTCCCAGCGCCGACCCTCCAGCTCGCCGAAGTCGAGCTCCCGGAGGCGGGGATCCCGACGGGGCTCACCCCGCGCCAGGCGGGCCGTCTCCACCGCCCGGCGGAGATCCGAGGACCACACCCCGGCGTAGTCGCCGTCGGCGAGGCGTTCCCGCAACGCCCGAGCGTGGAGACGGCCCTCCGCGGAGAGGGGCACGTCTCGCCATCCGAGGAACCGGCGGGCGGCGTGGTCGGCCGTCTCACCGTGGCGGACGAGCCGAAGCCTCACCACGTCCACGATCCCACGGCGACCGCGGCGCCGTAGAAGCCGAGCCTGGCGACGACGGTGACGGCGCCGAGGACGTCGCCGGTGAGTCCGCCGATCCGCCGCCGCGCCCAGCTCGCCACCGCCCACCCGCCGAGCGCGGCGCCGAAGAGTCCGACGAGTCCACCGAGGCCGAGGAGGGCCGAGAGGGCGCCGACGGCGAAGGCGACGAGGGTGGCGGGCCATCGGGTCGCGGCGATCGCCGCGCTCCCCAGCCCCTCCCGGGCCGCCGGGCCCCGACGGAGCTCGGCGACCATGGCGGCGCGGCTCGCCGCACCGGCGGCCGCGGCGACGGCGACGGGGAGCCAGGGGGGGCCTTCCCGGAGGGAGCCCGCGGCGATCTCGGCGAGCCACGCCGCTTCGAGGCCGAGGGCGAGCACCACCGCGGCGGCGCCGAAGGTCCCGACCGCCGGGTCCTGCATGATCTCCAGCCGGCGTTCGGGGTCGCCGCCTCCGGCGAGGCCGTCGACGGTGTCGGCGAGGCCGTCGAGGTGGAGGGCGCCGGTGATCGCCAGGTCCACGGCGACGGCGAGGAGTCCGGCCACGAGCGGCGGAGCGACCCGGACGGCGACGGCGGCGACGAGACCGGCGGCGGCGCCCACCCCGGCGCCGACGACGGGGAAGAAGGCCACCGCGGCGCCGAGGGTCCCCGACGGTGTCCGGATCGGGAGGCGGGTGAGGAAGGCGATCGCCGCACGGAGTCCGCTCATGGCCGATCCCACCGCTCGAGGTCGAGGATCCGTCCGGCCACGACGAGGCACGCACGATCGGCCCGGTCGGCGAGGGCGACGTTCACCCGGCCGAGGAGATCCCGGAAGCGCCGGGCCTCGGCGTTCGCCGGGACGATGCCGCCGCCCACCTCGTTCGTCACCACCACTCCGCCCCCCGGCCGTCCGGCGAGGACGTCGCCGAGCCGTGCGGCTCGGGCCACGATCTCGTCGTCGTCGCAGGCCAGGAGATTCGCCACCCACAGGGTCACGCAGTCGACGACCACGAAGACCTCCGGCGGGACCGCCGCGGTGGCTTCGATGAGCTCGACGGGCTCCTCGATCGTCTCCCAGGCGTCGGGGCGGTCGGCCCGGTGGGCCGCGATGCGCCTCGCCATCTCGGCGTCGCGTGCCTCGGCGGTGGCGAGCACCACCACCGGCGCCCCGGCCGTCGAAGCCATCCGGCCGGCGAGATCCGACTTGCCGCTCCGGGCTCCGCCGACGAGCAGCGTGTAGGGCATCTCAGGCGTCGGCGACGAGGGCGTTGAACTCCCCGATCAGCGCGTCGATGGGCTCGGCCATCGCCTGGATGCGGGTCCAATAGTCCGGGTCGTACCACTGGGCGTCGAGCTCGGCCGCCGACTTGCCCTGCTGCTCCACCCAGGTGAAGTACTTGAGGTTGTGGATCCGCTTGCGCTCGGGGTAGGTGAGCTCGAGGACGTGGTCGGTGCCGGTGCCCAGCAGGTACCGCTCGAAGGCGGCGACGGCGTCCTCCCGGGTGAAGGGACCCCGCTCGGCGTCGAGCTCGGCGAGGCGGGAGCGGTACATGTCCGCCGAGTCGGTGGCGACGGTCACGAGGGCGTCCCGGTCGGTCATCTCGAACCACCGGGCGAGCTTGATCGTCGCCAGCAGGTTCGCCGCCCCCGAGATCCCGAAGAGCTCGAGGCGGTCGACGACGGTCTCGGGCACGCCGCGGTCGACGAGGAGCTCCCGTCCGGCGGGCTCGTTGAAGAGGCGGAACACCGACATCGCCGCCTCGTCGTCGATGCCCACCACGAGATCGGTGTTGCGGACGTTGTGGATCCAGGGGACGTGTTTGTCGCCGATCCCCTCGATGCGATGCTCCCCGTAGCCGGCCTGGAGCAGGGTCGGCACCTGGACCGCCTCGGCGGCGGCGATCACCGACGTCGGATGGCGCTGCTTGAGGTAGTCGCCCGAGGCGATCGTGCCCGCCGAGCCGGTGGCGAGGGCGAGGCCCCGGTACGCCTCGGCGTCGGTGAGCTCTTCGGCGAGGACCTCCTCGATCGCCGGGCCGGTCACCGTGTAGTGCCACAGGTAGTTCCCGAACTCGTCGAACTGGTTGAAGATCACCACGTCCTCGCCGGAGGCGCGGAGGCGGGCGCACTCGTCGAAGATCTCCTTCACGTTCGCCTCGGTGCCCGGCGTCTTGATGATCTCCCCGGCCACCGACTCGAGCCACTCGAAGCGTTCCCGGCTCATGCCCTCGGGGAGGATCGCCACCGATTCGCATCCCAGCAGCGCCGAGTCGTAGGCGCCGCCTCGGCAGTAGTTCCCCGTCGAGGGCCACACCGCCTTCTGGGAGGTGGGGTCGAACTGCCCGGTGACGAGGCGAGGGACGAGGCACCCGAAGGCGGCCCCGACCTTGTGGGCTCCGGTGGGGAACCACTTCCCGACGAGCACGAAGATCCGGCTCGAGACCCCCGACAGCGTCGGGGGGATCTCGAGTCGGTTCACCCGCCCGAAACCGCCGCCGTGGGCGACCGGTTCGTTCTTCCACGTGATCCGATGGAGGTTGACCGGGTCGAGGTCCCAGAGGCCGACGTCGGCGAGGCGCGCCCGGACGTCGTCGGGGACGAGGGCGGGATCTCGCAGCTCGGCGAAGGTCGGGATCCGGATTCCTCGCTCGGCGGCGCGCCGGGCCGCCCGCTGCCGGACGTCTGGGTGGATGGTCAGGTCGATCACGCTGGTCCTCCATCGAAGGCGGCGGTGAAGGCGTCGGGGTCGGGGGGGACCCGGAGGGGGACGATACCCGTTCTCCTCGTCGCCTCCATGACCGCGCCGACGTCCTTGAGCCCGGAACCGGTCGACACCACCACGACCCGGTCCGAGTCGGCGACGAGCCCCCGGCCGATCGCCGCCTCGAGTCCGGCGAAGGCGGCGGCCGCCGCGGGCTCGGGGAGCACGCCGGTGGTGGCGGCCACCCGAGGGATCGCGGCGAGGATCTCGCCGTCGTCGACGGCGAGGAACGCCCCGCCGGTTTCCCGGACGGCCCGCATCGCCTTGACGCGGTCCCGGGGCAGGCCCGCCGAGATCGAGTCGGCGACGGTGTGGGGGTCGATCGGGGGTTTCGTCGCCACGTCCTCGTCGCGTTCGAAGGCCTCGACGAGGTAGGCCGAGCCGGCCGCCTGGACGCCCAGCAGCCGCGGGATCCGGTCGATCCAGCCCAGGGCGTGGGCTTCGGCGAAGCCCTTGTGGATCCCGCCGATGATCGAGCCGTCTCCCACCGAGACGACGACGACGTCCGGGGCTCGCCAGGAGAGCTGTTCGGCGATCTCGAGCGCGACGGTCTTCTTGCCCTCGGTGGTGTAGGGATTGAACCCGGTGTTGCGGTTGTACCAGCCCCGTCGAGGCGCCACCTCGGCGCAGAGCTCGTAGGCGTCGTCGTAGGTGCCCTCGACGAGGACGACCCGGGCGCCGTAGGCCAAGAGCTGGGCCACCTTCGCCTCGGGGGCGTCGGCGGGTACGAAGATCACCGCCTCGATACCCGGGGTCGCGGCCGCCACCCCGGCGAGGGCCGCCGCGGCGTTCCCCGTCGAGGCCGTCGCGACCACGCGGCGGCCGAAGGTCTGGGCCTGGGCGACGACCACCGCCGAGGCGCGGTCCTTCAGTGATCCGGTGGGTTCCAGCGCCTCGTCCTTGATCCACAGCGCGGCGAGGCCGGAGAGGAGGCCCGTCGCCTCGTAGAGGGGCGTGCCGCCCACGGCGAGCCCCGTCGAGCCTCGGGGGGCGGGGAGCAGGGGCCCGTAGCGCCAGATCGTACGATCCGGGTCCCTCGCGAGACGGTCCGGGTCGAGCTCCGCCCCCACCGCCTCGAGGTCGTAGCGGACGTCGAGGGTCCCCACCGGACCGCAGTCGTCGCAGACGTACCGGTCGGGATCGGGGCGGTACGACCGTCCGCACGAGGTGCAAGTGAGCTCGGTGACGTGGACCATGGCGTTCTTCGGGGTCGCGCTCGAGGACACCAGGCTAGGAGGACGCGACGTCGCTCGGCACGCGCCGTGCCTCGGCTTCGCTCGGACCGGAGCGGGGGCGACTCAGCCTCCGACCTCGAGGCGCAGGGACGACGCCTCGGCGAACACGAAGAGCGCCGTCAGGAGTGCCGTCACGAACGCCACGGCGGCGAGGCCGGCGACGGACCGCCGCCGACGGTGCTCGGTGGAGAGGACCGCCAGCCCCACGACCGGCGCCAGCCAGAGCATCACGGGGTAGGAGACCAACCCCGCGACCACGGCGCCCACCACGGCGGCGACGCGAGCCGGAGTCGGTCGTCGTGCTTCCCCACGGGCATCGGCATCCATCTCGCTCCCCGAGCCTACGCCGCCGCGTAGCGGTGTGGGGGTCGCCCCTCGAGGTCGCGGGCGTCACCCCGGCCGGCGGACGGCCGCGGCGGTGCCGAACGGCGGGGTCGGTCACCGGGGAACGTCCGGGACGCGGTCTCGCCGGCCCACTCCCTCCCGCCCGGGACCTCTCCGGCCGTCACGGCTAGCGTAGGAGCCCGAGCCGGGGAGGAGGCATGGCGCGAGCATCCGAGGAGCGGGAAGGCGCCGAGCCGCTCGTCGTCCGGGTCGAGATCGGAACCCAGACGATCGTCAAGGTCATCGGCTTCGTGCTCGGGACCATGGCCGGGCTCTGGCTCCTCGGCGAGGCGAGCGGTCTCGTCGGCATGCTCGTCGTCTCCTTCTTCTTCAGCCTCGCCCTCCAACCCGGCGTCCAGCTCCTGACGAACCGGTACGGCTGGAAGCGGGGCACCGCCACCGGCGCCATCTACCTCGGCGGCCTCGTCTTCCTCCTCCTCATGGTCGCCATCATGGTTCCGGCCGTCGTCGAGCTCGCCAAGGTCGTCGGTCAGAAGGGGGCCGGATGGGTGACGTCCCTCGGCGACCTGCTGCGCGACCGGTTCGGGATCGAGATCCCGGCGCTCCTCGAAGGCGGCGAGCTCTCCGACGAGGTGGCGAAGGCGCTGCTCGACTGGGGGTCGGATGCCTTCGGGAGCGTCGTCGGCATCGCCACGTCGGGGCTCGGGATGGTGTTCGACCTGATGACGATCGCGATGTTCACCTTCTACCTCACCGCCGACTTCCCGCGCCTTCGGGCCGTCGTCCTGTCCCACCTCCCACCGGAGCGGCAGCGGCAGATCGGATGGGCCTGGGACGAGGCGATCGTCCAGACCGGCGGCTACTTCTACTCACGGCTCATCCTCATGCTCATCAACGGCGCCGGATTCCTCTTCACCATGGTCGCCGTCGGCGTCCCGGTGACCTTGGCCATCGCCCTCGCCGTCTTCGGTGGCTTCGTGTCGGTGTTCATCCCCGCCATCGGCACCTACATCGGCGGCGCCATCCCGGTGCTGTTGACCCTCGCCCTCCGGGGGCTCGTCCCCGGGCTCGTCGTCCTCGGCTACGTCGTCGTCTACCAGCAGGTCGAGAACTACTGGCTGAGCCCCAAGATCAGCGCGAACACGATGAGCCTCAACGGGGCCGTCGCCTTCGGCGCGGCGCTCTTCGGCGGCGCCGTCGCCGGTCCCATGGGTGCGTTCATGGCCTTGCCGGTGGCGGCGCTCGTGACGTCGCTGGCCTCCAACTACCTCGAGAGCCACGAGATCGTCTACCGCTCCGACTACGAGGAGGCGGCCGTCGACGAGCGGGACGACTAGGCCCGGGGCGGCGGCACCGCGCCCCGACGCTCGGTGATGAGCCGGTAGTGCTCGGGCATCCGGTAGCGATCGAAATCGAAGAGCGTCTCCTTGTAGAACCTCGTGAAGTCGAGGTCGATCGTCGCCACCGCCACCTCGTCCCCGGTGGTGACGCAGCGGGCGATCACCTGCCCCGACGGGGCGTAGATCGCCGACTGGGCCAGGGACTCCACCCCCTCCTCGATCCCTCCCTTCGCCACCCCGACCACGAAGGTGCCGTTCTGATAGGCGCCGGCGGCCATGACGAGGTCGTTGTGGAACCCGGCGAGGGCGTTCTGCTGCGGATCGGGGGCGTAGAAGAGTGGGGTGTTGTAGCCGATGAGGATGAGCTCGACGCCCTGGAGCCCCATCACCCGGTAGGTCTCCGGCCAGCGACGGTCGTTGCAGATCGCCATCCCCACGAGCCCGCCGAAGGCGCGCCACACCCCGAACCCGTCGGGTCCCGGTTCGAAGTAGTGCCGTTCGGCGTGCTGGAAGGGCCGCCACTCCTCGAACTCCTCGTGTCCGGGGATGTGGACCTTGCGGAACCGCGCCACCTCGGTGCCGTCCCGCTCGACGAGGATCTGGGTGTTGTAGCGATGGGTCACGCCGTCGTCGTCGGTGTGGAGCTCGGCGAACCCGAGGCAGAACCCGACACCCCGGCGTCTCGCCTCTTCGAAGAGCCGCTTCGTCTCGGGACCGGGCATCTCCGTCTCGAAGTAGCGGAGCATCTCGGCCTCGTCGAGGTGCCACCGGGGGAAGAACGTCGTCAACGCCAGCTCCGGGAACACGACGAGCTCGGCACCCCGGTCGGCCGCTTCGCCGAGCAGGGCGACGAGGCGGTCGACGACCGCCGCCTTCGGTTCGTCCTTCGCCACCGGACCCATCTGGGCGGCGGCAACGGTCAGGTTCCGGGCCACGGATGTGCTCCTTCCGACCCGCCAATCCTACGCAGCGTCGGGGTCGCCGAGCTCAGCGAGACCCGTAGATCTCGTAGTGGGACACCGTGAGCTCCTTGTCGACCAGGAACCGCTCGTCCTCGGGGAAGAACACCGCCCGCTCGTAGTCGGGACCGGCGAAGCGCTCGATCGCCTCGATGGAGTCCCACACGGTGAACATGGCGAACTCGACCCGGTCGCCGTCGTCCCTCCGGGCCATGTAGACCGCCAGGTTCCCCTCGACGTTCCCGTAGGCCGGGAGCGCCATCTCCTCCATGTACCGCTCGTAGTCGGCGGCGTCCTCCGGTCGGGTCCATCCCCGCCACACGCGCATGATCATGCTCCCAGTATGGCGAGCGCGGCGGCATCTTCCACCAATCCCGTCCTCCGAGACGGCAACGGGAAGGGACGCGCCGCCCGGCCCAGAGGGCTTCCCGTCGGAGGGGCCGTGGCGTTGCGGCGATCCACCGGCCTCTCGTCCCCGCTCGCGCCACCGCGCCGCCCCGACGCCTCCACGGTTCCGCACCGCCACCGCCCCCGGGGCGGTGACCGATCTCACCGCCGAGCCGGGGACCGAGATCGTGCCGTCGATCCCGTGCCCTCGGCCGACCACCGGCTCACGACGGCTGCCGGCGTCGCCGGGACCCGCCCCGGTCGTCGGCCGCCCCATCGACGGCGTGACTCGCCGTCCCGGCATCGGTACCGCCGACGGTCGGGGGTCCGACCACGGCTCACCACGACGCACCGGACGACGCCTTCCCCACCCGAGGCGACGTCCGGCTCCCTCGGGGTGGCTGGAGGCTCCACCGCCGGTGGCCGGCGCCCCGTCGTCGTAGGATGGGATGCCGCGCCGACAGGAGGAACCAGGAGGAACCTCGACATGCACGACGTCGTCCGAGCCGCCCTCGTCCAGGCCGAATGGACCGGAGACCGCGAGTCGATGATGGACAAGCAGATCACCTATGCCCGGCAGGCCGCCGCCCAGGGCGCCCAGGTGCTCTGCTTCCAGGAGATCTTCAACAGCCCCTACTTCTGCACCGTTCAGGACCCCTCGTTCTACGACTGGGCGGAGCCGATCCCCGACGGAGAGACGGTCCGGCGCATGCAGGACCTGGCGAAGGAGACCTCGATGGTCCTCGTCGTCCCCATGTACGAGCGGGTCGACGAGGGCACCTTCTACAACACCGCGGTGGTCATCGACGCCGACGGCTCCTTCCTCGGCATCTACCGGAAGACCCACATCCCCCAGGTCGAGGGGTTCTGGGAGAAGTTCTACTTCCGGCCCGGCAACACCGGGTTCCCCGTCTTCGACACCGCGGTGGGGAAGATCGGCGTCTACATCTGCTACGACCGTCACTTCCCCGAGGGCTGGCGGGAGCTGGGGCTCAACGGCGCCCGGATCGTCTTCAACCCCTCGGCGACGACCCGCGGCCACTCGAAGTACCTCTGGGAGCTGGAGCAGCCCGCCGCCGCGGTCGCCAACCAGTACTTCGTGGGGGCCATCAACCGGGTCGGCTCCGAGGGTCTCGAGGACACCGACTACTACGGCACCTCCTACTTCGTCGATCCCCGGGGCCAGATCGTCGGAGGAACGGCCTCGGACACCGCCGACGAGGTTGTCGTCCGCGACCTCGACATGGGCGAGATCGAGCGGGCCCGTCGTCACTGGGCCTTCTACCGGGACCGGCGCCCCGAGGTGTACACGGGGATCGCGCGGCCCTGATCCGCGTTTGACCCGCACGCTTCCGGCGACCACCATCGCCCGACGGAGCTCGATGGGAGGTACTGGCATGCAACGGTGGAAGATCCTGCTCGTCGCCGCGTTCGCGCTCGTGGTAGCGGCGTGCTCGTCGGGAGGCGGCGCCACGACCACCGCGGGGGGCGGTGGCACCCCGACCACCGGGGGAGGCGAGATGGCCGAGCCCCTCACGGTGGCCTTCGTCTACGTCGCCCCGATCGGGGACCTCGGCTGGACCTGGGCCCACGACCAGGGGCGGCTCGCCATCGAAGAGGAGTTCGGCGACGCCGTCGAGACCCTCTACATCGAGAGCGTCCCCGAGGGTCCCGACGCCGAACGGGTGATCCGGGACTTCGCCCAGAAGGGCGCCGACCTCATCATCACCACCTCCTTCGGCTACATGGACCCGACGATCGCGGTGGCCTCCGAGTTCCCCGACGTCGAGTTCGTCCACATCTCGGGATACAAGACCGCCGACAACGTCGCCACGGTGTTCGGCAGGATGTATCAGCCCCGTTACCTTTCCGGGCTCGTCGCAGGGAAGGCGACGAAGACGAACACCATCGGCTACGTCGCCGCCTTCCCGATCCCCGAGGTCATCCGAGGCATCAACGCCTTCACCCTCGGGGTGCGTGAAGTGAACCCCGACGCCGTCGTCAAGGTCGTCTGGACGAACACCTGGTTCGGTCCACCCGAGGAGAAGGAGGCCGCCGAGGCGCTCCTCGCCGCCGGCGCCGACGTCATCGCCCAGCACCAGGACACCACCGAGCCGCAGAAGGCCGCCGCCGACGCCGGCGGGTTCTCCATCGGCTACGACTCCGACATGCGGGCGTTCGTCGGAGACACGGTGCTCACGAGCCCGATCTGGAACTGGGGCGTCAAGTACGTCGACATCGTCCGCCAGATGCTCGACGGCACCTACGAGGGCGGCTACCAGTACTGGGGTTCGATGGCCGACGGCATCGTCGATCTCGCTCCGCTGTCGCCCCTCGTCGACGCCGACACCGCGGCGCTCGTCGACGAGAAGAAGGCCGCCATCGTCGCCGGCGACCTGGACGTCTTCTGTGGGCCCATCGTCGGCGCCAACGGGAACACGGTCGTCGAGGCGGGCAAGTGCCTCACCGACGGCGAGATGCTGTCGATGGACTGGTTCGTCGACGGCGTGGAAGGCGAAGCGCCCGCCGAGGCGCCCACCGGCCTCGGCGAATGACCGGGAGCGTCGGGCGGTCGTCATCCGAGACGGCCGCCCGACGCGGCCGACGCGGACCGTGAGCAGAACCGGGAGCCACGGCCGGCGGGGTCTCGCCGTCGCGTTGCGGGGCATCACGAAGTCCTTCCCCGGCGTGCTCGCCAACGACCACGTGGACCTCGAGGTCCGATGGGGCGAGATCCACGCCCTCCTCGGCGAGAACGGCGCCGGGAAGTCGACGCTGATGTCGATCCTCAGCGGCCTCTACCAGCCCGACGAGGGAGAGATCCTCGTGGGGGACGACGAGGGCGGGCTCCGGCCCGTCACGATCACCTCGCCGCGGGCGGCGATCCACCTCGGGATCGGGATGGTCCATCAGCACTTCAAGCTCGTACCCACCCAGACCGTCGCCGAGAACGTGATCCTCGGCGTCGAAGACATGCCCTTCGTCCTCGACCTGGACGCCGTGGCCCGAGACGTCGCCGAGATCGCCGACCGGCTCCGGATGCCCGTGGACCCCACCGCCCCGATCTGGCAGCTCTCGGTCGGCGAGCAGCAGCGAGTGGAGATCCTCAAGGCCCTCTATCGAGGCGCCGAGATCCTCGTCCTCGACGAACCCACCGCCGTCCTCACACCCCAGGAGGCCGACGAGGTCGCCGCCATCCTGCGGAGCCTCGCCGCCGAGGGGAAGGCGATCGTCTTCATCTCCCACAAGCTCGACGAAGTCGTCGAGATCGCCGACCGGGTCACCGTGCTGCGGAAGGGCCGCAACGTCGCCACCATGGACGTCGCCGACACCGACAAACATCGCCTCGCCGAGCTCATGGTCGGTCGGGAGGTCGCCACCACCATCCCGAAGCCCCCCGCCGAGCCGGGGCCGACGGTCCTCGCCCTCGAAGGGGTGGTCGTCCGCAACGAACGGGGCCTCGTCGCCCTCGACCACGTCGACCTCGAGGTGGCCGCCGGGGAGATCCTCGGGATCGCCGGGGTCGCCGGGAACGGACAGCGCGAGCTCACCGAGGTGGCCACCGGCCTCCGGCGACCCGACGCCGGCAGGGTCGTCGTCGACGGGAAGGACCTCACCGGCGCCTCGCCGGTGGCCTTCCTCGACCGGGGCGTGGCCCACGTCCCCGCCGACCGGCTCGGTCGTGGGCTCGCCGGGAACCTCCCCCTGGCCGACAACCTCGCCATGCGGGCCTACCGACATCCTCCGATCGCCGTCGGGCCGGCCATCCGGCGGGACCGGATGCGCGCCTTCGCCGAGACGATCATCGAGCGGTTCCGAGTGGACGCCCCCGGTCCCGACACGCCGGCCCGCAACCTGTCGGGCGGGAACCAGCAGAAGGCGATCCTCGGCCGGGAGATCACCGCGGGGAGCTGGGCGGCGGCCCGGGGGCACCGTCCGGTGCTCGTCGCCGCCTACCCCACCCGCGGCCTCGACGTCGGCGCCATCGAGCACGTCCGGGCCCGGCTCCTCGAACAGCGGGCCGCGGGGACCGCGGTCCTCCTCGTCTCCGAGGAACTCGACGAGCTCCTGATGATGTCGGATCGCATCGCCGTCCTCCACGGCGGGAGGATCATGGGGGTCGTCACCCCCGAGGAGACGACCATCGAGGAGCTCGGGCTCATGATGGCCGGGGAGGCTCACCGATGACCGCGCCGTTCCGGATCGGCCTGGAGAAGCGGCTCGACCCCCCTCCCTACGTCCGCTGGCTCGTGCCGATCCTCTCGATCCTCGTGGCGCTCGGCTTCGGTGCCGTCGTCATCGGCCTCGCCGGCGCCGACCCGATCGAGGCCTACCTCCAGATCCTCGCCGGGGCCTTCGGCTCCCCGGCCGCGTGGCTCGACGGGGAGTTCTACGCGGTGTCGGAGACGATCGTCCGCACCATCCCCCTCATCCTCACCGGCCTCGCCGTCGCCGTGGCCTTCCGGATGCGCTTCTGGAACATCGGCGCCGAGGGGCAACTCGTCGTCGGCGGGGTCTTCGTGGCCTGGGTGGCCCTGTTCCTCCCCGAGCTCCTCCCCGGCATCCCGCAGACCCCCTGGGTGTACCTGCCGCTCATGGCCGTCGCGGCGATCCTCGGCGGCGCGCTCTGGGCGCTCGTCCCGGCGGTGCTGAAGGCGGCCCTCGAGGTCGACGAGATCATCACCACGATCATGTTGAACTTCGTGGCGATCCTCACCTACCAGTACCTCTTCACCGGACCCTGGAAGGACCCCGAGGGGCAGGGGTTCCCCGGCTCGGCGCCGTTCCCCGAGTTCGCCTGGCTCCCGAGGATCGGCGGCCGGGTGACCCTCGGCCTGTTCCTCGCCCTCGCCGCCGCCGTGGTGGTCTGGCTCGTCTTCGACCACACGAAGCTCGGCTACGAGATCGCCCTCACGGGCGAGAACCCCGAAGCCGCCCGCTACGCCGGGGTGCGTCGGGCGGGGATCATCCTCGCCGTCATGCTCCTCTCCGGCGGCCTCGCCGGCCTCGCCGGCTTCACCGAGACCGCGGGGATCTCCCACCGCCTGCAGCAGGGACTCGCCATCGGGAACGGGTTCACCGGCATCATCGTCGCCTGGGTGGCGAAGCTCCGTCCCGGCTGGATCGTCCTCGTGGCCTTCCTGCTCTCGGCGCTCTTCGTCGGCGGTGACCAGCTCCAGATCTCCATGGGGCTCCCCGCCTCCATCGGGGCGTTCTTCCAAGGCATGATCCTCCTCTTCGTCCTCGGCGGGGACGTCTTCTCCCGCTACCGACTCCGGATCGCGCGACGGGCCCACGTGATCTCGGCGGAGGGATGATGGAGCTCGTCACCTCGGTCCTCGCCATCGCCGTCTTCGCCGGGGCGTCCCTCGTCTACGCGGCGGTGGGCGAGATCGTCACCGAACGCGCCGGGGTCCTCAACCTCGGGGTCGAGGGCATGATGATCATGGGGGCGGTCACCGCCTTCGCCGCCGCCGTGGCCTCCGGCAACGCGATGGTGGGGGTGGTCGTCGGCGGCGTCGTCGGTGGGATCATGGCCCTCGTCCACGCCTTCGCCACGATCACCCTCCGCGCCGACCAGGTCGTCTCCGGACTCGCCCTCACCCTGGCGGGTGGAGGCCTGGCGAGCTTCCTCGGCCAGCGGCTCGGCCCCGGCGGAGCTCCCCTCGTGGGCATGGTGGGGCCCCGGTTCCACGGCGTCCCCATCCCCTGGCTCTCCGACCTCCCCGTGGTCGGGCCGGCCCTCTTCGACCAGGACGTCCTCGTGTATCTCCTCTTCCTCGTCGTCCCCGCCGTCTGGTTCTTCGTCGCCCGCACCCGGCCGGGTCTCGCCCTCCGGGCCGTCGGCGAATCGCCCCAGACCGCCGACGCGATGGGGATCGGGGTCTACCGAGTCCGGTACCTCGCCACGGTCTTCGGGGGCGTCCTCGCCGGGATCGCCGGGGCCCATCTCTCCCTCGCCTACACGCCGGGCTGGACGGAGCACCTGACGGGGGGTCGGGGATGGATCGCCATCGCCCTCGTGATCTTCGCCACCTGGGATCCCCGCCGGGCCGTCCTCGGTGCCCTCCTGTTCGGGGGCGTCAACGCGATCCAGTTCCGGCTCCAGGCCGAAGGCACGACGATCCCCGCCAGCCTCCTCAACATGATGCCGTACCTCTTGACCATCGTCGTCCTCGTCGTCATCACCCGGTTCGAGGCGCTCCGCCACCGCCTCGGAGCCCCCGCCGCCCTCGGACTCGCCTACGATCGCGAGGAACGCACATGAGGCTTCCCGAATACCACCTCACCCTGCCCGCCTGGATGGCCGACGTCGCCGCCGACGAGGTCGTCATCCCCGACGTCGTCGAGCGGATGCGCTTCGTCGTCGGGTTGGCGGCTCGGAACGTGGCGGAGGGCACCGGCGGTCCCTTCGGCGCCGCGGTGTTCGTCCGCGACACCGGGCGGCTCGTCGCCCCCGGCGTCAACCGGGTCGTCTCCACCCGGTGCTCGATCGCCCACGCCGAGATCGTCGCCATCGCGATGGCGGGACAGGTCCTCGGCTCCTTCGACCTCGGCGCCGGGGGGGAGATGGAGCTCGTCAGCAGCGTCGAGCCCTGCGCGATGTGCCTCGGCGCGATCCCCTGGTCGGGGGTCGCCTCCCTCGTCTGCGGGGCCCGCGACGAGGACGCCAGGGCGGTGGGGTTCGACGAAGGCGACAAACCCCGGGACTGGATCGCCGATCTCGTCGACCGCGACATCGAGGTCCACCTCGACGTGCTCCGAGAGGAGGCGGCTCGGGTCCTCTACGACTACGCCCTCGCCGGCGGGATCATCTACAACGGTCGAGTGCACCACCGCCATGCATGAGGTCCAGCGGCCCGGCACCCGGCCGGGTACCTACCACCAACCCACGTCGCCGGCCGAGGTCCTCGAGCTCCTCGCCGCGCATCGGGGCCGGGCTCGGGTCGTCGCCGGCGGCACCGACCTGCTCCTCGAGCTGCGCCGGGGCCTGCGGGGAGACGTCGACGTCGTCGTCGACCTCACCCGGGTCGACGGCCTCGGCGGGATCGAGACGACCGGGGGGAGGATCCGGATCGGTCCCCTCGTCACCCACGCCGAGGTCACCACGTCGCGGCTGCTCGTCGAGCGGGCCTTGCCCCTGGCCCAGGCGTGCCTCGAGGTGGGTGGACCCCAGCTCCGGAACCGGGCGACGGTCGTCGGCAACCTCGTCACCGCGAGTCCCGCGAACGACACGGTCTCGGCCCTCGTGGCGCTCGACGCCACCGTGCACCTCGCC
>DRQR01000034.1 GCA_011371355.1 Actinomycetota bacterium
AGCATGACCGCACCGTGCACCGCCGCCCACACCGCCACCGCCAGCGCCACCGGATCCTGGTCGTCCCGGAACTCTCCCGACTCGATACCTTCGGTGATGGTGCTCACCAAGACGGCGAAGGCCCGCAGCCCCGGGTCGTCCTCCATCAGCTCGGGGGGGATCGACCCGACGTCGCCTCCCGTCATCAGCACCTGGTACTGGGCTCCCCGCTCGAGGGCATAGTCGATGTAGGCCCGCCCCATCCGTTCCAACCGCTCGAGCACCGGGCCTTCGGTGGCGGCCGCTTCTTCGAGCCGTCGGGACAGCTCCTCGAAGCCTTCCCGGCAGCATTGGTAGAAGAGCTGGTCCTTGTCGGCGAAGTGGAGGTAGATCGCAGGGGGACTCACCCCGACCCGTTCCGCCACCGCCCGGATCGACACGGCGTCCTTGTGTCCCTTCTCGACGAGGAGTTCGGCCACGGCGTCGAGGATCTCGGCCCGGAGCCGGTCCCCCTCCCCTTTGCGGGCTCGGCGGCGCCGATGCGCGCCCGAGCCCGGCCGGTTCGGTCGGGACTCGGAGCGGTGGTCGGTGGTGGACGTCATGCTTCGGTGACCTGCACCTCCAGCTTAGGGGGAGTCCCCTCGAGGTCGACCACTTCCCGGAGCCCGAACCGCTCGTGGATCCGGCGGAGCGGCCGCGGTGCCCACCAGTTGGCGTCGCCGGCGAGCCGCATGAAGGCGGGTACGAGGGTGGCTCGGACCACGAAGGCGTCGACGAGCACCGCCAGGGTCATGCCGAGCCCCAGCATCTTGATGAACGACACCCGGGAGGTGGCGAAGGCGACGAAGACGACGGCGATGAGGAGGGCCGCGGCCGTGACGATCCTCCCCGTCCGCTCCAACCCCAACGCCACCGACGTGGTGGTGTCCGAACCGCGGTCGTGTTCCTCCTTGATCCGTGACAGCAGGAACACCTCGTAGTCCATGGACAGCCCGAAGGCGATGGCGAACATGAGGATGGGGATGCTGAGGTCGAGGGTGCCGGTGGCGGTGAATCCCAGCAGGTCGCTCAGGTGACCCTCCTGGAAGACCCACACGAGGGACCCGAAGGTGGCCGACAGCGAGAGGATGTTGAGGACCAGGGCCTTGGCCGGGACCAACACCGAGCCGAACATGAGGAAGAGCACCACGAAGGTGACCGCGGCGATCATCCCTAGGGCCCAGGGGAGGGGCCCGGAGAGGGAGGCCTTGGCGTCCACCAGGTCGGCGGCGGCGCCACCGACCAACACCTCGCCGGGAGCCTCGAGGCCTCGGATGGCGGCGACGAGCTCGGAGGCCTCCGGCGACGTCGGCTCCACCGACGGGACGACCGACAGGTAGAAGTCGTCGCCGGACCGGAACCGCATCGATGCGGGTCCGGCCGGCGCCACTCGGGTGCCGCCGACGAACGACCCGGTGGGGCCGTCCACCCTGGCGACCCCGGCCAGACCGGAGATGGCGCCGGCGTAGGCGTCGATCCCCGCCGGATCGGCGTCGGTGACGACGACGGTGATCGGCGACGCCTCGAACCCGTCGAAGTCGGACCTGAGGACGTCTCCTGCGGCGCGGGCGTCGCTGCCGGGAGCGAGGACCCGATCGTCGGTGGTACCGAACTGCGCGGAGAGGAACGGCATCCCCAGCACCACGAGCAACGTGATGGTGGCGGTGGCGATGGGGAGGGGGCGGCGCATCACGGCGGTGGCGATCCGATGCCAGATCCCCTCCCCGCTGGTGACGGCACGGACCTTCCGTACCCGCAGCCGGTCGACGCGTCGGCCCAGCACCGCCAGCAGGGCGGGAAGGACGACGACGGCGCCGGCCGCGGCCAGGCCGACGACGGCGATCCCGGCGTAGGCGAAGGAGCGGAGGAAAGCGAGGGGGAACACGAGGAGCGCGGCGAGAGAGACGGCGACCGTCCCCGCCGAGAACAACACCGTCCGGCCGGCGGTCTGCACGGTGCGCCGGACCGCCTCGTGGGGTTCCCACCCGGCGGCCATCTCCTCCCGGAACCGGGAGACCACGAACAGGGAATAGTCGATCGCCAAGCCGAGACCGAGGGCGGTGGTGAGGTTGAGGGCGAAGATCGACACCTCCGTGAACCCGGTGAGGACCTCGAGGACGAAGAAGGTCCCGACGATGGAGAACGCGCCGATCCCGAGGGGGAGGAGTGCCGCCACCACCGACCCGAAGACGACGATCATCAGCACCAGGGTGATGGGGAAGGCGATCGCCTCGGCCCGGGCCAGATCCGACTCGATCGTCTCCTGCACTTCGGCGAACAGCGGCCCGGGACCGCCGACGAGGATCTCGAGTCCGTCCCTGCTCCCCCGGTACTCCTCGGCGAGACGTCCTGCGGTTTCGAGCTGGGTGCCCTCGTCGCCCGAGAGCGTGGCGAAGACCAGGGCCCGGGTTCCGTCGAAGCTCCGCAGCGACGGAGGCGATCCGAGACTCCAGTAGGACGCGACGCCGTCGACCCCGTCTTCGGCGGCGAGGTCGCTCACCAGCGCCGACGCGGCGGCCACCACCGCCGGATCGTCCACCGACGTCCCCGGTGCTCCCACCACGAGCACGATGCTCGGGTCCTTGGCGCCGAATCGTTCCTCCAAGACCCGGGCGGCGACGACCGCCTCCGCCTCGGGGTCGTCGAATCCGCCGTCGGAGAGCGAGGAGGCGACGTCCCCTCCGACGAGCCCGGCCACCACGATCGCGATCACCGCCGCCGCGAGCACGCCCCAGCGGAACCGCACCAGTCCGTCTGCCAATCGCCGCATCGGATCCCTCCTCATGGGTGAACACTGTTAACTGATCATCGTCAACTTACCGATGTTCAGTTATGATGTCAACTCCTCCATGCGGTCGCCGGGCCACAGCGGTCCACCCCGTGTGGAGCGCGGCGGAGCGGAGGAGCGGATGCTCGCGCCGTCGATCCGGCGTGTACCGCCGAGGTCGACGGTCCACCCCTTCGTGTCCGTCGTTGGGGGTCACGGAGCCGATGCCGGGATGGAGGAGGATCGTGTCGTCCTCGATGCGGACCTGCTCGAGTTCGGCGGGAGCTGCTCGTGGGCTCCTTCCCGACAGCTCGGCGTGACCGACCGCACCGTCAGCGTCGTGGAGCGCCGTCCACCGCGACGACCGGACCACGGATCGGCGTCTCGGCCGAGGAGGCCTCGCCGCTCACCGGCCGGGGCCGGTCACGGCGTGACGAAGTCGATCCGCACCAGCGTCGTCGCGGTGCCGACGAGCCCCGCCGAGTCGATCGCCTCCAGCCGGATCGCCCAGGTGACCGAGTCG
>DRQR01000035.1 GCA_011371355.1 Actinomycetota bacterium
CGAGGCTCACGCCACCTCCGACCACGGGCGAGACCTCGACGGTGAACGGGAGGGTCGCCGCACCACCGGCCCCCTCGGCGACGACGGTGAGCTCGTACCGGCCCTCGGCGGCTGCCTCGGGTACCTCGACCACGAGGTCGAGACCTCGGTCGAGCTCCTCGGCGACCATGATGCGTTCGACGACGAACCCGCCGCCTCGGAGTTCGGCGGTCCAGCCGTCGGGGACGCCCCGGACGTCGAAGGTCACGACGGTGCCGTCCGGAGCCGCCACCTCGAGGTCGAAACGGGCGGTGTCCCCGGGCTCGACGGCCACGCCGACGTAGGGGCTGAGGAGCCGGAGCTCCCCGGCGGCGTCCTCCTGCGCGGAGGCCGAGGCGGCCACCGCGAGGATGAGCCCGAGGCTCATCGCGAAGGCAAGAGCTCGTCGCGCCATCACGTCAACCTCCTCATCGGGTCCGGGTCTCGAGTCGACCCGCGGGTCGGAAAACGTGCCGGGCCCTCGAAGCCCCGGCCGGGCGACATGATATCGGTGGGTCCGACGAAGAGCTCCCCCGGTCGGGCTCAGCGCGGGGCGCGTCCGAGTTCGAGGTGGGCGAGGGCCATGAGGTAGTAGGCGTCGCCCCACAGCAACTCGGCCCGGTCGGCGAAGGCCCGGGGATGGTTGAAGCAGCCCTCGACGAGCATGCCGGGAGGTCGTGGATCTCCCGGGTGCGTGGGGGTGAGCCGGTGCTCGAGGCCTTCGAGCATCGGGTCGAGCCGGGCGACGAGGTCGGGAGCGGCCGCGGCGAGGTCGGGGTGCACCCGGAGGCGGGCGAGCTGCTCGACGACGATCGCCGCCGCCGAGGTGTCGAGGGGCACGTCGGCGCCGTCGGCGATCGCCGGATCCATGAAGTCCCACGGCGGGATCCGATGCTCGTCGGTGTGGTCCCACCAGTAGTCGAAGAGGTGGCGGGCCACGGCGAGGTAGCGCGAGTCGCCGAGCTCCTCCCAGGCCCGGAGGAAGCCGGCGATCGCCCAGGCCTGGCCGCGACTCCAACAGCTCCCGTCGTGGGCGCCGAGGAGGGTGAACTCCCTGAGGACCGCACCGGTGGTCGGGTCGTACTCGATGAACTCGACCGTGGAGCCGTCCGGACGGACGAAGTCGGCGATCGTCCGGTCGAGGTGTCGGCGGGCGCCTCGCTCGAAGGTGGGGTCGCCGGTCTCCGTGCGGGCCCACCAGTCGAGGAGCAGGTTCGGGTGGACGTTGTCGACGGCGACGATCGACCGGGACGCCAGGGTCGTCGACTTCACCTGGACCTCGAGGCCGATCGGCATCGCCCCATGGACCGGCATCGCCATCGCCCGCATCGCCCAGGCGGCGGCGAGGGTGAGGGTGCGCAGCTCCTCGCGACCGGTGTGGTCGTAGAGCCGCGCCGAGGAGTAGCCGAAGCGGTGGCCGCGGAACTGGTCGTCCCGTTCCAGGTAGGGGCGGAGCCGCTCGGTGCGCTCGAGGGCCTCGTCGAGGAGCTCGGGGTCGTCCTCGAGGACCGAGGCGAGTCGGAGGCACTCGACCCAGTGTCCCCCGCACCAGTCCCCGTCGTCGGTGGTCTCCCAGCGACCGGTCTCCGGATCGGCGTGGTAGGGCCACGCGTCGCCGATCTCGGCTCGGGTGGTGCGGATCCGCTCGAGGAGCCGCGCGAGGGGACCGACCGCCATGGCGCCGATCGTAACTCAGCCGGCGGGGTCGAGGACGTAGACGTGGTAGGGCTCGAGGACGATCGGCCCGGCCTCGGTGCGACGCTCGTCCTCGGCCACATCGACGACGTCGGTGGGACCGTCGGTCTCGACGGCGAAGGGTTCGAAGGCGAAGACGACGAGTTCGTCGCCGGCCCCCGGCCAGGCGACCCCGATCCAGCGGCCGTCGGCGACGACGAGGGACCGGCGGGAGCGTTCGGCCCCCACCGCGACGATGGCCCGGTTGATCCGCCGGAACCGGTCGAAGTCGTCGTCGTCGAGGGCGGCGACCTCGTCGAGGTTGGCGACCTTCACCGCGCCACCGGCGGCGAAGGTCCGGGCGTAGACGTCGACGTCGAGGCCCACCCCGGTGCCGAGGCGGTAGAGGAGGTACTCCCGACCTCGGATCGCCTCGAGGGTCCGCCGATGCTCCGGGAGCGGGTTCGCCGGCCCCTCGTACACCTCGTAGTCGCCGTAGGCGTCGGATCGGCCGAGGGGGGCGAGTCCTTCCACGACGAGGCGGAGGCCGAGCTCCCCGAAGGCCGCCTGGAGGGCGAGGGCGTCGTCGAGGCGCGGCGTGGGGAGGGGGTCGGAGAAGTCGGTGGGCACGGCGATGCCGTCCCAGGAGTCGAGCCAGAGCCCGTCGAAGGGGATCCGGGCGTGGAGCTCGGCGAGCCGGCTCGTCGCCCAACGCCGATAGGGAGCCGAGTTGTCGACGACGAGGATGTCGCCCCAACCCCCGTCGTCGGGGACACCCCCGGAGGTCCAGACGAGCCGGTCGGGATCCTCGACGAAGATCGGGGCCCGGATCGCGTAGGCCGAGGGCCACCAGAGGGTCACCTCGATGTCTCGTTCCTGGGCGGCGGCGACGAGCCTCCCGAGGGCGGCCTCCCCACCGAGGAGCTCGGAGACCCGGAGGTCTCTCGGGGCGTGGAGGGACCCGACGACCGCCGGGTCCTCGGCGTCGGAGACCCACGGGGCCTGGACGATGACGTTCGCGATCCCCGCCTCGGCGACGCGGTCGAGCTCGGCGGCGAAGACGTCGAACCAACCCTCGCCCGCTGCCGGGTACTCCCCGGTCTCGACGTGGCGTTCGAGGGCGGCGAGGAAGTCGTCGTCGGAGGGCCGGTTCCACTCGAGGGTGGGCAGCGCCGGGGTGTCGACGATCCCCGCGACCTCCTGGTAGGCGGCGACGAGGTCCTCGTAGACCCTGGCCCACAGATCCGCGGCGAGGTATCGGTCCGCCGTCCCGCGGTCGACCACGAGCCACTCGAGGGTCGAGGTGGTTCCGTCGCGGAGGGGGATCTCGAAGTCGTGGAGCTCCCGGCCCGCGTCGAAGCGGGTGGTCACGGTCGCCGCCGCGGGCTCGACGAAGGCGGCGACGAAGGTGCGGCCGGGGGCGGTGCGAAAGAGGAACGACTGGCTCGAGGTGAACCAGGTGACCCGGGGCCGGGCTCCGGGCCCGACGAGGGCGGTTCCGGCCTCGTGGAGGTGACGGAAGGACTGGTGGATCTCCCGCTCGCCGGGGACGGGCCTGATGGGGACCTGGGCGGCGACGGCGACGGCTCGACGGTCGTCGGTCGCCCAGCGGGACGCGAGTCCGGCGAATCGGGTTCCGCCGAGCTCCCGGACGGTGGGGGTGAGGATCCACCGCAGGGTGGTGCCGTCGTCGAGCCGCCAGGTGAGTCGGGCCGCGGCGCCCTCGACGGCGATCCCCTCGAAGGTCCCCCTCCGAACCACGGTACGGCGCTCCCCGCGAGACGTCCATCCCCGCGCTCGAAGGAAGACGTCCCGGTAGGGGACCCAATCGAAGCCGGGGCCCGGGGGCGGCTCGCCCTCGACCTCGATCACGGCGGGGAGCCCGACCGCCTCGCCGACGGGCGCGCCGAGGGCCGGGAGGCCGACGAGATCGAGCCGGGAGACCGACGTCGGCTCGCCCCGCTCGTCGAGGGCGAGGACGAGGCGGCTGCCGTCGGGGAAGGCGACGGTCAGCTCGTCGGATCCTTCCACGACGGTGGTCGCCGCCGGCGGATCGGCCTCGGGGTGGCCGATCGCGACCCGGGGGTCTCCCCACCACAGGATCGCCCGAGCGTCGGACTCGGCGGCGTCGTCGTAGTGGACCTCGGCGCGCCCGTCGATCTCCGTGAGGGAGACGAGATCGGCGGCTTCGAGGGTCACGGTGAGATGGAACTCCTCGAGCCCGAGGAGTCGGCCGTCCGGGACGACGATCGACCAGCAGAGGGACTCGATCCCGACGAGTTCGGCGGGGAGCTCGACGAGGGGCTCGACGCGTTCGGAGGCCTCCGCGGTCCAGGCGAGGACGAGGTCGCCGTCGCCGGATCCGAGCCACAGCTCCGTGCCCTCCGGCACGTCACGGAGGGTCGTGGGATGGGAGCCGGTGGGGTCGCGGAGATCGACGGCCCGGATCGGCCGACCGATCCGGACGCAGGCGTCGAGCCGACCCAGGACGTAGAGGCCGGTCGTGCCGTCCGGCTCCCGGAAGAAGCCGAGGTCGCCGGGCTCGGCCCACGTCCCGACCTTCGCCGGACCACCGGGGCCGTCGAGGGGATCGACGTCGAAGACCTCGCCGTCGTCGGCGACCGGCTGCCACCTCGGAACCCTCCCTCGCCACCGTGGATCGAAGAGGTCCCAGAGGGTGAAGGTGGCCGTGCCGTCGGGGCGGAGGACGAAGGCCGAGCCCGGGGGCAACTCGTCGACGAGGAGGCGCCCGTCGAGGGTCGGCGCCACGAGCCGGTCGACGGCGTGGAGACCGACCACGCTCTCCACCCGCTCACCGGCGACGACCTCCACCGTCGTCGGCCGTTCGACGATCTCGATCGTCCGCGCGCCGCCGGCCTCCGTGCGTTCCCACGGGTCCCGCCAGTCCGCGGCGTCGACGATCGGCAGGGCCGTGATCTCCACGGCGTCCCGGCCGGTCCCGGCGGGCACGCAGGCGACGAGCACGAGACCCGCGACGATCGAGGCGAGGGTGCGCATGGTGGGAATCGTCGGGGGCGCCGATGATCGGACCGTGAGTCTCCGATGAGGGGACGCTGAGATCCCGAGACGGGGTCGCCGACGGAGCGGCACCCACGTCACCGGCGAGCGGCCGCCGCGGGGGCCCTCACCGAGGGTCCGAGGGAC
>DRQR01000036.1 GCA_011371355.1 Actinomycetota bacterium
GGAAGAGGCACCCGGCGTGCCAGCCGGCCAACCCGACGAGCGCCGCGGCGGCGAGGCCGTCGGCGGTGGCGACGAGGCGACGGCGGGATCGGAGGGCGAGGGTGGCGGCCGCGGCGAGCGACGCCCCCGCCGTCGACACCCCACCGCGGACGACGAGGACGTCGAAGGGGGCCGAGAGGGGGTTCGTCCCCGATGTGACCATGGCGACGATCCTCCCGGCGAACAGCCCGACGATCGCCGCCACGACGAGGCGATCCCACAGCCGGGAGGGGTCGTCGACCGAGTCGGTGACCCGGGCTTCGAGGCGGAGGGTCGCCCAGGCCCCGAAGCCGGCGAGCACGGCGGCGGCGAGGAGCCCGAACTCCATCAGGGGCTCAGGAGCTCGTCGATCTCGAGGGCGAGGGTGCGCTCGTCGATGACCCCGACGTGGATCGTCGACGGCTCGCCTCCGGGGCGGAAGAACAGGGTGGTGGGGATGCCGGGGCCGGCGCCGAGGGCCGGGGGGATGCGACCCTCGGGATCCCTGAAGTGGGTGATCGGGGCGTCGGCGAGGAACTCGGCGATGAAGCCCTGGGCACCCGAGAGGGTGTCCTCGACGTTGAGGGCGACGATCAGGACCTGCCCCTCGAAGCGCCGTGCGGCCGTCGCCAGGAGCGGCGCCTCGGATCGGCACGGGAGGCACCACGAGGCCCAGACGTTGACGACCACCGGCTCGTCGCGCTCGGCGAGGTACGCCCGGAACTCCTCGGGGGTCACCTCGGGGAGCTCGGGGACGGGACCGGCGGGGGTGCTCGAGGCGGCGCAGCCGGCGAGGACGAGGGCGACGGCGACCACGGCGAGGCGACTTCCGGGCACGACGGCAGCCTACCGGCGACGCCGGGAGAGTTCGGCGAGGACCTCCTCGAGGTCGACGTCTCGGGACGCGAGGAGCACGAGGAGGTGGTAGAGGAGATCGGCGGCTTCTTCGACGATCCGGCGATCGGGTCCTCCGTGGACGTGGTCCTTCGCCGCGAGGAGGACCTCGGTGGCCTCCTCGACGACCTTCCGCCCGACCCGGTCGACGCCGCCGTCGAGGAGCCGGGCCGTGTAGGAGCCGTCGGGGGAGGTCGCCTTGCGGTCGAGGATCGTCGACCACAGCTCGGCGAGGACGCCGGGGCTCGCCGTCGTGAAGCACGATCGGGAGCCGGTGTGGCAGGTCGGGCCCTCCGGCCGAGCCCTGACGAGGAGCGTGTCGGCGTCGCAGTCGACGCCGACGTCGACGACGTGGAGGACGTGGCCGCTCGTCTCGCCCTTCTTCCACAGCCGGCGGCGACTGCGGCTCCAGAAGTGCACCTCGCCGGTGGCGAGGGTGCGGTCGAGGGCCGCTCGGTCCATCCACCCCACCATGAGCACCGTGGCGTCGTCGGCGTCCTGGACCACCGCGGGCACGAGCCCCCGCTCGTCGAACCGCACGGCCTCGGGGTTCACGCCGCCCTCCCGGGGATCCGTACGGGGATGCCCGCCTCGGCGAGGCGTGCCTTCACCTCGCCGACGGAGTGTTCCCGGCGGTGGAAGATCGAGGCGGCGAGCACGGCGTCGGCGCCGCCGTCGCGAAGGGCGGCGACCATGTGGTCGGGCTCGCCGGCGCCGCCGGAGGCGACGACCGGCACGTCGACGGCCGCCCGGACGGCACGGAGCAGCTCGAGGTCGTAGCCGTCCTTCGTGCCGTCCCGGTCCATCGAGGTGAGGAGGATCTCCCCGGCGCCGAGTGCGGCGCCGGTCGCCGCCCAGGCGACGGCGTCGATGCCCGTCTCCCGGCGTCCTCCATGGGTGTAGACCTCCCAGGTGCCGTCGTCGCGGGCCTTCGCGTCGATGGCGAGGACGACGCACTGTCGCCCGAAGGCCTCGGCGCAGTCGAGGAGGAGTCGGGGACGGAGCACCGCGGCGGTGTTCACCGTGACCTTGTCGGCACCGGCCCTGAGGACCGCTCGCATGTCGTCGACCGAGGCCACCCCGCCGCCGACGGTGAAGGGCACGGTGAGGGTCTCCGCGGTGCGGCGGACGAGCTCGAGGAGGGTGCCCCGACCTTCGTGGGAGGCCGTGATGTCGAGGAAGCAGAGCTCGTCGGCGCCCTCGTCGACGTAGCGCGCCGCGAGTTCCACGGGGTCGCCCTCGTCGACGAGGTCGACGAAGTTCACGCCCTTGACCACCCTGCCGTCGGCGACGTCGAGGCACGGGATGACCCGTTTACGCAGCATCGGCGGCTCCTTCGACCTCGGCGAGGAAGTTCTCGAGGAGCCGGGCTCCCGCCCATCCGCTGCGCTCGGGGTGGAACTGGACCCCGACGCGTCGTCCCGCCCGCACCGCCGAGACGAAGGACCCCCCGTGGTCCGTCGTCGCGGCGACGACGGCGGCGTCGTCGGGGACCGGCGCGTAGGAGTGGACGAAGTAGAAGGGCTCGCCGGGCGGGATCCCGGCGAAGAGGGGGTCGCCGTCGTGGACCACGTCGTTCCAGCCCATGTGGGGGAGGGGTCGTCCGGAGAGCCGTTCGACGGTGCCGGCGACGAGGCCCAGGCCCACGGCGCCGTCCTCCTCGGAGCGCTCGAAGAAGACCTGGAGGCCCACGCAGATGCCGAGCAGGGGTCCGTCCCAGGCGGCGAGGGCGGCGTCCATCCCGGTGCGACGGAGGCCTCGCATCGCCGCGGCGACGGCGCCGACGCCGGGCAGCACCACGGCGGCTGCGTCGGCGAGGGCGTCGGGGTCGGAGACGATCCGGACGTCGGCGCCGGCGCGCTCGAGGGCCGCGGCGATCGACACGAGGTTGCCCGCGCCGTGGTCGACGACGGCGACGGCGGTCACGTCGTCCCCTTCGTCGACGGGATGCCCCGACGTCGGGGATCGGGCTCGAGCGCGGCGCGGCAGGCGACGGCGAGGGCCTTGAAGGCCGCCTCGGCGACGTGGTGGTCGTTCCGACCCCGGGCGTCGAGGTGGAGGGTGAACCGGGCGGTGCGGGCGAAGGCCTCGAGGAGGTGGGGGATCATCTGGGTGCCGAGCCGGCCGATCGAGGGCGTCTCGAAGGCGAGGTCGACGACGGCGTAGGGGCGGCCGCCGGCGTCGACGACCGCTCGGGCGATCGCCTCGTCCATCGGTACGGCGGCGTCGCCGAAACGGCGGATTCGGGCTCGGTCGCCGAGGGCCCGGTCGAAGGCCTCGCCGAGGGCGAGGGCGGTGTCCTCGACGGTGTGGTGCTCGTCGACGTGGAGGTCGCCGGTCGTCCGCACCTCGAGGTCGAAGAGGCCGTGGTGGGCGAAGGTGGTGAGGAGGTGGTCGAACATCCCGATCCCGGTGTCGACCTCGGCGGTGCCCGTCCCGTCGACCACGAGGCGGACCCGAACGTCGGTCTCGGCGGTGATGCGTTCGACGGTCGCGGTTCTCGTCATGGGATCGCCCTCCTGAGCGCGTCGATGAGCCGGTCGTCCTCCTCGGGGGACCGGACGGTGAATCGGAGATGGTCGAGGAGTCGGGGATCGGTGAAGCGGCGGACGACGAGGCCTTCGTCGAAGAGGCGCTCGGCGACGACGCCGGCGACGTCGCCCACTCGGCAGAGGAGGAAGTTCGCCGTCGACGGATGGACGTCGAAGCCGAGGTCTTCGAGGGCGGCGGCGAGTCGGTCTCGCTCGGCGACGAGCCGGGCCACGTTCCGCTCCATCCGGGACGGATCGTCGAGGGCGGCTTCGGCGATCA
>DRQR01000037.1 GCA_011371355.1 Actinomycetota bacterium
AGGCTAGCGCCTCGGGCCCGCCCCAGGATCGACGTCTCGATCAGCCGAGCGCGTCGGGCACCTCGAGCTCGCCGGAGACGATCTTCCCCTTGAGCTCTTCGAGCTGGTCGACGATGTCGTCGACGAACCCGCCCGAGGTCGAGTAGCCGACGCCGTCGGACTCGAGGTTGAAGACGATGACGCCTTCCTGCTCGACGCCCTCGACGAAGTTCTTGATCGTCGTGTAGACGGCCACGTCGACGCGCTTGAGCATCGAGGTGAGGACGTAGTCCTGCAGCTCGGGGTCCACGGTGTTGTACTGGTCCGAGTCGACCCCGATGCCCCACACCTTCGACCCGGTCTGCTCGGAGACCTCCTTCGCGGCCTGGAAGAGGCCGGTCCCCGAGCCGCCGGCGGCGTGGTAGACGATGTCGGCACCCTGCTCGAACATCGCCAGGGCGGCCTCCTTGCCCTTCGCCGGGTCGTTGAACCCGGAGAAGTCGGGCGGTTCGGTGAGGTAGGTGCTGAGGATCTCGATGTCGGGGTTCACCTGCTGGGCACCCCAGCGGTATCCGGCCTCGAACTTCTGGATGAGGCCGATGTTCACCCCGCCGATGAAGCCGATCTTGCCGGTCTCGGACTTCAGCGCGGCCGCGGCGCCGACGAGCGCGGAGCCCTCGTGCTCGGCGAAGACGAGGGAGAGGACGTTCGGCTGCTCGACCACCGAGTCGACGATCGCGAAGGTCGTCTCGGGGAAGTCCTGCGCCGCCCGGTCGACCGCCTCGGCGAAGGCGAAGCCGATCGCGAAGACCGGGTTGTAGCCGGCTTCGGCGAGGAGGCGCAGGTTCTCCTCCCGGTTCTCACCGCCGGCGGAGGGCTCGAGCTCCTTGGCCTCGATCCCGAAGTCGGCCTTCGCCTTGTCGAGGCCGGCCGCCGCCGAGTCGTTGAAGGACTTGTCGCCCCGACCGCCGATGTCGTAGGCCATACCGACCTTGACCGGCTCGGCGGGAGGCGCCGTGGTCGTGGTCTCCTCGGGCTGGGAGGTCGTCGTCGCCTCGCCCGCGGTCGTGGACGTCTCGGCCGCGGTCGTGGACGTACCGGCCTCGGGGGTCTCGCCCCCGCCTCCGCCGGCCACGATGATCGCGATGACGACGAGGACCGCCGCACCGATGCCGATCCACGGCAACCATCGACGAAGGTTCTCGTTCATGCTGTGCTCCTTGTTCGGGGAATGCCCGGAAGGTTCCGCGCCGAGGCGCGACGGGCCGAGGGGAGTCTAACGGTCGGCGCCGGTAGCCCGCCGGTTCAGCCCTGGTCGGCGAGCTCGACGGGAGGCTGGTTCGGCGTCTCCACCGCCGAGAAGGTCACCCGCTCCGGGTCCTCCGGGTCGACGTCGACGAGGATCGTCGAACCCGCGGGGAACTCCGAGTTCAGGACCTTCTCCGACAGCGGGTCCTCGAGGATCCGCTGGATCGCCCGACGCAGCGGCCGCGCCCCGAGCTCGGGGTCGTAGCCCTTCTTCGCGATGAGCTCCTTCGCCGCGTCGGTGAGGACGAGGTCGAGGGACTGCGACTCGAGCTGCTTGCGGACCCGCTGCAGGAGGAGGTCGACGATCTGCTTCACCTCGTCCATCGTGAGCTCGTGGAAGACGATGACCTCGTCGATGCGGTTGAGGAACTCGGGCCGGAAGTGCCGCTTCAGCGCCTCGGTCACCTTCTCCCGCATCTTGTTGTAGTCGACCTCGGCCGAGGTCGGAGAGAACCCCACCGACTTCTTCCGCAGGTCGGCGGTCCCCAGGTTCGAGGTCATGATGATCACGGTGTTCTTGAAGTCCACCGTCCGCCCCTGGGAGTCGGTGAGTCGGCCGTCCTCGAGGATCTGGAGGAGGATGTTGAAGACGTCGGGGTGGGCCTTCTCGATCTCGTCGAAGAGCACCACCGAGAACGGCTTGCGACGCACCGCCTCGGTGAGCTGGCCGCCCTCGTCGTAGCCGACGTACCCCGGCGGCGACCCCACGAGCCGGGAGACCGCGTGCTTCTCCATGTACTCCGACATGTCGATCTGGATGAGGGCGTCCTCGTCGCCGAAGAGGAACTCGGTGAGGGTCTTCGCCGTCTCGGTCTTCCCCACCCCCGAGGGACCGAGGAAGATGAAGGAACCGGCGGGCCGCTTCGGGTCCTTGAGTCCCGCCCGGGTGCGCCGGATGGCCTTCGACACCGCCTCGATCGCGTCGTGCTGGCCGATGATCCGCTTGTGGAGCTCGGCCTCCATGTTCAGGAGCTTCTCCGTCTCCTCCTCGGTGAGCCGGTGCACCGGGATGCCCGTCCACTGGGCGAGCACCTCGGCGATCTGCTCCTCGTCGATGATCGCGGTGTAGTCGCCCCCGGCCTGCTGTTCGAGCTCGGCCCGTTGGGACATGAGCGTGCGCTCCTGATCCCGGAGCTGGGCGGCACGCTCGTACTGCTGGGCGTAGATCGCCTCGCGCTTGTCGGCGCGCAGCTTGCCGATCTGCTCGTCGAGGTCTCGGATCTCCTGGGGCAGGTCCTTCCGCTTCATCCGCATCCGGCTCCCCGCCTCGTCGATGAGGTCGATCGCCTTGTCGGGGAGGAACCGGTCGGCGATGTAGCGGTCGGCGAGGTTCGCGGCGTTCACGAGGGCCTGGTCGGTGAACTTCACCCGGTGGTGTTCCTCGTAGGAGTCGCGGAGCCCCTCGAGGATCTTGATCGTGTCGGCCACCGAAGGCTCCTCCACCTGGATGGGTTGGAAGCGGCGTTCGAGGGCCGAATCCTTCTCGAGGTACTTCCGATACTCCTCGAGGGTCGTCGCCCCGACGGTCTGCAGCTCGCCCCGGGCGAGCATCGGCTTGAGGATGCTCGCCGCGTCGATGGCCCCCTCGGCGGCACCGGCACCGACGAGCGTGTGGATCTCGTCGATGAAGAGGATGATGTCGCCGCGGGTCCGGATCTCCTTCAGCACCTTCTTCAGCCGCTCCTCGAAGTCGCCGCGGTACCGGGAGCCCGCCACGAGCGCCCCGAGGTCGAGGGTGTAGAGGTGCTTGTTCGCGAGGTTGTCGGGCACCTGGCCGTCGACGATCCGCTGGGCGAGGCCCTCGACGATCGCGGTCTTGCCCACCCCCGGCTCCCCGATGAGCACCGGGTTGTTCTTCGTCCGGCGGGACAGCACCTGCATGACCCGCTCGATCTCGGCCTCCCGACCGATCACCGGGTCGAGCTTCCGCTCCCGGGCGAGCTGGGTGAGGTTCCGTCCGAACTGGTCGAGCACCGTCGAGCCGGTCGACGGACCGGTCTCTCGACCCCCCGAGGGGGATCCGCCCTGCGCGGCGCCTTCCTCGCCCTGGACGCCCGAGAGGAGCTGGATGACCGTCTGACGGACCTTGTGGAGCTCCGCACCGAGCTTCTGGAGGACCTGGGCGGCGACCCCCTCCCCCTCACGGATGAGGCCGAGGAGGATGTGCTCGGTTCCGATGTAGTTGTGGCCGAGCTGGAGGGCCTCGCGGAGGGAGAGCTCGAGGACCTTCTTCGCCCGGGGCGTGAAGGGGATGTGCCCGCTGGGGGCCTGGGACCCCTCGCCGATGATCTCGATGACCTGGGTGCGGACGGCTTCGAGGCTGATCCCCATCGACTCGAGGGCACGGGCGGCGACCCCCTCCCCCTCGTGGATGAGGCCGAGGAGGATGTGCTCGGTTCCGATGTAGTTGTGGTTGAGGCCCCGGGCCTCCTCCTGCGCGAGGACGACGACCCGGCGAGCTCGGTCTGTGAACCTCTCGAACACCTTCTGTGGTACCTCTCGTCTCCTGTGCCGACCTTCGTCGACACGCCGTCGAGTATAGGTCTGCGACCCCCCTAGTCCCGGGGTGTCCTCGTCGCTCCGGAGGTCGCCTCCTCCTGTCGTCGGCACGTCGGGTCCCCCGGTGAAGGCCGATGGTCGGCGCCCCGGCGACCGCTACCATCGTGGACCCATCCCCGCGACGGGAGCCAGCGTGGACAGGCCCATCCTCCAGGAACTCGTTCCCTTCCCCCGTGTCTGGGAACGCCTCGGCGTGGTGGAGCGCCGGCTCCTCGAGACCACGACCTCGGAGGCGTCGCCCTTCCTCACCGACATCGCCCAGCATCTGCTCCGGGCCGGCGGGAAGCGGTACCGGCCCCTCCTCACCCAGGTCGCCGCGGAGCTCGGTCCCGAGGCGGGGGACGCCCCCATCGAGGCGGGCGTCGCCGTCGAGCTCGTCCACGTCGGCTCCCTCTACCACGACGACGTCATCGACGAGGCCGAGGCCCGACGAGGACGGGTCTCGGTGAACCACAACTGGACGAACACGATCGCGATCCTCGCCGGGGACTTCCTCCTCGCCCGGGCCTCCGAGGTGGCCGCCCCCTTGGGCGAGGAGGCCGTCGCCCTCATCGCCCGGACCTACGCCACCCTCTGCGAGGGCCAGATCCTCGAGCTCCGCTACGGCGGCGACCTCTCCCACGGCGTCGACGGCTACCTCGAGGTGATCGGCGGCAAGACGGCGAGCCTCATCCGCACCTCCGCCCGCCTCGGTGCCCTCACCGGCGGTGCGGCCCCCGAGGTCGTCGAGGCGGTCTCGGACTGGGCCTGGGAGATGGGGCTCGTCTTCCAGATCGCCGACGACGTCCTCGACCTCGTGGCTTCGGAGGAATGGCTCGG
>DRQR01000038.1 GCA_011371355.1 Actinomycetota bacterium
GCCTACCGGACCACCCGGGTGGGTCGACGCAGCCCGACCACACGACGGGCGAGGTCGCCGAGCCAGACCGCCCCGACCGCGGCGGCGACGACCGGGAACCCGCAGACGAGGGCGAGCCCGGCGACGTTCGCCGCCGTCCAGGGCAGCGCCGGGGATCGACCCATGCGTCGGAGGTTGTCGCCGATGGGCGGACCGAGAACCACCGGCGCCAGGTAGGCGATCGACCCGGCGAGGACCTGGCCGACCCCGGCGATGACCGCCGCCGCCGTCCACGGGGCGAACCGTCCGGTGGGGACGCCGCGTAGGAGCCCGATGCCGTCGGCGAACGTCCAGGCGACGAGCCACACGACACCCGAGGTCACCTGCAGGTAGGGCAGCGTCTCTTTCAACGCTCGGCGCCCCAACCGGCCCACGATCCCACCCAGCACCACCGCGCCCGAGGTTCCCGCCACCACCGCGCCCGCACCGACGAGCCTCACCGGACCGACCAGACCGGCGACGATGAAGCCGGCAGCGGCGACACACCCCCACCATGCCGCCACCGCTTCCCGTCCGCTCACCATCCGATGGTGGGCGAAGGTGGGCAGGAGCGTCGGCAAGGTCCCGACGATGGTGAAGCCGACCAGGCCGACGAGGTTGAGGTGGAGATGCACGAGACGGACCACGCCCAGGTCGGCGACCCCGGTCCCGAGGAGCGTCCCCAGGGTCACCCCGACGATCCCGCAGGCCAGCGCCAAGAGGTAGAAGCGCAGCGACAGATCGAACCGGCGGAGGAGGCTCCGGCGGATGACGTGCACCAGCGACGCCGCCAGCAGCACCAGCGAAGCGACGATCGTCGAACCGCCCACCCACACGAGCGACGGAACCGAGGCGGTGACGCCCACCAGGACGGCGATGGTCCCGGCAACGAGCGCCGATCCCTGACCGATCGGCATCCACCGGGGCGGCGGCGGAGCGTTGGCCCACGTGATCGTGAACATCTGGGTGGCACCGGAGATCGAGGCGAGGACCGCTCCGATGACGAACGCGTGCAGCGGTCCCCACCAGGCGCCGCCACGGAGGGCGACGATCGCCGCCCACGCCGCCGCCACGCCGGCGAACGTCCCCGACGCGACGAACGCGATGCGAAGGAGCCGATGGGAACCGACGACCCGCCGCGTCCGCTCGGAGCTCACCCGCCGCCCTCCCGGGCGGCGCCGAGGGCCCGCCGGTGCTCCGGGAGCCGGAGCCCGTGGCGGCTATCCATCGTCGAGTTCGGCGAGGGCGGCCTCGAACGCGTCGGCGGCGATGACGCCCTGCTCCCTCGCCTCGACGAGCTCCATGAGGCGCAGCAGCCGCGAGGAGGCTCCATGGCGCCGCGGTCCGAAGCCGGCGGCGGCCGCTCCCACCGCCGGCCGGGTGAGGAAGTAGGCGACGGCGGCGAGCCCCGGGAGGAGGACGAGCGCGACGAGCCATCCGCCCCTCCCCCACCGCGATCCGGCTCCCCGGCGGAGGACGTCCACGATGCCCGCCAACCAGAACCCGACCGCCGGGAGGACGAGGAGCACGACGACGGCGAGCCCGGCTCCGCTCATCGGGTCCTGCCCCTGGCCACGAGGGCGTCGGTGACGGCTCCCACCACGGCGGGATCTCGAGGTACGGACCGCCGGGCCACCGCCGCGGCGAGCCGATCGACCACCCAGACGGCGACGAGGCCGTAGAAGGGGGCGAGGAGGAGCGTGGGGAGTCCGAGCCGCCAGCCGTAGCGGCCGGCCACGAGGAAGGCCCAAACCGTCCAGGTCGCCACGAACGCCACCAGCCCCACGAGGACCTTCACCGTCGCCAACGTCACCGGTGCCGCCTTGACGAGCCCCACCGCCCGGGTGACGAGATACGGGAGGAGGTTGACCGCCACGCCGACGACGGCGAAGGGGACGAGGAGCAGAGCCGTCCCGAGCCCGGGGACCCGGCGGCGAGGCCGGCCGGCGGGAACCCGGCGGGCCGCGGCCGCGACCTCGAGGACCTGACGTCGATGCGGCTCCGGGGCCCGATGGAGCATCCCGGCGAGGCGCTCCTCGTCGACGTACCGGACGTCCCCGGTCTCGGTCTCGAGGGCCACCGCCGCGGCGAACCCGAACCGCGCCGCGTCCTCCCAGGAGGGGAAGTCGGAGGCGACGAGCCGCAACCGTTCGTCGATGCGCGCGGTGAGGCGATGCACCGCCTCACGATCCCGGGGATCGGGATCGAAGCCCTCGAGGTCGATCGGATGGCCGAAGACCACCGCCGCGCGGGACCGGATCCTCGCCTTCGCCTCGTAGTGGAGGCCCACCGGCACCACGGCCACGTCGACCCCGACGGCGCGGGCCCCCAGGGCGATGCGGGCGGCGCCGGTTTTCACTCGCCGCATCGCCGCCTCGTCGTGGGTCGTGCCCTCGGGGAAGATCGCCACGTGCTCGCCCCGAGCCAGGGCCTCGTAGCAGGCGGCGAAGGCGTCGACGTTCCCGGCCGTGGAGCCGTCGACCGCCCGATGCACCGGGATGGCCCCTCCGAGGTCGAGGAGGCGACCCACCGGCCTCGACCGCCACAGCGTGGCCTTGGCGAGGAAGCGGGGTCGCTTCCCGAGGATGCCGAGGAGGAGCGCAGGATCGGCGAACCCGGCGAAGTGGTTGGCGACCAGCAGCGCCGGACGCGTCGCCCAGGAGGGATCCGGGTCGTGGACCTCGACCGACCGGTAGAGCATCCGGGCGACGATCCGGGCGAGGTTCTGGAGGAAACGGTCGAGGGGCGCCATCGTCCGGCATCCTACGCGGCATCGTCCGCCGTATCCTCGGACCATGCCGACCGCCGTGATCCTCGCCGGACGGATCGGCGAGAGCGACTGCGAGGCGATCGGCGACGGCCTGCTGGCCCAGCCGGTGAACGCCCTCACGAGCCTCGCCTACGTCGCCGTCGCCGTCTGGGTGGTCGTCTGGAGCCGTCGGCTCGACCCCTCCGAGCGCCGCTACGCCGCGGCCTACGCCGCCGTCCTCGCGGCGATCGGCCTGGGGAGCGTCGCCTTCCACGGGCCGATGCCGAGCTGGGCGAAGTTCGTCCACGACCTCCCCATCGCTCTCCTGTTCGTCGTCGTCCTCGCCCAGGCCCTCGCCGCAGCCGGGCCCGGTCGCCGCGGCGTGACCGCCGTCGTGGTGGCCGGGACCGTCGTCGCCCTCACCGCCGGGTTCTGGTTCCTCCCGGGAGTCACGATCGGCCTGTCGGGCGTCGTCGCCGTCGCCGCCCTCGGTGCCGAGACACGGCGGTGGGTCGCCCGCCGAACGCCGCCGCCTCCCGAGACCCTGCGGGCCTACGCCGGGGCCGTCGGCCTCTTCCTCGTCGCCGCCGGACTCAACGCCCTGGGCCGCACCGGCGGACCGCTCTGCGACCCCGAGACCCTCCTCCAACTCCACGGGCTCTGGCACGTCCTCGGAGCCGTGGCCTTCGGGCTCTTGGCGCAAGGCCTCTTCGGAGCGTCCGCCGAGGACCCGGCCGATAGCATGGTCGGCCCCTCGAGGAGCTGACCGTGTCCGACGACCCATCACCCCAGACCGCCGGCCCCTGGTCGGCGAGGGTGCCGCCCTTCTGGCTCAACCCGGCGACGGTCCGCGGCGCCGCCTTCGTGGCCGCCGGGCTCGCCGTCCTCGCTCTTCCCGACCTCTCCCAGGAGCTCCTCCGGTGGATCGTCGCCGGCGCCCTCGTGGTCTCCGGCGCCTCGGTCGTCTGGTACGAGGGCCGGCGGCGCTCCGCCCGGGGGCTCCTCGAGGGCGTCGTCGCCGTCGTCGGCGGGCTCGCCCTCGCCCTCTACCCCGCGACCACCCTCCGACTCCTCCTCCGAGCCGGAGCCGTGTACCTCGCGGCGAGGGGCCTCGTCGTCGTCTTCGAGGCCCGGAGGGCCCGCGGCGATCCTCGCCGCCGGTTCCACGCGGTTCGCGGCGTCCTCACCATCGCCGCCGCGATCGTCGTCTTCCTCCTCCCCGCCGCGGTGGTCTCCGGATCCCTCGCCGTTCTCGCCGTCGGTGCGGTCCTCCTCGGGGCCATCATGCTCGGCCACGGGATCTCCCACCGGGACGAAGACGGGGTCGACCTCGACACCGCCTCGACCCTCGAGATCGTCAAGGCCTGGCTCGCCGACCGGGACCTCCCCGAGGCCCAGCGCGAGGAGACGGCGGCCGGGCTCTTCTTCGAGCCTCCCGACCGGGCGGCGAAGCTCGCCGCCTGGTGGGTGATGCTCCTCCTGTCGGTGGCGATCGCCACCTTCGCGATCATCCAGGACTCCACCGCCGTGGTGATCGGGGCGATGCTCATCGCCCCGCTCATGACGCCCATCGTCGGGGCCGCCGCGGCGATCGTCAACGGCTGGAGCCGGCGACTCGTCGCCTCCCTCGTCCTCATCGCCTCGGGCGTCGCCGCGGCGATCGGGCTCGCCTACATCATCGGAACCTGGGTCCCGGCCCTCGTTCCCCTGGCGTCGAACGGCCAGGTGACCTCGCGGGCGAGCCCGAACGTCATCGACATGCTCATCGCCATCGCCGCGGGCGCCGCCGGGGCCTTCGCGATCGTCGACAAGCGGGTCTCCGATTCCATCGCCGGGGTCGCGATCGCCGTCGCCCTCGTGCCTCCCCTCGGGGTGGTGGGGCTCACCCTCCAGGCCGGGATGACCGTCGCCGCACTCGGCGCCTTCCTCTTGTTCCTGACGAACCTCGTGTCGATCGTGCTGGCAGCCACCGTCGTGTTCTTCCTGACCGGCTTCGCTCCCGTCACCCGGTGGCGGCAACACCGCGAGGAGCTCGTCACCACGGTCGGCACCGTCGTGGTCGCCGCGCTCCTCATCCTCCTCCCCCTCACCTGGACCGCTCGGGGCGTCCTCGCCGCCGCCTCCACCCAGCGCACCGCCACTGCCGTCGTGGACGAGTGGCTCGGCGACGAGACGACCCTCCGCGTCGTCGAGATCTCGGCGACCTCCGGCCGCGTCGAGGTGGTGGTCAGCGGCGACGGCGAAGTCCCACCCGTCTCCGACCTGGTGGCACGGCTCGAGACCGCCCTCGGCCGGGACGTCGCCGTCGAGGTCGAGTACGTCCCGACGGTGGTCTACTCCTCCGACGGATGAGCGGCCTCAGCGGCCGAGGGTCTCCACGAGCGCGGCGCCGAAGGCGGAGAGGTCGGCCGGGGTGCGGGACGTCACGAGGTTCCCGTCGACGACCACCGGTGCGTCGATCCACTCGGCGCCGGCGTTGACGAGGTCGTCACGGATGGCGAAGAAGCTCGTCACCCGCCTCCCCTCGAGGATCTTCGCCGAGACGAGCATCCACCCGGCGTGACAGATGGCACCGACGAGCTTCCCGGCGGCGTCGAGGTCGGCGACGAGCCGGACCATCCCCTCATGGCGCCGCATCCGGTCCGGGGCATAGCCACCGGGGATCACGACCCCGTCGAACTCCGCCGCCCCCACCTCGTCGACGCCCGCGTCGGCGGTCGCCGGATAGCCGTGCTTCGAGGCGTAGGCCTTCCCGGCGACGGGCCCGACGAGCACCACGTCGACGCCGGCCTCCCGGAGCCGGTGGTAGGGATACCACAGCTCGAGATCTTCGTAGAGGTCTTCCACCAAGAGCGCGACGCTGCTCATGCCGCGATCTCCCGTCGAACCTCACCTCGGAGCGAGCGGGTCGTCTGCCTCGCCGGCGGCGAACCGAGGGATCCGCAGGGTCCCGAGGTCGGCATCAGCGCCCCTGGAACCCGGCGACGAGGGGCGCGAGCGCCACCACGACGCCCGCCGGGGCCGACGAGGTCTGCGACGCAGCCTGGAATCCCAGGAAGGCGAAAGGGACGAGGGCGGCGATGAGGAGGATCCACCAGATCCAGAGCAGGCCACCGGCGTCGCGATCGTCACCCATGCGCATCCCTTCGTCGACTCCCTCGGGAGCCTAGCGACCCGACGCCGGCCC
>DRQR01000039.1 GCA_011371355.1 Actinomycetota bacterium
GCATCGACTTCCTCGATCTCATCCAGGAGGGGAACCTCGGGCTCATCCGGGCCGTCGAGAAGTTCGACTGGCGGAAGGGCTTCAAGTTCTCCACCTACGCCACCTGGTGGATCCGCCAGGCCATCACCCGGGCGATCGCCGACAAATCGCGGACGGTCCGCATCCCGGTCCACCTCCACGACACCCTCGCCGCCGTCCGGGCGGCGCAGGCGAGCCTCAAGGCCGAGCTCGGCCGGGATCCGAAGCCGGAGGAGATCGCCGAGGAGGCCGGGGTCGAGGTGGCGAAGGTCGAGCTCGCCCTCGGGGTGGCCGACACCGTCTCTCTCGAGCAGCCGATCGGGGAGGACGGCGCCCAGCTCGGCGACTTCATCGAGGACGAGGACGCCGTCGACCCGGTGAAGGTCACCGAGGAGATGGACGTGGCGAACAGCCTCCGGATGTCGATCGAGCGGCTCCCGGAGCGGGAGGGCAGGATCCTCGCCCTCCGCTACGGCTTCTACGACGGGGTGCCCCGCACCCTCGAGGAGATCGGAGAGGAGTTCAACCTCACCCGAGAACGGATCCGTCAGCTCGAGAAGCTCGCCCTCTGTCGACTGCGGCACCCGAGCTTCGGGATCCGGGAGCAGGACCTCGTCTGAGCGTCCTCCGACGGCTCGTCGCGGCTAACCTCGCCCGGAGGAGGCCGTCGTGAAGCTCGAAGCCCTCGTCGGGGGAAGCGCAGAGGTCGTCGGGCCCGAGACCCCGCTCGCCGTCGCCGCCGGGGTCATGGTCGACGAGGACGTCTCGGCCGTCGCGGTGGTCGACGATCGGCGACTCGTCGGCATCCTCACCGATCGGGACCTCACCCGGGCCCTCGCCGAGGCGGACGATCCGAAGCAGGAACCCGCCGCGGCGTGGATGAGCTCGGCCCCCGACGTCCTCCCCCCGGACGTCCCGGTCGCCGAGGCGGCGCAGTGGATCATGGAGACGGGCTATCGGCACCTCCCGGTCATGGGCGGCGACGAGCTCCTCGGCATCGTCGACGTGCGCGACCTGCTCTGGGCGTTGACGACGGAGGGATGAGGTCCCTCAGGGGGCCGGTCAGAGGATCCGCTCGAGCTGCCGGTTGATCGCGTCGAGGACGGCTTTCACCGTCGCCGCCGCCGAGTCGTGCCCCTCGATGAGGGCGCTCCCGATGAACCGGTGCTCGTCGCCGTCGAGACGGACCTGGGCCATGGCCACCTGCACCTCGCCGAGGCTCGCGGTGGCCACCGCCTCGAGGTCGAGGCGCACCCCGCCGCCGGCCACCTGCTCGACGGCCCGAAGCGTCGCCTCGCCGACGATCCGGGGGAAGGCCTCGGGGCCCGCCGGGCCCGAGGCCTCGCCGCGGTACTCCTCGTCCCGGTAGCCGAGGACGATCGTCACCTCGGTCCGGTCGGGTTCCTCCCGGTGGTCGATACCGACGATGGCGGGGCGATCCATGGGGCGATGCTACCCGGCGTTCTCCGCGGGGACCGGGATCCAGACGACCCCGAGCTCGACGACCCGGACGTCGTCCCGTTCCAGGCCCACCTCGACGGCCTCGATCTCGCCGGCCTTGGCCGTCCACTCCTCGGTGATCTCGGCGACGTCGTCGGCGAGCTCCTCCTCCAGCTCGGCGAGCTCCTCCCGGGCGTCGGAGGCCCGCTCGGCGGCACGGTCGACCCGGCGCTCGGCGGAGCGGCGACGTCGCGTCGCCGCGGTGAGGGAACGTCGGTTCCGTCGGCCGAGGAGCATGCCGACCACCGCGGAGGCCTGGTCCATGAGCGCCTCGCGCTCGACGGCGTCGAGCTCCTCCTGGGCACGGGTGAGTTTCCGGTCGGCCTCGGCGATCCGGCGCCGGATCCGGCGAATCCGTTCCTCGTATCGGTCTCGGAGGGTGGCGAGGGCCTCGTCGGCGCGCTCGTCGGCGACGCGTCGACAGCGGGCCTCGAAGGCGTCCCGGTCCTCGTCGGGTCGGGACCAGAGGCCGAGCTCCCGGTTGCGGTAGATGGTGAGCTCGCCGGTCCGGGCAACGTGGTCGGCGAGGGCCCGGCGGGCGTCGCGGAAGTAGCTCGCGGCCTCCAGGGGCGCCCGTGGAGGGAGATGGCGGGCTCCCTCGGGCGCGGAGGCTCGGAGGTCCCGGGCGTCGTAGTCCACCTCGATGCCGCCCGCAGGATCGAAGGGCTCGGGGGCGGGGAAGAAGATCGCCTCCCACTCCTCGTCGTGGGCGAGGCCGGCCCGACGCTCGTCGTAGTGGGCGAGGACGCGGGCGTAGATCCCCGCCTCGTAGGTGCGAGACACAGGGTCGGCCCCCACGAGGTCGGCCCAGGGAGCGGCGGGGTCGAGGTGATGGACCGGGGTGCCGGCGGCGATCGGGGGCATCTCGGACCCCTCGTCGCCGTCCCGAGCCGGCACGGCGGCGGAGGTCGCCGGTTCGGGCGGCGCCGACGCCGGACGTCGATCGGCCATGAGCGTCGAGATCTGGTCTCGGGTCAGCGGACCGCGGAGGAACGACATCGCCCATCGGGTCGTGAAGACCCTCGGGGCGGCCGCTCGCACGTCGTGGAGGAGGAAGCGTCGTTTCCCGAGGCCCGAGATGCGCTCGGCGAGCTCGTCGACGTCCACGTCGCCGCGGGCCGAGGCGAGGGCCTCGACGATCCGGAGCTTGTCCCGTTCGGTCTGGAGCCTGCCGATCGCCCAGGTCCCGGCGTTCGACATCGCCTTGTAGTCGAGGTCGACGGGGTTCTGGGTGGCGAGGAGCATGCCCACGCCGAAGGCCCTCGCCTGCTTGAGGAGGGTGAGGATCGGTTTCTTCGCCGGGGGCGCGGCGGTCGGTGGCACGAAGCCGAAGACCTCGTCCATGTAGGTGAGGACCCGAAGCTCGTCGGTGCCCGGCTGGGATCGCATCCAGGTGATGAGGCGGGAGAGGACGAGGGTGACGACGAACTGGCGCTCCTCGTCGGAGAGGTGGGCGAGGTAGATCACCGCGGCCCGGGGGCGGCCGGCCTCGTCCCACAGGAGCGACGGGACGTCGAGGGGCGTCCCTTCCATCCACACCTCGAAGCCGGGGGCGGCGAGGAGACCGTTGAGGGCCATGGCGAGGGCCAGCCGCTCCTTGGCCGGGAAGAACTCGTCGACCTCGAAGACGCCGAGCTTGCGGAAGGGCGGCTCCTGGATCCATCGGAGGAGCGTCTCCATGTCGAGGGCCGTGCCTCGTCTCCAGGCGTGTTCGAGGAGGTTCGAGATGAGGATGTGCTCCCGGGAGGTGATGGGGTCGGCCTCGATCCCGATGAGGCCGAGGAGCCCCGAGGCGAAGCCCTCGATCTCGTCGCGGAGGGTCTCCGTGTCTCGTTCCCAGTCGAGGTCGGGCGGGTCGAGGCGACCGACGATGTCGAGGGGCACCCCCGCCCTCGATCCGGGGGTGTAGATCGTCACGTCCGCCCCCTCGACGAAGGTGGCCACGTCGGTGCTCGACAGCCCCCACGAGGCGAGGCCCTCCCGCCAGCGTTCCGCCGTCGAGGCGGCGAGGTCGGCCACCGTGGTGCCCTTCGCCGACGCCTCGGCCGGGTCGATCCACGGGAGGAAGTCCTCGGGTCGCAGCTCGGGGAAGCGGAGGGCGAGGTTCGTCATGTCGCCCTTGGGGTCGAGGACGAGGGTCGGGATCCCGGCCCGCAGGGCCTCCTCGAGGAAGATCATCCCCAGGCCGGTCTTGCCGGATCCGGTCATGCCCACGATCACCCCGTGGGTCGTCAGGTGCGCGGCGTCGTACGAGAGCCGTTCCCCGGTGCGCTCACCGGCGTCGTCGACGGGTCCGCCGAGGAAGAAGTCGGGCATCACGCTCCCTCCGTCTCGCGAGGAGGGAACCGTAGTCCGCCGCGGGACCCGACGGCGGTAGGGTCGGCTCGGATGTCCGGTGCTCCTCGGCTGCTCCTCGGTGTCGCGGTGGCGACGGGCACGGCGGTGTTCGGAGCCGCGCTCACCGTCGTCGTCTGGTACGCCGGCGCGGTGCGCGACGAGGCCGGTTTCGTCCCCGTCGCCGCGGAGGTCCTCGCCTCGGAACCGGCCCGGCGCCTCGTGGCCGAGGAGGTGGTCGACCGCATCGTGCGGTTCGAGCCGGCCGTCGCGGTCGTCCGGGGTCCCGCCGAGTCGACGATCGCCGCGGTGCTGGCCTCGCCGGTCTTCGCCCCCCTCGCCGAGGAGGCCGCCCGAAGCCTCCACGGCGCCCTCCTCGTCGGCGGTCCGGTGGTCGTCGATCTCGGACCCTGGCGGGACGAGCTCCTCGCTCCCCTCGCCGCTCTCGCCCCGGCCGTCGCCGAGGCGGTACCGTCCGAGCTCTTCGGGCCCTTCGTGTTCGTCGACGCCGGCCGGCTCCCTCGCCTCCCCGATCCCACCCCGTGGGGCATCGCCGCCGCGATCGGCGCGATCGGCACCTTCGTGCTCCTCCTCGTCCTCCTCCGCCGCGCCGTGGCGGTGGGCCTCGTCGCCTTCGGGGTGGGGCTCGGTCTCGCTGGGACCCTCGTGGTCGCCGTGGCCGCAGGGCTCCCCGACCGGGCGGGCGCAGGCCTCGTCGACCCGGGCCACCGCGTCCTCGCGGTCGCCCTCGCCGATCGTCTCGCCGCGCCGCTCACGGTCACCGGGGTCGTCGAGGCCTCGGTCGGCGTCGGTTCGGTGCTCGCGTCGGCCGTCGTGATTCGTCGACGGTCCGCGCCTTCCTGAGGGCGGGCGGCGGCACCTCGGGCAGCCCGAGGGACCCCGGGACGGGTCCCGCCCCCGCGGCGCTCACCTGGCGGGTGCCGCGGCGCAGGTCCGCTCCCAGCCGGGCTGGAGCACGGGGTGGCCGTGGCGTTCGATGACCACCGGGACGAGGCAGGCGTGGATCCGCCCGTCGGGGTCGACGACGACCCGGCCCACCGCCGTGGTCGTCGCCGCGGGCGGGTAGGCCTGCCAGACGAAGTTGCCGAGGCCCCAGAAGATCGGGCGACCCCGGTACCACCCGAGGGGCTGGAGCCGGTGCTGATGGTGGCCGAAGATCACGTCGGCGCCGGCGTCGATGAAGGCCTCCGCCTGCCGGATCTCGAAGGGCCGGGGTCGGGTCGTACCCTCCTCGCCCCAGTGGATGGTGACGACGACGAGGTCGGCGAGCTCGTCGGCGGCCTCGATGGCGGCCACCATCGCCTCGGTGTCGTCGCCGTCGGTCATCCCGGGCCGGTCCTCCCGGGCGATCCAGCTCCCCGTCTCGGGTCGCACCCCGCCTCCACCGACGACCGCGACGGTCCGTCCGGCGAGCTCGAAGCGTGCCGGACGGTAGGCGGCGTCGGCATCGGCGCCGGCACCCACCGGGGTGATGCCGACCGCCTCGAGGTTGTCGATCGCGTCGAGGAGCGCCTCGAAGCCGTAGTCGATGGAGTGGTTGTTCGCGAGGTTCGCCACCTCGACCCCGGCCGCGGCCATCGAGGGCAGGGCGTCGGGGTCGCAGCGGAACACCCAGGGCTTGTTCCACGGCCTGCCCAGGTCGGAGGCGCTGCACTCCAGGTTGACGATCGTCAGATCGTCGGTCCGGAAGAGCCCGGCGAGACCGGTCCAGGCATCCTCGTAGCCGGTGGCGGGAAACGTTCGAACGAAGGTGGGATCGAGGTTCACGTCGCCGGTTCCCTGGATGACGAGGGTCCCCGGAGGGGTGGGGATCGGCGCCGGAGGCAGGGTCGTGGTCGTCGTCGACGTGGTCGTCGTCGTCACCGGGGGGAGGGGCTCGAGGACCGCGAGGGGCTCGGACTCGACGGCGGGGGCCGCGGCGGTGCACGAGGCCGCCGCCAGCCCGAGGGCCGCGACGAGCGTGCGCAGACGACAAGCCACGGCCGCAAACTACCGTGGAGGCCGACGAAGTGCCCGCGGGGCGGGCCACGGGGACGGAGCGGAGACGATGACGCGCTGGGTGTATCGGTTCGATGAGGTGGAGCTCGCCGAGAAGGCCGTCGGCGGCGACTGGGAGGAGGTCCGGGGGCTCCTCGGCGGCAAGGGGGCGAACCTCGCCGAGATGACGCGGATCGGCGTCCCGGTGCCGCCGGGGTTCACGATCACCTCCGAGGCCTGCAACGCGTATCTCGTCGGTGGGGGCCGGTTCCCCGAGGGCCTCGAGGAGGAGGTCGCCGCCGGCCTCGCGGCGATCGAAGCGGCCACGGGCCGCCGCTTCGGGGATCCCGAGAATCCCCTCCTCGTCTCGTGCCGGTCGGGGGCGCGCTTCTCGATGCCGGGCATGATGGACACGATCCTGAACCTGGGCATGAACGCCGAGGTGACCGCGTCGATGGCCGAGAGCTTCGGGGACCTGCGCTTCGCCTACGACTCCTATCGTCGCCTCCTCCAGATGTTCGCCGGGATCGTCCTCGGGGTGAACCCCGAGCTCTTCGAGGAGGTGCTCGCCGAGTTCCGGGAGCGCCGAGGGGTCCGCTCCGACGCCGAGCTCACCGGTGACGACCTCGTCGAGATCGTCGAGCGGTTCGACCAGATCGTCACGACCGCGACCGGACGGCCCTTCCCCTCCGATCCCCGGATCCAGCTCGACCTCGCGATCCGGGCGGTGTTCGACTCCTGGAACGGCAAGCGCGCCGTGGACTACCGGAACGCCGCCGGGATCCCCCACGACCTCGGCACGGCGGTGAACGTTCAGGCCATGGTGTTCGGGAACCGGGACGATCGGTCCGGGACCGGGGTCGCGATGTCCCGGAACGCCACGACCGGCGAGCCGACCCTCGAGGGGGACTACCTCATGCGGGCCCAGGGGGAGGACGTCGTGGCGGGGATTCGTCAGACGAAACCCATCGAGGCCCTCTCCCACGAGCTGCCTGAGGTGTACGAGGAGCTCGTCGGCTACGCCCGCCTGCTCGAACGGCACTACCGGGACATGCAGGACATGGAGTTCACGATCGAGTCGGGCAAGCTCTGGCTCCTCCAGACGCGCAACGCCAAACGCACCGCGCAGGCGGCGGTGCGGGTGGCCGTCGACATGGTCGAGGAGGGGATGATCTCCCGCGACGAGGCGCTCCTCCGGGTGAGCCCCGAACACGTCGACTTCTTCCTCCATCCCCAGTTCGCCCCCGA
>DRQR01000040.1 GCA_011371355.1 Actinomycetota bacterium
CGGGAGCTGTGGGATCGCACCTTCGTCGATTGTCTGCGCCGACGCGGCAACGAGGTCGAGGACCGGCCGATCCCCGAGCTGTTCACCGACCCGTCCGTCGTCGGGATCGGCGACTGCAGCCAGGCGGCCGACGCCGCCGTCGCCGCGGGATTAGGAGCGCGGCAGCCGAGGGTCCCGTCGCGGCGTCGGGAGGTGATGGCCGAGGCGGGGGAGGCGGCCCGGGGCGGGACTCGGCGGGTGCTTCCACCGGTGGGTTCCGGGAGACGGGTCGTCGACGAAGACGCACGACGACGTCCTCGGCTCGTGGGGTGGCCGGATCCGTGGGTCGGTGGCCGCAGCGACCACGGAGCGCTACGGTGGACGGTGGGGTGTCGTCGCGACGAGGAGTGAGTCCGACCCGCGTTCCGTTGCGCCTGGGAGGGTGCCGTCTCGCGGGGGTCGCCGCGGTGATGCTCGTGGCGGGATGTGTGCCGACCGCCGAGGCGCCGGCCGGTGACCTGTATGCCCGCTACGAGCGGGCGGTGTTCGCCACGGTGACCTGCATGCGGGAGCGGGGGCTCGATGCCGAGGCGACCCTGGGACGCGATGGATTCAGCTACGGCATCGGCGTGTCGTCGCAGGGGGATTCTGGGGGTGAGCACCCGCTTCCGTCGATCGAGGCTGCGATGGAGGAGTGCGAGGAGGCGACCGGGTTGAAGGAGGTCTCCATGGAGTTGTCCCGGGCCACCGATCCCACCGAAGCCGAGTACCGCGAGATCGTCGTCGGTTGCGCCGAGGAGGTCGGTGTCGCCATCGATCCGAAGGCGACCACCGACGAGCTCTACGCGGCCGCCTACCGAGGAGGCGAACCCGGCTACATCGAGTGCATCTACGCCCGGTTCGGGGACATCGCCCGGAGGAACCTCCAGGGTCGGTGAGCGGGCCTCGGGGAGTCGGCGGCGAGGAGGGCCGGTCGTCGCCGGTCACGCGTGGAACCCCCTCGACCCTCTCCTGGTGATACCTTCGGTGGTGCAGGGGACACCTCCCGTGTCCGGGGGACGAGAAAGGCGAGGAAGCTCCCACGATCCGCAAACTCGCGGCCCCGAGCATCGCCCTCGCCCGACGGCATCTGGGTCGTATCGACACGACTTCGACTCCTTCGTGCGGATCCACCGAGGTGCCGGCATCGTGAACGGCCGGCATCGCGTGTACATCGGTTCGTCGACGACGGCCTACTGGACGTCCACCTGAAGGGTGGTCCGGTGGCTGGTCCGTCGCCGAGGATCCGTCGGCTGCTCGTGGTGATCGTCGTCGCCCTGGGAGCGACGGCGTGCACCGACTCCCAGCCGGAGACGGCGCGGGAGCGGTTCGTCGAGGAGTTCGTCGGCGGGGCGCTTCCGGACGCGTCGGAGTTCCAGGCCGAGATCCTCGCCGACGGCGACGTCGACTTCGAGGAGTACGAGCGGTCCGTCCTGGCGACCCTCGCCTGCCTCCGGGAGGAGGGCTTGGAGACCTTCGGACCGACGCTGCAGCCCGACAACACCTACTCCTACGGGTACCGTGGTGTCGCCGAGGACGGCACGCTGCTGCCCGATTCGGTCGTGAACGCCAAGTTCGACCTCTGCTATGCGCGGTACGGGGAGCTCGTCGACTCGGTCTGGTTCGCCAAGCAAGCCGAGCAGGTCTTCGATGCCTCCCAGGAGGTCAAGGACGCGTACGTCGACTGTTTCGCCGCCCACGGGGTGACGATCCCCCGCGATCTCCACATCACCGACATCTACCGCGTCCTCGCCGAAGAGCCGGCCGTCGCCCCGTGCGAGGGGGTCGGTCGGTGAGACGAACCCGAGGGTCGACGGGCGACCCGTGTCGTCGGCCGCGGGCGTTCGATACCCCGGCGGGGCGCACCGCACCCGACCGCCCGGGTCGGGAGCGTCCGCTCCACTCACTTCCTCGGGCTTCGGCGTCCCGGAACGGCCGGCGCGGAGGCTCGCGGGGTGGAGCCGGTCGCGGTGACCGAGGAGTCACCGGGCGCGGCCAGGCGCCGACGGCGTACCCTTCGAGGACCGGTGGGTCGAGATCGTCGTTCCCGCGACCGCCGGCACCGACGAGTCGCGGCGGCCCGGGAGCTCGAGGAGGTGACCAGGTGCGACCGAGGATCCCCTGGTGGGTGACGACCGCGATGCTCGCCGCGGCCTGCACGGGCGGGTCGGTGCCGGCGTCCACCGGCCCGGCCGACGACGGTCCGTCGGTGGCGGAGATCATCGCCCTCGAAGGCACCGAGGCGCAGGCGCCGTACCTCGCCGATGGGAAGGTCACTCCCGCCGAACGGGAGGCGGCGTTCCTGGCGATGGCCGCGTGCATGGAAGACCGGGGGGTCGAGATCGTCGACTACGACCTCCGACCCCGCGGCGGTGAGCGCATCGAGGTCGCCTCCGAGCTTCCCGACGACGAGGAGGACCGGGTCGTCCGGGAGTGCCGGCACGAGTACTACCTGGCCGTCGCCGCGGTCTACGCCCGCCAGTACGGCCCCACCGCCGAAGAAGAGGCGAGGGAGGCCGAACGGATCGCCGAATGCATGCGCGAACGCGGCGTCGACGTTCCCGACGGCCTCACCTTCGAGGAGATGAACGACCTCGACCCCTTCCAGGCGGGGATGTGCTACGAGGCGATCCACGAACCCTGACCGGCCGCCGCCGAAGGCCGAGGGCTCGGCGGTCGTCGACCTCCACCGGGTAGCCTGGCGGGGTCGCCGATCGAGGAGGTCACCGTGCCCGTCGCCGAGGTCAACGGACAGCGCATCGCCTACGACGACACCGGAGGGGACGGCCCGGCGTTGCTGTTCAGCCACGGGTTCCTCATGGACCGCACGATGTTCGACCACCAGGTGGCCGCCCTCTCCGACCGCTACCGGTGCATCACCTGGGACGAGCGGGGCTTCGGGGAAACCCCCGCCGAGGAGCCCTTCACCTACTGGGACTCCGCCGACGACGCCGTCGCCCTCCTCGACCATCTCGGCGTCGACCGGGCCGCGTTCATCGGGATGTCCCAGGGCGGCTACCTGTCCCTCCGCGCCGCCCTCGCCCACCCCGACCGGGTCGCCGCC
>DRQR01000041.1 GCA_011371355.1 Actinomycetota bacterium
TGGTCCCCCAGGGCGTCGCGGGCGGCTCGCTGCAGGGTGTCGTCCACGGTGAGCAGCAGCCCCCGAGGTCGGGGATCGTCGCCGAAGAGCACCCCGAGGACCCCCGAGATCGTGTTGCCTCGGTTCGAGACGAGGTCCCGGCCCCGGGCGGCCTCCAACCCCGCGGCGTCGAAGAGCACCGAGACGTAGCCGACGAGATGGGCGTAGACCTCCCCTTCGGGGTAGACGCGCCGGAACGCCCGGGGCTCGTCGGGAGCCGGTTCCGAGACGGCCACCACGGTGCCGTCCCTGGTGACGATCACCCCCCGCTCCCGTCCGATGCGAAAGGCCATGAGCCGCACGTTGCGCGGGTCGTCCCGGTAGTCGGGGCCCACGACGGCCTGCGTCCAGGTCGTCGCCACGGCGAGGACGAGGAAGAGCGTGAGGATGCCGTAGGCGAGGCGACGGATCGGGTCGTTCACGGCCGCTCCTCGTGGGAGACGCGGGCGAGGAGCACGACGGCGATCATCGAGGCGAGCAGGGACGACCCGCCGTAGGAGAGGAAGGGGAGGGTGACGCCGGTGACGGGGAAGAGGCGGAGGACCCCGGCGACGATCACCGCCGACTGGAGCCCGACGAGGGTCGTCAAGCCGGTGGCGAAGAACTTCCGGAACCGGTCCTTCGACCGGAGGGCGATCCCGAAGCCCACGGCCACCCAGAGGGCGAAGGCGGTGAGCACCGCGACGGTGCCGGCGAGACCGAGCTCCTCGCCGATCGCCGCGTAGATGTAGTCCGTCGTCGCCGCCGGGATGAGGTCGGGCCGGCCCAGCCCGAGGCCCGCACCGGTGAGGCTGCCGCTCCCGAGGGCGAAGAGCCCCTGGGCCACCTGGTAGCCGGTGTCGAAGTAGTCGGCGAAGGGCCAGAGCCACCCGGCCACCCGGCGGCGAACGTGCGCGAAGGCCACGTAGCCGACGACCCCGCCGACGACCGTGAGCCCCGCGCCCAGCCCGAGGTAGATCGCGCGTCCCGTCGCCGCGTAGAGCATGGTGACGAACAGCGCGAAGATCACGAGGGAGGCTCCGAGGTCCCGCTGGTAGACGAGGACGAGGAATGCCGCCCCCGCGGCCACCACCACCGGGGCGAGATGCCGGGGTTCGGGCAGCCGGAGGGGTCCCAGCCTGCGGTCGGTGACGGCCATCGCCGGGGCACGGTCGGCGAGGTAGGAGGCGAGGAAGACGACGAGGAAGACCTTCGCCAGCTCACCGGGCTGGAAGCTGAGGGCTCGACTCAGGCCGGGGATCCGGGCCCGCACCCACAGCCGGGAGCCGTTCACGGTGGCCCCGTGGATCGGCCAGCTCTCCGGCAGCAACGGCAGCAGGAGGAGGAGGACCGCGCCGGCGAGGAACAGGTAGCGGTAGCGACGCAGCGCCCCGAGCCCCTCCCGGCGGAGCAGCCGCAGCACGACGGCACCCGCCGCCGCGGCGACGAGGAGCGACCATCGCTGGATGTTCGCGAGCTCCGGGTCGATGCGGAACACCTCGGCGAACCCGATCGCGGCGAGGAACCCGGTGAGGGGGAGGAGGAGCTGGTCGGCGCCCGGCGCCCACCGCAGCACGGCGAGGTGGAGACCCCCGAAGGCGACGCCGAAGGCGGCGAGGGTGGCGAACACCTGGGCGTCGAGCCACGAGCCCGAGGCGAACCGCACCGTGGCGACCCCCAACGCGGCGACGACACAGGCGGCGGCGACGAGCACCGCCTCCACGGGGCGGCTCATGGCCGGACGTCGACGACGACGACCGAGACGTTGTCGACGCCGCCGGCGGCGTTCGCCGCCTCGATGAGGGTCCACACCGCCGCCTCCGGATCCGGAGCTTCGGCGAGAAGCCGTCGGATCTCGTCGTCGGGGACCATCTCGGTGAGTCCGTCGGAGCACACGAGCACGCGGTCTCCGGGACGGACGTCGGTGACGACCTCGTCGACCTCCACCTCACCGAGCCCGAGGGACCTCGTCAGGAGGTGCCGGCGGGGATGCTGCGCGGCCTCTTCCCTCGTGATCCTGCCGAGCCCGACGAGCTCCTCGACGACGGTGTGGTCGGTGGTGAGCTGCTCGAGCTCGTCGCCGCGCAGCAGGTAGGCGCGGGAGTCGCCGACGTGGCCGAGCTCCAAAGTCCCGTCGGGGAGGAACCGCCCCAGGGTCATGGTGGTGCCCATCCCCTGGAGCCGGGGGCGTTCCGCGGCGGCCTGGAGGACCGCCTCGTTGGCGAGCCGCACCCGCTCGGCCGGCGACTCGTCGCCCGGACGGGTCGCCGTCTCCATCGCCACCGTGGAGGCCACCTCCCCGGCGACGTGTCCCCCCATCCCGTCGGCGACGCCGGCGAGCAGCGGCCCCGGTCCGGAGCCGGCGACGTCGGGGAAGACGACGTCCTCGTTGGCGTCGCGCAGCTTGCCCTTGTCGGTGCCGGAGGCCCACACGTACTTCATCGCACCTCGAGGATCGTCTTGCCGATCTGCACGGTATCGCCCTTCTCGAGGGGAGTGGGGGCCTGGCCGAGTCGGCGGCCGTTCACGTAGGTGCCGTTCGTCGATCCGAGGTCGGTGACGAGGGCCCGTCCGTCGACGAGGGCCACCCTGGCGTGGAACTCCGACGCGTAGGGGTCGTCGATGGGGATGTCCGCCTCGGCGGCGCGACCGATCACGTGTCCCCCGGCCCGGAGCTTCACCCGCTCGCCTCGGCCCTTCTCGCCACGGATCACCACGACCTCGCTCGGCGGTCTCCTCCCCCCGGCGCCCACCGGCCCGAGGCTCGCCCGGATGGCCCGGGCGACCTGCCACAGGAACGCGTAGAGCAGGACGATGAACAAGACCTTGAGGAGGTTGAGGAAGAGCGCGGGCATCAGCCGGCCATCCGCAGGACGAAGCGACGACGACCGAAGGCGATCTCGTCTCCCGGCACCACCCGGGTCGCCTCCTCCACCCGCCGTCCGTTGAGGAAGGTCCCGTTCGCCGAGCCGAGATCCACGAGGTGGATGCCCTCGGCGTCGCGGGCGACGACGGCGTGCCGGCGCGAGACCGCCGGGTCGGGCACGACGACGTCGGCGTCGAGGGCCCGTCCCACGACGACCCGGTTGTCGCGCAGGGAGAGGACGAGGCGACCGTCGTGGGCCACGAGCTGCCCCCAGGCCGGGAGCCGGCCCGGCCGTCGCTCGCCCCGGGCCTCGAGGAAGCCGCGGGGGGTCTCAGGGTCCGGGACGATCTCGACCTCGACGGGGCCTCCGGTACGCCATCCCCGACGACGGGCGGTCTCGGCGACGGCGTGGGCGAGCTCCTCCGCGAGGGCGCCCACGTCGAGCTCGGGATCGAGGTCGGCGGGATGCACCGCCACCGAGAGGACGTTCGGCACCTCCGGCCCGGCCACCCCCTCGGTGCGGAGGAAATCCACCTGACGGACGAGACGATCGGCCATCTCCACCGGATGCATGCGGCCACGGAACA
>DRQR01000042.1 GCA_011371355.1 Actinomycetota bacterium
ACGGTCACGTGGACGTTCGGTCCCTCGCGGTCGGGGAACACCGTGGGCGCGGTGACGCCGATCACCGTGCCGCCCGCCTCCGCGGCGCCCCGGGACACCGCCTCCATGAGCCCCCCGTAGCCGCCGGTGGCCACCTCGTAGCCGGCTTCGGCGAGGAGCCGACCCAGGCGTCGTCCCGCTTCGTAGAGGGCCGACTCGGGGTCGGCCTTCGACGCTCCGAACACCGCGACGACCTTGGCCATGGCCCGCAAGGCTAGGTCACCTCGGCCAGAGCCCTCGCACGCCGTCGGCGACGAGCTGCACGGCGAGGGCGGCGAGGAGGAGTCCGAGGATCCTCGTGACGACGTTGACCCCGGTGTTGCCGAGGCGATCGGTGACCCGGTCGGCGAGACGGAGGAACACCCAGGTCGTGGCGAGCACGACGGCGGCGGCCCCGTAGACGATCGCCACGTAGGCGGGACGACCTCCCGCTCGGGTGAGGAGGACGAGGATCGTCGCGAAGGCTCCAGGTCCCGCCAGGAGGGGGATCGCGAGGGGGAAGACGGTGACGTCCTCCCGACGCTGGGCCTCGTCGAGCTCGTCGGGGGTGGTCCGTCGTCGGCTCGCCAGGATCATGTCGAAGGCGAGCTTGAACAGGAGGATCCCGCCGGCGATCTGCACCGCCTCGATCGAGATCCCGAGGTACTGGAGGACGCCGCCCCCGACGGTGCCGAAGGCCACGAGGATCCCCCCGGCGATGGCCACGGCCCGGCTCGCGATCCGACGACGCTCCGACGGCTCACGGTCCCCGGCGATCGACACGAAGAGCGGCGCGAGACCGAGGGGATCCATGATCACGAGGAACGACAGCAGCGACGTGACGGCGAACTCGAACATCGTCGGGCCACGCTACCCGACCGTCGGGGGCTAGCTTCCCGACGGTGGAAGCTCCCCGCGCTCCCCGCCGGCCCACCGTGCGCGTCCTCCACGGGGAGGTCGTCGAAGATCCCTACGCGTGGTTGCGCGACCGGGACGACCCCGAGGTCCTCGCCCACCTCGACGCCGAGAACGCCTACGCCGCCGCCCGGACCGCCCACCTCGAGCCCCTCCGCCGGGAGCTCTACGAGGAGTTTCGGGCTCGCACCGTCGAGGACGACCTCGACGTGCCGGCCCGCCGCGGCCCCTGGTGGTATGCGAGCCGCACCGAGGCGGGGCGACCCTATCGGATCTGGGTTCGGATGCGGGGGGCACCCGACGGTCCCCTCGAGGTGCTCCTCGACGAGAACGAGCTCGCCGCCGGCCACGAGTACTTCCGGCTCGGTTCCTACGACGTCGCCCCCGACCATGCCCTCGTCGCCTACGGCGTCGACTTCGACGGGTCGGAGCGCTACGAGCTCCGCATCCGGGTCGCCGGGACGCCCGAGGAGCTCCCCGACCGCATCCCCGTCACCGCCGGCGGTACCGCCTGGGCGGGTCCGTGGCTCTTCTACACCGTGCCCGACGAGGCGATGCGGCCCCACCAGGTGTGGCGGCATCGGGTGGGCACCGATCCGGCCGAGGACGTGCTCGTCTACGAGGAGGAGGACGAGCGGTTCTACCTCCGGGTGACCCGGACCCGGAGCGGGGCCTTCGTCCTCATCGAAGCGACCTCGGCGACGACCTCCGAGGTGTTCGTCGTCCCCACCACGGACCCGGAGGCTCGGCCTCGGTCGGTGCTGGGACGGACCCCGGACGTCGAGTACGGGATCGACCATCGGGGCGATCGGTTCTGGGTCGTGACCGACGACGACGCGGTCGAGGGACGACTCCTCACCGTCCCGGTCGGAGGTGGAGCCGCCGAGGAGATCCTCCCTCACGACCCGGAGCGGAAGCTCGCCGCCGTCGACGCCTTCGCCGGTCACGTCGTCGTCTGGGGCCGGGTCGACGGACGGGCCGCCGCCTGGATCCTGCGGGACGACGGCGAGCCCCGCCGGGTCGACTTCCCCACCGAGGTCTACCAGCTCGACCCGGATCGGAACCTCGAGTACGACACCCGAGCGCTCCGGCTCCGGATCGAATCCCCGGTGCTCCCACCGTCGATCTACGACTACGACGTCGTCGAGGGGACCTGGACGCTCCTGAAGCGGACGGCCGTCCCCGGGGTGGATCTCGACGAGTACCGGGCCGTCGCCCTTCGGATCGAGGCGTCGGACGGGCGACGGATCCCCGTCACCCTCGTCCACCGACGCGACACGCCCCTCGACGGTTCGGCGCCCGCGCTCGTCTACGCCTACGGCGCCTACGAGGCGTCGGTGGCGCCGCGGTTCTCGGTCACCCGGCTCGGTCTCCTCGACCGCGGGGTCGTCTTCGCCATCGCCCACGTCCGTGGCGGCGGCGAGCTGGGGAAGCGTTGGCACCTCGAAGGCCGGATGGCGACGAAGAGGAACACCTTCACGGATCTCCTCGCCGTCGTCGAGCGGCTCGGGGCGGAGCTCGTCGATGCCCGACGGATCGCCGTCAGGGGGGCGTCGGCCGGAGGGCTCACCGTCGGCGCCGCCCTCGCCATGGACCCGTCTCGGTTCCGGGTCGTCGTCGCCGAGGTGCCCTTCGTCGACGTCGTCAACACCATGCTCGACGAGACCCTGCCCCTCACCGTGGTCGAGTGGGAGGAGTGGGGCGATCCCCACGATCCCGACCAGTACCGGTGGATGCGGGCCTACGCGCCCTACGAGAACGTCGCCCCCGTCGACTACCCGGCGATGCTCGTCACCGCCGGGCTCAACGACCCCCGGGTCGGGTACTGGGAGCCGGCGAAGTGGGTGGCGAAGATCCGCGCGACGACCACCGGCTCGGCGCCGATCCTCCTGAAGACGGAGATGGGAGCCGGTCACTTCTCCCGGTCGGGTCGCTACGGCCGTTGGGAGGACGAGGCCTTCGTCCTCGCCTTCGTCCTCGATCAGCTCGGGGTGGCCGACCCCCCCGAGTCCTCGAAGTCGAGTCGGACGTGGTCCACGTCGGGCTCGGCGGGCGCGTCGTCGGCGACGACGTAGCGGAGCCGCGCCGGGTCGGGGCAGGCGCGGCGGATCGCCACGTCCCGGTGCCACACCTTGAGGAGCACCGCCGGTCCGATCCCCTCGGCCCCGGGGATGTCGGCGAGTCCCAACTCGCGGACCTCCTCGTCGACGAGGGCCATGATGTCCCACCGGCCGATCTTCGCCTTCTCCTCTTCGAGGCTCTTGCGGGCGAGGTCGCGTTGGCGTTTCGTCGCCCGGGCGACGACCACGAGCACGACGACGAAGGCGACCGCCCCGGCGACGATCCCGACGATCATCCCCGTCGCTCCGCCCGCCCGTACGCGTCGATGAACCGGCGGATGTCGTCTTCGCCCACGTAGCTGCCCACGTCCACCTCGACGACCTCCAAGGTCTCGCGGGAGTCGGGGTTCTCCAACCGGTGGAGCTGGCCCACCGGCACGAAGACCGACTCCCCCGGCGGGAGGAGCCGGGTCACCTCCCCGACCCGGACCCGGGCGGTCCCCCGGATCACGATCCAGTATTCGGAACGGTGCTCGTGCGACTTGACCGAGGTCTTACCGCCGGGCACGAGCCAGAGGCGCAGCACCCGGAAGCCGGGGCCCCGGGCGAGGGTCGTGAACCGTCCCCAGGGCCGCTCCTCGCTGCCGTCGGTCTCCACTTCCTCCCGTCGCCGCGCCGCGAGCTCGTCCACGAGCCGCTTGACGTCCTGGGCCCGATCCCGAGTCGTCACGAGGATCGCGTCGGCGGTGTCGACGACGACCGCGTCCTCGAGGCCGACGGTGGCCACGAGCCTGCCGCCGGACCGCACGTAGCTGCCCTTGGTGTCGAGGGCGACGACGTCGCCGAGGAGGACGTTGTCGTGCTCGTCTCGGGGACCGAGCTCCCAGAGGGCCTCCCAGGATCCGACGTCGCTCCACCCGGCGTCGAAGGGAACGACGGCACCGGACCGGGTGCGCTCCATGACCGCGTAGTCGACCGACGTCGACGGCGCCTCGGCGAAGGCCTCCGGGTCGAGCGCGACGCCCTCGACGGTCGTGCCTCGGTCGACGGCACGGCGCACCGCGGCGACGATCTCCGGTTCGAACCGCTCGAGCTCCTCGAGGTACCGGGACGCCCCGAAGAGGAACATGCCCGAGTTCCACAGGTAGGCGCCCTCGGCGAGGAAGCGTTCGGCGGTCTCCCGGTCGGGCTTCTCCACGAAGCGCTCGATCCTCCGCACCGGTCCGCCGTCGAGGGGTTCGCCGACCTGGATGTAGCCGTAGCCCGTCTCGGGACGGGTGGGGCGGGCCCCGAAGGTCATGAGGTGCCCGCGTCCGGCGTGGGGGACGGCGAGGGCGACCGCCTCACCGAACGCGGCGACGTCGGCGATCACGTGGTCGGCGGGGAGGACGAGGAGCAGGGGGTCGTCGCCGCGACCGAGAACGTGGCAGGCCGCCGCCGCGACCGCGGGGGCGGTGTTCCGGGCCACGGGCTCGAGGACGAGTTCGGCGCCGGGGACGCCTGCGGCCTCGAGCTCCCGGCGGATCGGCAGGGCGTGGTCGGCGTTGCAGACGACCACCGGGGGGAGGAACTCGTCGCCGCGTACCCGCTCGGCGGTGGCTCGCAGCAGGGTGCGGTCGTCGACGAGGGGGAGGAGCTGCTTGGGTCGACGCCTGCGGGAGGCGGGCCACAGGCGGGTGCCGAACCCGCCCGAGAGGATCACCGGGAGCACCGGCCTGCGTTCGTTCATGGCGGGAATCTATCGGCCGGTCGGGGGCGACACCAAAGATCGAGGTCGTTCATCCCGGCTCGTCGGGGGTCAGGAGCCACTCGCCGGTGCGGTCGTGCGACGGTTCGGCCATCGCCGCCACCTCCTCGCGGGCTTCGCCGGTCCCGAAGAGGGTGAGGACGTCGCCGACGTGGAGGAGCGTCGAGCCGTGGGGGATGATCACCGACGCGCCTCGGCGGACCGACACGAGGGTGGAGCCGTCGGGCCAGCGGATCTCCCGGACGGCACGGCCGGCGAGCGGCGAGCCGCGACGGATGGGGATCTCGAAGAAGGCGGTGCCGGGTTGACGCCGCAACCGTACCCGCTCTCGGTAGAGCTCCCGTCCGATCGTCGTGCCGAGGGCGTGGTGGTAGGCCCGGACCACCGACTCGCGACGGAACATGCCGAGGAGGCGTCTCGGGTCGTGCTCGTCCACCACCGGCATGCGGCCGATGCCGAGGGAGGCCATCCTCGCCAGGGCCGCGGAGACCGGCATCGAGGGCGTCACGGTGATCGGGTCCGGGGTCATCGCCTCGCCGACCGAGACGTCCTCGCGGGGTCCGCCGAAGCGCTCGATGTCGGTGAGGGTCACGATGCCGACGAGCCGGCCGTCCTCCACGACGGGTAGGCCGTGGTGGTGGCCCGCCTCGAGGAGCCGGGCGAGCTCGGCGAGGGTCATCGACGGAGCGACGGCGGGGACCTGGGACATCGCGTCGCCGACGGTGACGGTGTCGAGGAGGTCGATGTCCTCGCTCTTGGGGAGGTGGATCCCCTTGTCCTTGAGGGACATCTGGTAGGCGTTGTCGGGATGGACGCGGTCGGCGAGGACCGTCGCCGCGACGGTGGCGAGCATGAGGGGCAGGACGAGCTCGTAGTTCCCGGTGATCTCGAAGACGAGGATGATCGACGTCATGGGGGCCCGGGCGACGACGGCGAGGGTGGCGGCCATGCCGACGACGGCGAAGGCGCCGACGTTGATCTCCGAGGCGGTCCAGAAGGGGGCGACGGCCTGAGCGAACCCGGCGCCGATGGCGCCGCCGACGACCATCGACGGCATGAACGAGCCGACGCTGCCACCCGACCCGTGGGTGATCGCGGCGGTGACCGCCTTCATCGCGGCGATGAGGAAGAGCGTCCACCAGGCGAACTCCCCTGCGGTCTCGAGGCGGAGGAGGCTGCCGAGGAACTCCTGGCCGGTGCCGAGGGTCGGGGGCACCTCCGTGGAGCCGGCGGCGAGCACGGCACCGAGGAGTCCGACGACCACCCCGGCGAGGAGGGGGCGGAGCACCTGGGGTACCCGGGGTGGCAGCTCGAGGCGCTCGGTGGCCCGGAGGACCCTGAGGAACAGGTAGCCGAAGACGACGGCGAGGAGTCCGAGGAGGGCGAAGAGGACGAGCTGGCGGGGATCCTCGAGGCGATGGGGCGGGGCCCGGAGGAAGGGCTCGTCGCCGACGATCCGCTGGGCCGTGACCGCCGCGGCCACCGAGACGACGACGACGGCGTTGAGGTGGCGGACGGCGAAGCTCTGGAGGACGACCTCCATGGCGAAGAGCATCCCGGCGATCGGCGCGTTGAAGCTCGCCCCGATGCCCGCCCCGGCGCCCGCGGCGACGAGGCTCCGGATCTGATCCTGACCGAACCGGGTGTAGCGGGCGAAGGACGAGCCGATGGCGCCGCCGATGAGCACGATCGGGCCCTCCCGGCCGCCCGAGCCGCCGGAGCCGATCGTCGCCGCGGTGGCGGCGATCTTCGTGGGGACGAGGCGGGTCGGCAGGTAGCCCGATTCCAGGGTGAGTCCGGTCATCACCTCGGAGACGCCGCCGCCGGCCACGCCCGGGCCGAAGCGACGGTCGAGGAGCCACGAGACGAGCATGCCGACGGGGACCGAGACGACGAACAACCACGGGCGGGGGACGACGTCGTCGGCGAGGTCGACGAGACGTCGCACGAGCTCGATCGCGCCGACGAGGGCCGCGGCGCCGAACCCGACGAGGACGCCGAGGACGAGGGAAGCGAGGAGGAAACTCGCGGTTCCTCGACTCGAGCTCCGCCGGGCGATCCAGCTTCGTAGGGCCTCCACGTCGGGGAACGCTACCGGACCCGGCGAGCCCCTCGGCGCGGCGGTGCCCCGGTGCCGGCGTTCTAGGCTTCCTCGGCGATGCGATCCGATCCACCGAGATGAACTTCCGGTTCCTCGTCGACCACGTCACCGGCGAGCCCTACCTCGCCGTGGCCCGCCGCGGCGTCGATCTCCTCAACGATCCGTTCCTCAACAAGGGCGCGGCCTTCACGAGGGAGGAACGGGAGGCCTTCGGGCTCCGGGGGCTCCTTCCCGACCACGTCGCCACCCTCGACGAACAGCTCCTACGGGTCCGCACCCAGTACGAGCAGAAGGCCGGCGACCTCGAGCGCAACATCTACCTCAACGGCCTCATGGATCGCAACGAGACCCTCTTCTACCGCTACCTCCTCGAGCACCTCGAGGAGGTCATGCCGATCGTCTACACCCCGACGGTCGCCAAGGCCTGCCGGTACTGGAGTCGCATCTACCGGCGGGCCCACGGTCTCTACATCACGCCGCGGGATCGAGGGCGCATCGCCGAGCTCCTCCTCGCCCGTCCCGTCCTCGAACCGCCCGTGATCGTCGTCACCGACAACGAGCGCATCCTCGGGATCGGCGATCAGGGTGCCGGCGGCATGGGGATCCCCATCGGCAAGCTCGCCCTCTACACCGCCGCGGCCGGGATCCATCCGGCCCGATGCATCCCGATCTCGCTCGACGTGGGGACGAACAACGCCGAGCTCCTCGCCGATCCGCTCTATCTCGGGTACCGGGAGCCTCGGCTCCGGGGACCCGAGTACGACGAGCTCGTCGACGAGTTCGTCGCCGCGGTGCGGGAGGTCTTCCCCGACGCCCTCGTCCAGTGGGAGGACTTCGCGAACCGGACGAGCTTCGACATCCTCCACCGCTATCGGGACGTCGTCGCCTCCTTCAACGACGACATCCAGGGGACCGCGGCGATGGTGGTCGCCGGGCTCCTCGTGGCCACCCGTGAGCTCGGGCGGCCCCTCGGGGACCAGGTCGTGGTGATCGCAGGGGCGGGTTCGGCCGGGGTGGGGATCCGCGAACAGCTCGTCGCGGCGATGGTCGACGATGGGCTCGACCCCGGAGAGGCCGCCCGTCGCATCTTCGTCCTCGACTCGCGGGGACTCCTCACCGACGACGCCCCCGACCTCTCCGACATCAAGCGCCGGGCCGCGGTGCCCGCGGCCGTCGTCGAGGGCTGGGACTGCCGGAGCCGACCTCCCGACCTCGTCGACGTGATCCGGAACACGAAGGCCACCGTGCTCATCGGGGTGTCGGGCCGGGGCGGGCTCTTCACCGAGGAGGTCGTCCGGGAGCTCGCGAGCCGCGCCGATCGTCCCGTGATCATGCCCCTGTCGAACCCGACCTCCCACGCCGAGGTCACCCCGGCGAACGCCCTGCGGTGGAGCGACGGTCGGGCGATCGTGGCCACGGGCAGCCCCTTCCCTCCCGTCGAGTACGACGGCAGGGTGCACCGGATCGGGCAGGCGAACAACGTCTTCGTCTTCCCCGGGGTCGGGCTCGGGGTCCTCACCGTGCGGGCACGGCGGGTGAGCGACGGGATGTTCCTCGCCGCGGCGAAGGCCCTCGCCGACCAGGTTCCCGCCGAGCGGGTCGCCGAGGGACAGCTCTTCCCCGACGTGGCCGAGGTGCGGAGCGTCTCGGAGGCCGTGGCCCGGGCCGTCGCCGCCCAGGCCGTCGCCGAGGGCCTCGCCGACCCCGTCGACGATCTCACCGAGGCCATCGCCGCGGAACGGTGGTATCCGGAATACCTCCCCTATCGACCGGCCGCCATCTGAGGCGACGCCCTCGCGTCGTCGGCTGATACCCTCCGCATCGTGATCCCCGGTTCCGTCGAGGAGGTGCGCCGGGCCCTCGAGGCCGAGCGCTACGTCGCGGACCGTTCCCTCGCGGTCGCGATCCACCTCGCCCTCCAGATGGGACGTCCCCTCTTCCTCGAGGGTGAGGCCGGCGTCGGCAAGACCGAAGTGGCGAAGGTCCTCGCCTCGATCCTCGACGAGGAGCTCATCCGGCTCCAGTGCTACGAGGGACTCGACGTCTCCCACGCGCTCTACGAATGGGACTACGCCCGCCAGATGCTCGCCATCCGGCTCCTCGAGGCCTCCTCGGATCGGCTCGAGGTCGCCGACATCATGAGCCGCGACTATCTCGTCGCCCGGCCGCTGCTCCGGGCGATCGAATCGGCCGCCGAAGGGCGCCGCCCGGTGCTGCTCATCGACGAGCTGGACCGCGCCGACGAGGAGTTCGAGGCCTACCTCCTCGAGCTGCTCTCCGACTTCCAGGTGACGATCCCCGAGGTCGAGACGGTGAAGGCCGAGGTGCCGCCGGTCGTCGTCATCACCTCGAACCGGACCCGGGAGATCCACGACGCCTTGAAGCGCCGGTGCATCTACCACTGGATCGACTATCCGACCTTCGAGCGGGAGGTGGCGATCCTCCACCAGAAGATCCCGGAGGTGGACGGACGTCTCGCCGAGCGGCTCGCCGAGGCCATGCAGCGGCTCCGGGCCCTCGACCTCTTCAAGCCCCCCGGGGTGGCCGAGACCCTCGACTGGGCTCGGGCGCTCGAGATCCTCGGCGCCGAGGATCTCACCGCCGAGGTCGCCGAGGAGACCCTCGGGGTGGTCTTGAAGTACCAGGAGGACGTCGAGCACGTCCGGCGCCTCGGCGTGGCCGAGATCGTCGGATGACGACGGCCCTCCCGGCGAACCTCGTCGGGTTCGTGCGGGCCCTCCGGGCCGAGGGTCTCCGAGTGGGGCCGGCGACCGCCGCGGCGGTCGTCGAGGCGATCGAGGCGGTCGGGTTCGACGATCGGGAGGACCTCCGCGCCGCGCTCCGGGCCGTCACCGTGGTCCGTCCCGCCGAGCTGCCGGTCTTCGAGCGCGTCTTCGAGCGCTTCTTCGGGGCCGGAGAAAGGTCCCCGGCCCCGGAGGCGTCGGCGACGAGACGGGCCGAGCCCCTCCGCGGCGTCGTGCCCGTCCTCGCCGAGGCGGCGCCGGAGCTCGACGACGAGCTCGGCCTCGAGGAGGTGCGGGGCGGCTCCTACGCCGAGCGGCTCGCCACCCGCGACTTCGGGGACCTCGGTCCGGCGGAGGCCGAGGAGGTGCGTCGGCTCATCGCGGGGATGCTGTGGCGACCCGCCGACACGCCCTCCCGCCGGTGGCGGCCGGCGCGGGCGGGGGCTCGTCCCGACCTCCGACGCACCCTCCGTCGGCTCACCGGTCCCGAGGGCGATCTCGTACCCCTCGCCTGGCGAGTGCGGCGCATCCGGCGTCGACCCCTCGTCGTCCTCGCCGACGTCTCCGGCTCGATGGAGCGCTACACCGAGATGATCCTCCACTTCGTCCACGCCGCCCAGGGACGCCTCGGTCGGGTGGAGGCCTTCGTCTTCGCCACCCGCCTCACCCGCATCACCCGGCAGATGCGCCGTCGCAGCCCGGCCGAGGCGCTCGCCGCCGCGGCGACCGTGGTGGAGGACTGGTCCGGGGGGACGAGGATCGGCGAGGCCTTCGCCGCCTTCAACCGGCACTGGTCGCGCCGGGTCACCCGCGGTGGGGCGATCGTCCTCGTCGTCTCCGACGGCTGGGACACCGGCGACCCCGACCTCCTCGCCGTCGAGGCGGGCCGCCTCGCCCGGTCCGTCCACCGCGTGATCTGGCTGAATCCCCTCGCCGGACGCCCCGGCTTCTCGCCCGAGACCCGGGGGATGCGGGCGGTCCTCCCCCACGTCGACCATCTCCTCGCCGCCGGGACCCTCGGGGATCTCCGAGAGGTCGTCGCGCTCTTGGAGTCGATCCCCGCGCGCCGGGCGGCGTCCGATCGGACGGGTGCGGCCCGGCGTCGGTGGGAGGTCGAGGGCTACCATCGGTCGCATGCGTGAGCTACTCGACATCTACGACCGTTGGACGGCGGAGGGCAAGCAGGTCGCGGCGGCCACCGTCGTCTCGGTCAAGGGATCGGCGCCGCGTGGGGAAGGGGCCAAGCTGCTCGTCTCCTCCTCCGGAGAGATGGAGGGGTCGGTGAGCGGCGGCTGTGTGGAGAACGACGTGGCGCTCCACGCCCAGGAGGTGATCGCCTCCGGGGAGCCCCGTCTCGTCACCTACGGCATCGCCGACGAGGACGCCTTCGAAGTCGGCCTCACCTGCGGCGGCACGATCGAGGTCTTCATCGAACGATGGTGAGGGAGGTACTCGACGCCGTCCGACGCCTCGAGGAGGCCGAACGCCTCGGGGCGATCGCCACGGTCATCGAGGGGCCGGACGCCGGGGCGAAGGCGGTGATCGACGTCGACGAGGGCGTCGTGGCCGGGAGCCTCCCGGACGATCTCGCCGACGCGGTGGTGGCCGACGCCCGGACGCTCATGGAGCGGGAGCGTTCCCAGGCCCTCGCCTACGGGGAACGCCGGGTGTTCATCGAGACGATCGCCCCGCCGCCGGTGCTCCTCGTCTTCGGCGCCGGTCACGTCGCCCAGCCCCTGACGAGGATGGCGAAGGAACTCGGCTTCCGGGTGATCGTCGCCGACGCCCGGGAGGCCTGGGCGACCCGGGAACGGTTCCCCGAGGCCGACCGGATCGTCGTCGGCTGGCCCGACGCGGTGCTCGGGGAGGTTCCCCTCGACCGCCGCACCTACGTGGCGATCCTCAGCCACGACGCCCGCTTCGAGAAGCCGCTCTTCCCGGCGCTCCGCACCTCGCCGGTCCGCTACATCGGCGCGATGGGTTCCCGCCGAACTCACCGGGCGAGGCTCGAACGCCTGCGCGGAGAGGGATGGTCCGACGAGGAGCTCGAGCGGATCCATGGTCCGATCGGGATCGACATCGGCGCCGAGACGCCGGCGGAGACCGCGGTGTCGATCCTGGCGGAGGTCGTCCAGGTCCGATACGGTCACGGTACCGGCCTGTCGCTGCGGGGCGTCGAGGGACGGATCCATCGGCAGCGGGGACCCGAGCCCGGGACCGACTGAGGAGGTCGCCGTGAAGATCGAGGAGTCGTTCAGCGTCGCCCGGGACCTCGAGGAGGTCTGGGGCCTCTTCCAGGACGTCGAGCGGCTCGCCGAGTGCCTCCCCGGGGCGGAGCTCACCGGCCGCACCGACGACGGCGGCTACGAGGGGAAGGTCACCGTGAAGCTGGGACCGATGACCGCCACGTTCGAGGGCTCGGCCACGGTGGAGACCGACGAGGCGAACCGGACCGGTACGGTGAAGGGGCGGGGGGTCGACCGTCGAGGCGGGAGCCAGGGCCGCGTCGAGATGCGCTACGCGCTCGTGCCGGTCGACGGCGGCACCGAGGTGCGGGTCGACGCCGACGTCACCCTGTCGGGAGCCGCCGCCCAGTTCGGGCGCACCGGCCTCATCAAGGAGATGTCGAGGCGGCTCATCGGCGAGTTCGTCGACTGCATCGAGACGAAGCTCGCCGCGGCCACTCCCGAGGAGGCCGCCGCGGTCTCCGCCGGGGAGGTCCGGGGCCTCTCGCTCTTGTGGTCGTCCCTCTGGGCCACGGTGGTCCGCTGGCTGCGGCGGCTCTTCGGAGGTCGCGAAAACCAGGGTTAGATCTCCCCGCCGCGGCGCCCACTCCGGCGCGTAGATTGGAGTCGAGTTCGAACGCGGGAGGGCCCGCGCGCGCCGATCGATGGAGGGAGGCGGACGTGAAGATCTCCGTCACCGTGAACGGGACGAGGTACGAACGGGACGTGGAGCCGAGAACGCTCCTCGTCCACTTCCTCCGGGAGGACCTCGGTCTCACCGGTACCCACGTGGGATGCGACACCAGCTACTGCGGGGCCTGCACGGTCCTCGTCGACGGGCGGTCGGTGAAATCGTGCACGTTCCTCGCCGTCGCCGCCGACGGCGCCGAGATCACCACGGTGGAGGGCCTCGCCGCCGACGGTGAGCTCCATCCGGTGCAGGAGGGTTTCTGGGAGCGGCACGGTCTCCAGTGCGGCTTCTGCACCCCCGGGATGATCATGTCGTCGGTGGCGCTGCTCGAGGAGAACCCGTCGCCCTCCGAGGCGGAGATCCGCCACGCCCTCGAGGGCAACCTCTGCCGGTGCACCGGCTACCACAACATCGTCCTCGCCGTCCAGTACGCCGCGGCGAAGCTGCGGGGTGAGCAGCCGCCCCCCGCCGACTGGGAGGAGGTCGGAGCATGAGCACGACGAGCGTTCTCGGCGGCATCGTCCGCCGCAGGGAAGACCCGGCCCTCGTTCGGGGGAAGGGCAGGTACGTCGACGACGTGAAGTTCCCCGGTGAGCTCGCCGTCGCCTTCGTCCGCAGCCCCTTCGCCCACGCCCGGATCACCTCGATCGACACGAGCGCGGCCGCGGCGATGGACGGCGTCCACGCCGTCTACACGATCGACGACGTCCGCCATCTCGGGCCCGTCCCCGCCCAGGTTCCGATCGGTACCCTCCGTCCCCTCCTCGCCGACGGCACGGTCCACCACGTCGGTGAGGCGGTGGCGATGGTCGTCGCCGACGACCGCTACGTCGCCCAGGACGCCGCCGAGCTCGTCGTCGTCGACTACGACCCCCTCCCGGCGGTCGTCGATCTCGAGGAGGCCCTCCGGGACGAGGTGCAGGCCCACGAGGGCAAGTCGAACGTCCTGCTGACCTGGCACGGGCAGGACTGGTGGCCCGGGGTCACCGACGAGCTCGTCGATCCGAAGCCCCAGATCGAGGAGGCGAAGGCCCGCGAGGACACCGTCGTCGTCTCCCTCCGGATGACGAACCAGCGGCTCCTGCCCACGATGATCGAGCCCCGGGTGACCGTCGCCAACTGGAACGGCGGCTACGGCGCCTTCGAGATCTGGTCGGCGACGCAGATCCCCCACGCCCTCGCCGGGGCGATCGGGAAGATCTTCGGGTTGCCGTCGAACAAGGTCAGGGTCGTCGCTCCCGAGGTCGGCGGCGGCTTCGGGGCGAAGCTGAACATCTACCCCGAGGACATCCTCTGTGCGTTCGCCTCCCAGCAGCTCGAACGTCCCGTCCGGTTCGTCGAGACCCGGCGGGAGGCCGCGGTGGCGACGATCCAGGGACGGGGCTGGGTCGGCACCGCCACGCTCGTGGGCACCCGCGACGGGAAGATCCTCGGCTACGAGCTCGAGGCCATCTGCGACATGGGCGCCTACAGCCACAACTTCACCGTGGCGATCCCCGCCCTCGGGCTCTTCGTGGCTCCCGGCCAATACGACATCCCCACCCACTACGAGCTCCACTGCGTGGTGACGAACCTCCCGACCACCGACGCCTACCGGGGCGCCGGTCGGCCGGAGGCCGCCTACTACCTGGAGCGGATCATCGACCACTACGCCCGGACGATCGGCATGGATCCCGCCGAGGTGCGCAAGCGCAACTTCTGGCCGCCGGACGCGTTCCCGGTGACGACCTCGGTGGGACTCACCATGGACTCGGGCGACTACGCGCGGAACCTCGACGCGCTCTTGGAGTGGGCCGACTACGAGGGGATGAAGCGCCGTCGCGACGAGGCCCGAGCCGAGGGTCGGCTCGTCGGCGTCGGGCTGGGCACCTACGTGGAGGTCTGCGGCTTCGGTCCCTCCGCCCTCGCCGGGCTCGGGTTCTCCTGGTCCGAGTACGGCATGCCGTCGGCCTTCAACGGCTCCGGGGTGGTTCGGGTGAACCCCGACGGCACGTGCACGGTGATCATCGGCACCGGTCCCAGCGGCCAGGGCCACGAGACCACCTGGTCCCAGATCGTCGCCGAGGAGCTCGGCATCGAACTCGACGCCATCGAGGTGCTCCACGGCGACACCGCCGAGTCGCCCTTCGGCGTGGGGACCTTCGGCTCCCGGTCCCTCGCCGTCGACGGCACCGCGGCCTTCGAGGCGGCGAGCCGGGTGCGGGCGAAGGCGGCGAAGATCGCCGCCCACCTCCTCGAGGCCGCCCCCGAGGACATCCGCTTCGCAGACGGAGGTGCGCACGTGGCCGGCTCGCCCGACAAGGCGGTCACCTGGGGCGAGATCGCCACGTCGGCCTACCAGCCCCACACCCTCCCCGAGGGCATGGAGGGCGGGCTCGAGGCCACGGCGGTCTTCAGCCCACCGAACGCCACGTGGCCCTTCGGCGCTCACCTCGCCATGGTCGAGGTCGACCCGGACACGGGCAACGTCGAGATCCTCGAGTACTGGGCGATGGACGACTGCGGGAACGTCGTGAACCCGATGATCGTGGCCGGCCAGATCCACGGCGGCATCGCCCAGGGCATCGGACAGGCGATGTTCGAGCACGCCGTCTACGACGAGGACGGCAACCTCCTGTCGGCGGCGCTCATGGACTACCCGATGCCCACGGCGGGGGACCTCCCGTCGTTCAAGCTCAATCGGACGACGACGCCCACCGACGTCAACCCCCTCGGGGTCAAGGGGATCGGTGAGGCGGGGACGATCGGGTCGGCGCAGACGATCGTGAACGCGGTCGTCGACGCGCTCGCCCCGCTCGGGATCGAACACGTCGACATGCCTCTCCGGCCCAGGGCCGTCTGGGAGGCCATCCAGAAGGCGAGGGGATGACCATGTATCCGAGGAAGTTCGACTACGTCGCCGTCGGATCCGTCGCCGAGGCCGTCGAGGCACTGCGGGCGACCGAGGGAGCGAAGGTCATGGCGGGAGGCATGAGCCTCCTGCCCCTCATGAAGATGCGTCTGCTGTCCCCGACGACGGTCGTCGACATCGGGCGGGTGCCCGGTCTCGACTCCATCGAGGACCGCGGCGACCATCTCGCCATCGGTGCCCTCGTGCGCCACGCCGACACCGCGGCGAACGAGCTCGTCCGCACCCACGCCCCGGCCCTCGCCACGGCGGCGTCCCTCACCGGCGACGTCCAGGTACGGAACCGAGGGACCACCTGCGGATCCCTCGCCCACGCCGACCTCGCCGCGGACCAGACCGCCGCGGTCCTCGCCCTGGGCGCCACCCTCGTCGCCCAGGGTCCCTCCGGCACCCGGGAGATCCCCGCGGACGAGTTCTTCGTCGACACCCTCACCTCGGCGCTCGAACCCGACGAGGTCCTCGTCGAGGTGCGCATCCCCAAGGGCGGCACCGGCTCGGCCTACGACAAGCTCGGTCGCCGCGGCGGGCGGAGCGACTACGCGGTCGCCGGCGCCGCGGCGTGGGTGGAGCGGTCGAACGGGACGGTGACCGCCGCCCGGGTCGCCCTCACCGGGGTGGGGACGAAGCCGACCCGGGCCCGCGGGGTCGAGGAGGCCATCGTCGGCACCGACGGTTCGGCCTCGGCGATCGAGGCGGCCGCTCGGCGGGCGGTCGAAGGGGTGACGGTGCTCGAGGACCTCTACGGCTCCGAGGAGTACAAGGCCCACCTCGCCGAGGTCTACGTGGCCCGGGCGCTCGCCGCGGCGCTCGGCTGATCCGCCGCCGCGACGACGGGGAGGGTGAGGCGGAAGATCGCCTCGTCCCCGTCGTGGTGGTAGACGAGCTCGCCGCCCATGGCCTCGGCGAGCTGACGGGAGACGGAGAGGCCGAGGCCGATGGAGCCGGTGACCGCGCGTCGTTCGTCGGACCGCACGTAGGGATCGAACATGACCTCCCGGAAGGCCGGATCGATGGGAGGTCCGTCGTCGCGGACCTCCACGGCGTTGCCGTCCACGACGATCCGGATGCGGTCGCCGCCGTAGCGCCGAGCGTTCTGGACGAGGTTGCGGACGATCTGGCGGATGCGCATCGGGTCGCCCGAGACCCGGGTGGGGTCTCGGACCTCGAAGGGGAAGTCGTCGTCGGGGCCGAGGGCGGCCCGGGTCTCGGCGGCGAGGTCCACCTCCTCCTCGAGGACCCGCAGCGCCCCCGTCGCGGCGCGGGCGACGACGAGGAGGTCCTCGACGATCGCGGCCACCTCGGCGCTCTGGTCGGCGATGAGCCGTGAGAGCTCGCTCGTCTCTGCGGGGGGAAGGGTCCCCGCCTGCTCGGCGAGTTCCTCGGCGAGGCCGAGGACGACGGTGAGGGGGGTGCGGAGCTCGTGGCTGACCGTGGCGATGAAGGCTTCGCGGGCCTCGACGGCTTCCGCGAGCTGGCGCTCGGCCTCCCGCTGGGCGGTCACGTCGGCGAGGGCCACGGTCACGTGCGCGAGATCGAGCTCCCCGTCGACGACCGGCACCGACCAGTAGAGGAGGGCATCGAACCGGCGCCCGTCGGCGGCGACCGCGCCGTCGAGGGCGATCGTCGCCTGCCGCCGAGCCTCCCAGACGGCGAGGAGCTGGGCGACGAGGGCGGCACGGGCCCCGTCGCTCCGAGGGCGCAAGGGTCCGACGAGGTCGATGCGAGGGGCACCGAGGAGGGCGGTGGCCTCGTCGTTCGCGTCGATGATCCGGATCGACGCGGCGAGCTCGTCGACGAGCTCGGGGTGGGCGTCGAGGTGGGCGGCGAGGTCGGTGACCCCCTCGGCGCGGAGCGCGGCGAGCCGGGCCTGCACCTCCGAGAAGTCCTCCTCGAAGAGGGCCACCGGCGCATGCCGGAAGAGGGCCTCGAAGCGGGCGGCGATGCGGTGGGAGCGGTCGATGGCGATGGAGAGGGCGGTGGTCCCGAAGGCGATCGACGCCAAGACCACGGCGACGACGATGAGGGTCGAGGGCTTCGGAGGCCAGGTCCAGGCGATGGCGGTGGCGACGACGAAGGCGACGACGAACACCGCGGTGGGCGCCCGACGCCAGGGGGAGGCGACGAGGCCCAACATGGCGAGGGGCGCGAGGACCGCCATCCCCGCCACGGCGACGAAGTCGCCGGGGACGACGATCGGCAGGATCGCCACGCCGACGGCGATGGCCGCGAGGAACGGCAGGAGCCGTGCCCGGCGGGTCAGGAGCATGACGAGCCCGAGGATCCCCAGCGCCACGTTCACCGCCACGGCGGGCAGCCAGGAGCCGGGCGGGGCGTCGGTGAGGAGGAGCGTGACGACGGCGAGGGCGGCGCCCGCAGCCGTGCCGATCGCGACGATGCGTGCCTCGTCGTCGGGGTCGAAGAGTCGGAACGAAGCCATCGTGGTCTCTATCGGCCGGCCGGAGGGCGCGGTGAAGTTCCGGGTGGGCTTGAATGGCCTCCATGACGCAACGTGCCTTCGCCCTCACCTACGACTACCTGTGTCCCTTCGCCCGGATCGTCAACGAGACGACCGTCGAGGCCCTCGAGGCCGGCGCCCCCTGGCAGGTGCGGTTTCGGCCCTTCTCCCTCAGCCAGGGCCACGTCGAACCGGGAGCCGCGCCGGTGTGGGACCGGCCGGCGGGAGCACCCGAGACCCGAGGCGTTCGGGCGCTCCTGTGGAGCGTCGCCGTACGGGACCGCTTCCCCGACGCGTTCGGGAGGTTCCACGTCACCCTCTACTCGGCCCGCCACGACGAGGGGAGGGACGTCGACGATCCGGCGGTGTTGGAAGACGCCTGCCGGGCCGCCTCGGTCGACCCCGGGGTCGTCGCCGAGCTCGTCGAGGAGGGCACACCCCGACGCACCCTCGCCCGGGAGCACACCGAGGCGGTCGAACGCTGGGCGATCTTCGGGGTCCCCACGATCGTCGCCGCCGACGACGCGGTGTTCGTGCGGCTCATGGAACGCCACGACGTCGCCGCGCTCGAGCGGGTGCTCGACCTCGTCCATCGCCACGAGATCAACGAGTTCAAGCGGACCCGGATCCCCCGCTGAGCTCCCGTCGGGGGATCCGGTGGACTTCGGGACGGCGGCCTTCGCTCGAGGTCACGATCGCGCCGTCGCCGGCGAAGGCGATCGCCTCTCCCTGGGGTTCGTCCGGGAGGGGGATCCGGCACGGTGCCGCGGCGAGGGTCTCGGCGAGGGAGCGGCGGCGAGGCCACAGCCAGGCGGTCTCGTAGCCGCGGAGGGCGACGACGGTACCGTCCCAGGAGACGTCCGCCCCGGTGACCGGGGCGTCGACGGACGGTTCGGCGACGAGCTCCGCCTCCTCGCCGAGTCGGTAGACCCGCACCGGGTCCTTCGTCACGAGGTAGGGGGTTCCGTCGACGTCGACGAAGAGGGCCTCGGCGTCGTGGGGGCCGCCGGGGAGCCGGCTGCGGAGGACCGCCGTCACCCTCGCCGCGGCGATTCCCGGCTCCGGTTCGGGGAGGGCGTAGACGGTGACCTCGCCGGCGCGGATCCCGAAGTTGTCCCCGATGTCCCCCACGAAGACCCAGGGCTCGCCGTCGGGACCGGGGCCCACGGCGACGTCCTCCCAGTCGAAGGCGAGGGCGCCCTCGAGGCGGGTGGCGCCGAGGGACGCGCCGTCGAGGGTGATCCCGAAGAGCTCGGGATCGCCTCGGGAGTCGTTGTGGGCCCAGAAGACGCCGGGCCGGCGGCGCGAGGCGGCGAGGCCGGAGAGCTCCACGAGACCCGGCTCGTCGACGATCCCCGCGACCTCCGGGTCTCCGTAGGGGGCGCAGGCCGCCTCGGGGGGCGTCCGCGGCGAGGGAGCCGGGGCGGTGGTCGTGGTGGACGACGACGGAGCCTTCGCGTCGAGCCGGGACGGCGCGACCGGGACGGTGGGGGTCGGCTCGGTGGTCGCGACGAGGGCCGCGGCGAGCCCGAGGACGCCGACGAGGCCGAGCACCGCCCCGAGTCGCCTCACGCGAGGGCGTCGAGGGCGAGGGCCTCGGCGAGGGTGGCGCGGCGCAGGTCCTCGAGGTCCTGGCTCTCGTCGGGCCCGTGGAGGTTGCTCGTGGGATCCGCGGCTCCGACGAGGAGGATCTCCGCGGCGGGGAGATGCTCTTCGAGGGCGGCGACGAGGGGGATGGATCCCCCCATGCCGATCTCGACCGGCGGCGTGCCGTAGGCCGCCGTCATCGCCGCGGTGAATGCCCGGTGCCCGGGGCCGTCGGGCGCGGCCTCGAAGGGGCGTCCTCGGGCGCCGGGGGTGACCGTCACCTCGGCGCCCCAGGGCGTGGCCGCCTCGAGGTGCCGGACGAGGGACTCCATGGCCCGATCCGGATCGTCGCCGGGCGCGAGCCGGAGGCTCACCTTGGCCCGGGCCACGGGAACGAGTTGGTTGATCGCCTCGTCGGTCCGGGGTGCGTCGACGGCGAGGATCGACGCGGCCGGCCGACGCCACAGCCGGGCGGTGAGCGCTCCCTCGCCGAGGAGACGGAGTCCCGCGACGGTGCCGGCCTGGGCTCGCAGCTCGTCCTCGTCGAGGTCGAGGGGGTCGGCGTCCCCGGCGACGAGTCCCGGCACCGTCACGTCGCCGTGCTCGTCGTGGAGGGAGGCGAGGAGGCGGACGAGGACGGTGAGTGCGTCGGGCACGGGGCCGCCGAAGAGGCCGGAGTGGATCCCGGCGCGCAGCGTACGCACCTCGACGAGGCAGTCGACGAGGCCCCTGAGGGAGGTCGTGAGGGCCGGGACGCCCCGGCGCCAGTTCGCGGAGTCGGCGACGACGACCACGTCGGCGGCGAGGAGGTCCCCGTGGTCGTCGAGGAGCCGTCCCAGGTTCGGGGAGCCGATCTCCTCTTCGCCTTCGACGAGGACCTTGACGGTGACCGGCGGGTGCCCGCCGAAGGCCCGGACGACCCCGAGGTGGGTGACGATCCCGTTCTTGTCGTCGGCGGTGCCCCGTCCGTGGATGCGTCCTCCTCGGATCGTGGCCCGGAACGGCGGCGTCTCCCAGGCCTCGAGGGGGCCGGGGGGCTGAACGTCGTGGTGGGCGTAGAGGAGGACGGTCGGAGCCTCGGGCGGCCCGGGGAACGCGGCGTAGACGGCCGGATGCATGTCCGGGGCCTCGAGGAGGCGCGTCTCGGCCGCTCCGGCGTCGGCGAAGCGCTCGGCGACGGTCTCGGCGCTGCGGCGGACCTCCTCGGCGGGGAAGCCGGGCGCGCTCACCGAGGGGATCGCCACGAGCCGGGCGAGCTCGTCGACGAGCTCGTCCATCGCCGCGTCGATGCGGACGTCGAGGTCTTCCACGGCGGACAGGTTATCGCTGCTCGGTGGGGGTGGAGGTGCGATAGGCGGCCAGCGCCTCGAGCCAGGAGACGAAGCGGCGTCCCAGGCGCTCCGAGGCGTACCGTTCCACGGCGGCGTGCCGTCCTGCGAGGGCGTAGGCCTCGATCCTCTCGGGCTCGGCGAGCACGTCGCGGATCGCCCGCCCCAGGGCGCGGGGATCCCGTTCGGTGAGGATCCCGAGGCCTTCGGTCACGATGGAGTCCACCCCGCCTCCCTCGTAGGCGATGGGGACGGTGCCGCCGGCGAGCGCCTCGACGTAGATCATCCCGAAATGTTCGAGCTTCTCGGGGGCGGCGGTGAGGATCGACGCGGCGTTGATGAGCCAGGTGCGATCGTCGTCGGAGACGTAGCCGAGGAACCGGCCCCGGGAGCCGATGCGCGCCTCGAGGACGGGGCGGAGCGGCCCGTCGCCGATGAAGATCGTCTCGGCGAGCTCCGCGTACTCCTTCGTCGCCTCGACGACGTTGTGGGTGCCCTTGAGGACGGTGACGGCTCCCGGGCAGATCACGAAGGGGTCTCCGAGCTCGTAGCGGCTCCGGACCTCGTCGACGCGGCCGGGCCGGAACCGGTCGACGTCGACGCCGCAGGGCAGGACGAGGAAGCGCTCCCGGGGTACCGGGATCAGGGGGAGCACGAGGGCGTCGCGAACGTACTCGGTGGTGACGAGGATCCCGGCGGCGCCGAGCACGGCCGCCTCGATCCGCGCCCACACCTCGTCGGGGTACCCGCCGAGGAGTCGTGGTTCGAGGGCGGTGCCGTGGAGGAAGAGCGCATAGGGGAGGTCGCGGCGTCGGGCGACCTCGGCGACCGCGGCGGCAGTGATGTTGGCGTGGTGGCCGAGGAGGATCGCGGTGTCGGGCCCGGTCGCCTCGTCGAGGGCCGTCACGTAGTCGTCGAGGTAGGCGAGGGCCTCCGTCGCGGGCATCTCGGCGACGGGTCGCTGCAGGGTCCCGGCCCCGGGGAGATACTCGTGGACGGGGAGGATGGGGGCGTGGAGCCGCACCTCCCGATGCTCGATCCCGGGGATCGGGGTCCCGGGGCCGGCGTGGACGACCGTCACGGCGTGGCCGCGCTCGTGGAGGGCCGAGGCGTGTTGGCGGGCGATCTCACCCGAGCCGCGACCCCGGTTGAGGGCGAGGACGACGACCTTCATCGGCGAGCCCGGACGCGACCCATGACGGCGATGGTATCGACGCCGTCGCCCGCGGGGAGGGTCGGAAGGCCCTTCAGTCCAGGGTGACCACGGCGAGGTGGGGGTCGACGAGGGAACCGACGACGAGCCGGCCGTCGTGGTAGCGGGCGCCGGTGGTGACCGCGACGGTGCCGGTGGTGTCCTGGAGGTTGTGGGCGAGGGTGCCGTCGGGGCGGAACCCGAGGACGATGCCGTGGCGAACCGGCTTCGGCTTCAGGGAGGCGGGGAGCCGGTGGGCGAGCCTGCGCAGCCAGGGGCGCGGCATCATCTTGTCGACGAGGGGCTGGCGGGGCGAGGCGAGGGGGACCCAGAGGATCCCCCCGCCGAAGGACAGGTTGTCGGGGAAGCCGGGCAGGTTCTCGAGGAAGGGCTCGTAGGTGCCCGCCCGGGGCCCTGCGAGGTGGTAGCGGCCCACCAGGTACCTGCCCGTCTCGACCACCCAGAGGGTGGTGGCGTCGTCGGAGAGGGCGACGCCGTTGGCGAACTGCAGCCCGTCGACGAGGACCTCGAGCTCGCCGTCGGGGTGGAGGGCGAAGAGCCGCCCGGTGCCGGAGTGTTCGAGGAGATCGTCGACGTAGTCGTGGATCGTGTAGCGCTGCGACGAGTCGGTGAAGTAGATCGTCCCGTCGGGACCGAGGGTGGCGTTGTTCGTGAAGAGGAGGCGACGCCCCTCGAAGGCGTCGACGAGGGTCTCGACGTCGCCGTCCCTGGTCACCCGGAGGAGGCCCCGATCGGCGTCGCAGACCACGAGCCACCCCTCGGGGTGGACCTCGATGCCGAGGGGACGGCCCCGGGTGTTCGCGAGGGCCTCGGGGTTCCCCGTGGGGGAGACGGCGAGGATCGTGCCGTCGACGAGGCCGGTGTAGACCACCCCCGCGTCGTCGACGGCGGGATCCTCCGGACCGTTGCCGGGGGTGGGAACGAGCTCCGCGGCGGCGAGACGGTCGTTGGGCTCGTAGGGCCCCTCGAGGGGGGGTGCCGGCGGCGGGTTCCAGGGTCGGGGTTCGAATCGCATGGTGAGATCGTAGAGGCTCGGCTCGGGCGCGCGTCGGGCGGTAGCCTGACGAGGTGGACGTGGGACCGATCGTCGCCGTCGAGGTGCCGCTCATCGGCGACGAACGCCGGAAGAACTGGGCGAAGGTCGTCGAGGCCGTCGACGACGCGTCGACCACGGGCTGGGCCTACGAAGGGACGTTCGTGGCCGTCGGCGGCATCCAGGACCTGCCGGTGGGAGCGGTCCTTCTCGTCTACGGCGAGCGGGGGTCCCGAGGAAACCCGCAGATCGAGGCTCGGGTGTTCGTCGTCGGCGGCGACGGGACGCTGAGCCTCGAGGCCACGGCCCGGGGACGGGCGTGGGCGCGGACGCTGCGTGACCGGGTCGTCGAGCTCCTCGAGGCGCCCGCGCCGGCGGCGACCCTCCCGTGGACCCCCGAGCTTCGGGCGTACTCCGACGAGGCGATCCTCGAAGAGGCGCGTCGGCGGGGCCTCCGCTGAGCCGGAAGCCACTCAGGTCCTCGGCGATCCCGACCGAAACCCTCGATCATGGCCGGGAAACCCGCCACGAGATGGCTCGCCGCGCTCGTCGTCGCGCTCGGGCTCGTCGGGACGTCCCCGGCGTCGGCGGCGGGTGAGCCTCCGGAGCTCACCTTCCCGGTGGTCGGCGACGTGTACTACTACTCGAGTTTCGGTGCCTGCCGGGACGGCTGCCGACGGTCCCACGAAGGCACCGACATCATGACCTTCGGATGGAAGGGGGTCCCCGTTGTCGCCGCCGCGCCGGGCGAGGTCGTCTTCGTCTCCGACGACCTCGACGGTCTCTGCTGCTCGGTGTGGATCCGTCACCGGGGCGGCTGGCAGACCCGGTACCTCCATCTCGGGAACGACTCGCCCGGCACCGACGACGGCGGCATGGTCGGCATCGCGCCCGGCATCGAGCCGGGTGCGGTGGTGGAGGCCGGGCAGCTCGTCGGATGGGTCGGTGACTCGGGGAACGGGGAACATTCCCTTCCCCACGTGCACTTCGAGCTCCGAGACCCCTCCGGCGTCGCCGTGGACCCCTATCCGTGGCTGCGGGCGGCTCCCCGCATCGAGTTCCGGACCTTCGGCGACGATCCGGCGGGAGGCCGGGCCCGGGTCGAGTTCGCCTATCCCCGGGGCGCGGAGACGGTCGTGGTCGACCCCGACGGGGTGCTCGTCGACGGGACCTTCGACGGGCCGGTCCTCGTGGGCGCCCTCGACGGACCGAACACCGCGGCCCTGGGACGGCTCCGCCCCGAACGGGTCCTCGTCGTCGGGGATCGAGAAGTCTCCCCGGCCTCGCTGCCGTCGTCGGTCCAGATCCTCGACCACTTCACGCCGCCCAGGCGGGAGATCCTGCCCGGACCTCGGATCGAGGGCCTCCGCGTCGTGATCGTCGACGACGGCCGGCGCCTCCCCCGGGCCGACCGTGAGGCCCTCGCCGACTTCGAGAGCCGGGTTCCGGTCCAGCGGTGGATCGTCGATCGGCTGCCCCGGAGTCGGGGTGTGGACCGCCCCGACGCCGAGGGCGCAGGCGTGGCGTGGTACCGGGACGGTGGGGGATGGATGCCCGTTCCCGTGGGGCCTCCGCTCGTCGTCGACGAGACGACCCCGCCCCGACTCGGGGTCGTCGTGCTCACCCGCCGAGAGGTCACCGGCCCGACCCTGCGATTCCTCACCGACCTCGCCGGCTCCCCGCCGATGCCCCTCTGGCGGTGACGGGCACCTCCAGACCGCGACTCGTCGCCGGCGGGCGACCGTTCCGACCGGGTCGCCGCGCCTAGCATCGGATCGTGCAGATCGTCCTCCTCCTCCTCGTCGCCCTCGGCGCCCTCGCCGGCCCCCGGGCCGACGCCTGCGTGGTCGTTCCCGACCCACCGATCGTCGCGGTTCCGTCGCCGGTGCCCCGGGACGCGGCGTTCGACCCCGACGATCCCGACGCGGCGAGTGCGCCGCTCCGGTCGATCCGCTATCCCGGGGAGGCGGCGATCTGGCGGGGGGTGGCGGCCGAGCTCCCCGAGA
>DRQR01000043.1 GCA_011371355.1 Actinomycetota bacterium
CCTGGACTTCGTGATCGAGGTCGGGAGCTCGCCGCCCCTGCCCTGGTGGCAGGGGATGCTCCTCACCGTGGGGGCGGCGACCCTCGTCGCCCTCGTCGTCGCCGGTGCGGTCGCCGCGCTCACCGTCGCGGAGACCGACCGGGAAGTCGCGCTCCTCGTCGCCGTCGGCGCCCCGCCGAGCATCCGGCGACGGCTCGCCGGGTTCCGGTCGGCCTACCTCGCCTTCGGCGCCGCCGTGCTCGCCTCGATCCTCGCCCTCGTCGTGTACGCCGCGACGATCGACCGCAGCGTCGGAGGACTCCGATCGAGCCCTCATGGGGTGTGGGACCCCACGACGATCGTCGTGCCCTGGACGACCTTCGGGCTCCTCGTCCTCGGCGTACCGGCGGTCCTCGGACTGCTCGTCGCCCTCGGCGTGCGGTCCGCGCCGACGGCGCCGCCGCGCCGGGTGGCCTGAGACCTCCCCTGCGATCGTCCCACCGAGGCGGCGGGCCGCCGAGCGATCGTCTCCTCGACCCGAGGGCGCCCCATCAGTTCGGAGCGCCCCCGAGTTCGTAGATCTCGATGCGGGCGGCGTCACGGTAGGTTTGGAGGACGTAGAGCCGTCCTTGGTGGATGCGGAAGGTGTTGAAGGGTCCGACCTCCATCCATTGGGCCAACGGGACCTCGAGGAAGGTCATGGTCCCGTCGGGGTGGGCGAACCCGAACAGGTGGGTCTCGGTGCCGTCGTCGGTAGGGACGTGTGACCATTGGATGGCGATCGTCTCGTCGGTCGGCAGGAAGATCCCACTGCCGGCGACCGCTTCGTCGTCGTCGAGGCGCCAGGTGATGGGGTTCCCGTCGATGCTCCAGGTCACCTGCCAGGGCGCCAAGGGGTCGCCGATGTAGCGGCCTTCGGCGCGTTCGATGATCACCGTCTGGGTTCCCTCGGTGAAGCGGTCTTCGACTCCCAGGTCGAAGAGCACGTCGAGGGGATAGGGCGGCTCGCCGGAGGCGAGGCGCTGGTCGATGAGGGATCCGAGCTCGTCGAGGACCGTCTCGTCGAAGGCAGCGACCTTCCCGTCGACGGTCGCTCGGACCCACAGTTTTCGGGGTGTAGCGTCGATCATCGACCACAGATCTCGGTGTCCGAACCATTCCTGGTTGATGTTGACGGGGACCCGTCCTCGGTCCACCACCGTCCCGTCGGGACGGACCAGGGTCACCGTCCTCGACGCCAACCCGCCGGTCGGGTCGCCCCGTGAAACGGTGACCAACGCGACGAGGCCCGACTCCAACACCGCGACGCCGTCGGGGATCGGCTCGTCCCGACCGTAGGAGGCGAGTATCTCCCAGCGTTCCCCGTCGAAGTACTGGTAGCGGAGGTTCTGGGTGTCCTCGATCACGATGCCGCCGTCGGGGGCCACGTCGAAACAGCACGGACCGAACACCGCGGAGAACCCCACCTCCCCGGGCCGGTCGCCCCACGGCAGCTCGATGACCTCGATGGGTTCGCCCACCGGTGCGGCGCGGAACGCCGCCGTCAGATCCACCGCGTGGACGGTGGGAAGGCTCGACGTCGACGACGACACCGGGTCGGGAAGCGACGTCGACGAGGTCGCGGTGATCTCGGGAACTGTCGAGGTGGTCGACGTCGACACCCTCGTCGTACAGGCAGCCCCGACCAGCCCGGTCAGCACCACCGCGGCAATCACCGACCCCAGGGATCCTGCAGCTCCGCCGGGGAGGAACCGCCACGACGGCGGTCCCTCCCCAGTGCGTTCCCCTCGCAGCTGGATCAGCACGCCGCCGACCAGTTCATCCGCCGGATGCCGTCGTAGGCGGTTTGCATCCGGTAGTCACGTTTCTGCTTCTGGATACCGTAGCTTTCTCCGGCCGCGTTGATGAACCAGTCCCATCCCGCGCTGCTCTCCGCATAGATGATTGCTACGTGCCCGCTCTTCGCGAACGCGTCTCCCGCGATCGTCAGCGTGTACGAGCTCGAGCCGCAGGCTGAGCCGGTTCCACTGCCGCATACGTCGTAGCATGCTCCGCTGCAGCCGTTGCGGAAGGCGGTCGAGTTGTAGGGGCCGTGGATGTCGGTTCCGATGCTCCAGTAGTATCGACCGGTGTTCCCAGCCGAGTTGACCATCGCCCAGGACTTGAAGGTGAGTCCGGAGCAATCTGGTCCTTCGTGGGCACTCGTATCCCGCACGTTGTTGTCGTTCCACCAACCACCGCCCCAGTCGTAGTCCTCCCAGCGGGCCGTGTAGGTGTAGCTGAGCGCATCGGTCCGGCTCCAGCACGGGATCGAACCGTCGGCTTGGGCGGAAGACTGAGTCCCGACCGCGACGGCAGCTCCAATGAGCAGCCCCATTGTGAGTGCGAATACGCGTTTCACGGCATCCCCTCCTCGATCATGATCACTTGGGCGCCTGCCGATGTGGTTTCCCACACGTAGACATCGCCATTGCTATCCACGTCGATCCTTTCGGTCGGGCTGGAATCGGCCCACGAATCGATCCGCACCGCCACGTAGTCCAGAACGCGGCCGGACGGGTCGAACCACGCGACTCGCACGCCGTCGAGGCTCCCCATGGCGACCACGTAGCCTTGCGGCGTCTGTTGGAAGGTCGCGATGGGACCGACTCCGTCTTCTGCGGTGACGCGGTACGTCGCATCGAGGGACCGATCTGCCAGTAGCACCGATCCGTCATGGCGGAAGAAGGCATCCAGGGGTCGCGGGCCGAAGGACGTCCGCTGAGCTGTGCGATCGCGGGCGTGGCCGGCTCGAGTGAACGGAGTCACAGTGAGGCCATCGATCCCGACTACCGCTCCGTTCGGTAGAATCGCGTGGGGTGTGTCCAAGAACACCGGTGCTGATCGCAATAGGGTTCCCGAGGCATCGAAGAGCGACAAGCGCGGAATCGGTGGTCCACTACCATCTGAGACGCCTACGGAGTCGAGGACGGTGACTCGCCCTTCATCGGTGATCGCAAGATCTCCGAGTTGAGCGTCGACTTCGAAATGGAACTCGGTTCTTGTCGTCAGGTCCCGGACCACGACCCGCTGGTTGATACCGTCGAGAACCGCGAGGAGGCCACCGCTGGGAGCGACCGCGATGGCTTCAGGGCCGGAGGTCGGACGCTCGGGCCCTTGCTCCACTCCAACGTTGCCCGGCCCAGGCCCCCATCCG
>DRQR01000044.1 GCA_011371355.1 Actinomycetota bacterium
CGCGGTCGAACTCACCGGTCTCCATGAGGGCCCGCACCCGAGTCGTCGGCAGACGGTCGTCGAGGAATCGCCGCGCGGCGTCCCGCAGCAGCTCGTGGTCGGGCGTGGCTGCGAACATCTCCCCTCCTGGCTCGTCGGCTGCCCATTGTGGCACGACGACGTCGTCGGTCGGCCGGACCGCTAGCGTGATCCCGACGATGCGACCCGTCCACTACACCACCGACGGCGTCGACCTCTACAAGGTCTGCGTCGGGCCCCTCGAGAACAACGCCTATCTCCTCGTGGACCGGGAAACGGAGGCGGCGGTGCTCGTCGACGCCGCCGCCGAACCGGAGACCCTCCTCGACCTCCTCGACGGCCGCCCCCTGCGCGCGATCCTGACGACCCACGGACACTGGGACCACGTCGGCGCCGCCGCCGCGATGGCCGAGGCGACCGGCGCCCCCGTCCACGTCCATCCGGCCGACGCCGAGCGGGCCGGGCTCGCCGAGGCGCTCCCGATCCCGGCGCGCCTCGAAGTCGGCGCGATCCGGCTCGACGCGATCCCCATCCCCGGCCACACCCCCGGATCGACGGTGTTCAGGCTCGACGGGGCGGTCCTCACCGGAGACACCCTCTTCCCCGGAGGCCCGGGGAAGACCCCAGACGAGGACGCCTTCGAGGAGATCCTCTCCGGCATCGAGGCCCACCTCTTCACCCTCGACGACGACACCCTCGTCTTCCCCGGCCACGGTCTCGACACGACGATCGGAGCGGAACGTCCGAACCTCGCCGCCTGGCGAGCCCGCGGATGGTGAAGGAGGGACCGTGCAGCTCGCGCTCATGACCGAACCCCAGGTCGGAGGAAGCTACGACCGTCTCGTCGAACTCGCCCGCTGGGCCGAGGCGGAGGGGCTCGATGCGTTCGCCCGCTCGGACCACTACCTCGACCAGGACCGCTCGGCACCGGTCACCGACGCCCTGACGTCCCTCGCCGGGCTCGCCCGGGAGACGACCCGGATCCAGCTCGTCGTCCTCGTGACCCCCCTCACCTTCCGCCATCCCGGGGTCATCGCGAAGACGGCGGCGACGATCGACGAGATGTCCGGCGGCCGCTTCGCCCTCGGCGTCGGAACCGGCTGGATGGCCCGAGAGCACGAGGCCTTCGGCATCCCCTTGCCGCCCCTCGACGAGCGCTTCAGCCGCCTCTACGAGACCCTCGCCTATCTCCGGGCCGCCTTCCGAGGGAAGGAGGGGTTCACGGGACGGCACTACCGCCTCGCCCCCGTGGACGTCCTCCCGAGACCCACCGGCCGGCTCCCGATCATCGTCGGGGGCTCCGGGATGCGGAAGACCCCGACCTTCGCGGGCAGGTTCGCCGACGAGTACAACATGTTCGTCACCGACCGGGAGACCCTCTCCCGCCGCCTCGAGGTGATGCGGGAGGCCGCCGCCGACGCCGGTCGGGACCCCGACGAGATCCTCGTGAGCTTCGCCGGACCGGCGGTCGTCGCCGAGGACCCGGCGGCCTACCGCGAACTCCTCGCCCGGCGGGCCGCCCGCCGGAACATGACCCCGGCGGAGTACGCGGAGCTCCTCGTGTCGAGGAACATCCCCCACGGCGCGCCGGACCAGGCTGCGGCGACCCTCGCCGGTCTCGCCGCGATGGGCGTGGGCCGGTACTACATCCAGGAGTACCGGGCCCTCGACGAGATCGACACCGAGGCCCTCGGGGTCGTCGTCCGGGCTCTGCGCGGCTGACCCGGCCCTCGGGGTTGCGACCACGGCGTCACTATCCTCGGCCCCCATGAGCGATGCGCCCCTCCTCGAGATCGACGGGCTCTGCGCCTCGGCGGGCGACACCGAGATCCTCCGCGGCGTCGACCTCGTGATCGACCGCGGCGAGATCCACGCCCTCATGGGACCGAACGGGTCCGGGAAGTCGACCCTCGCCTACGTCCTGGCCGGCCATCCCGGCTACGAGATCACCGCCGGGTCGATCCGGTTCGAGGGGGAGGACATCGCCGAGTGGTCCCCCGACGAGCGGGGACGGGCCGGGATCTTCCTGGGCTTCCAGTACCCCGAAGAGATCCCCGGCGTGTCGATGGTGAACTTCCTCCGCACCGCCTTGTCGAATCGAACGGGCGTCGACTACACCGTCCTCGAGCTCCGTCTCAAGATCATGGAGGCGATGGAGACCCTCGGCATGGATCCGTCCTTCGCCGACCGCTACCTCAACGAGGGCTTCTCGGGAGGCGAACGGAAGCGCAACGAGGTCCTCCAGATGACCGTCCTCGAACCGAAGCTCGCGGTGCTCGACGAGACGGACTCGGGCCTCGACATCGATGCGCTCCGCACCGTGGCCGAGGGGATCCGACGCCTCGCCTCGCCGGAGCGTTCCTTCCTCCTCATCACCCACTACCAGCGCATGCTCGACCACCTGACGCCGGACGTCGTCCACGTCTTCGTCGACGGCCGGATCGTCGCCACCGGCGGCGCCGAGCTCGCCGAGCGCATCGAGGACGAGGGATACGAGGCCTTCCGTCCCCAGCCCGCGGCGCCGTGACCGACCTCGGCGACGTTCGCGGGGACTTCCCCCTCCTCGGACGAACCTTCGAGGGTCGCCCCCTCGTCTACCTCGACTCGGCGGCGACCACGCAGAAGCCGCACCGGGTGATCGAGACGATCGACCGGTACTACCGGGAGCTCAACGCGAACGTCCACCGCGGCGCCTACCGGCTCTCGGCCGCCGCGACGGACGCGTACGAGGAGGCCCGGGCGAAGGTGGCGAGGTTCATCGGCGCGGGCTCCCCGGAGGAGGTCGTCTTCACCCGGGGGGCGACGACCGCCCTCAACCACGTGGCCTACGGCTGGGGGCTCCACCGGCTCGGATCGGGCGATCGGATCCTCTTGACGGTGATGGAGCACCACTCGAACATCGTGCCCTGGCAGATGGTCGCCCGGCTCACCGGCGCCGAGCTCGTCTACCTCGACGTCGACGACGAGTACCGGGTGGACCTGTCGAACCTCGACGAGCTCCTCGACGAACGGGTGAAGATCGTGTCGGTGTCGGGGATGTCGAACGTCACCGGAGCCCTCGGTCCCGTCGCCGAACTCGCCGAGGCGGTGGCCGACACCGAGGCCGTCCTCGTCGTCGACGGCGCCCAGCTCGTCCCCCACGCGCCGGTGGACGTCGCCGCCCTCGGCGCCGACTTCCTCGCCTTCTCGGGGCACAAGATGCTCGGCCCCACCGGGATCGGCGTCCTGTGGGGTCGGCCCGAGCGACTCGCCGACCTCGAACCCACCGAGGGCGGTGGCGAGATGATCGTCGACGTGACCCTCACCGACGCGAAGTGGGCGCCGGTGCCCCACCGCTTCGAGGCGGGCACGCCGCCGATCGCCCAGGCGATCGGGCTCGGCGCCGCCGTCGACTACCTCGAGGACCTCGGCATGGACGCCGTGCGGGCCCACGAGGAGGCGATCACCGCGTACGCCCTCGACCGGCTGTCGGAGATCCCGGACCTCACCGTGTACGGACCCCGGGACGTCGCCACGAGAGGCGGCGCGGTCTCCTTCGAGCTCGGCGACATCCACGCCCACGACCTCGCGACGATCCTCGACGAACACGGCGTGGCCGTCAGGGCCGGCCACCACTGCGCGAAACCCCTCATGCGCCGCCTCGGCGCGGTGGCCACCACTCGGGCGTCGTTCTACGTCTACAACGTCGCCGAGGACGTGGACCGCCTCGTCGAGGCGCTCTGGAAGGCCCGAGAGGTCTTCGGACTCGACTGACCGCTAACGTTCGATCCCATGGCCGACCTCGACGAGCTCTACCGCGAGATCATCCTCGACCACTACCGGAACCCGCGACGCCGGGGCACCCTCCACGGTCCCCACGTCCACGCCGAGGGCGTCAACCCGTCCTGTGGGGACGAGTTCGCCCTCGACTTGCGGATCGAAGACGGCGTCGTCACCGACGTGGCCATCCAGGGCCAGGGCTGCTCGATCTCCCAGGCGTCGGGCTCGATGATGGCCGAGGCGATCCTCGGCAAGGAGGTCCCCGCCGTCGAAGACCTCATGGCGAAGTTCCGCCTCATGATGGGCATCGACGAGGGCGACAGCCCGATCGACCCGAATCGGCCGGGGAGCGTCCTCGGCGATCTCGAGGCCCTCCAGGGAGTCCGGCGCTTCCCGGTCCGGATCAAGTGCGCCGACCTGCCGTGGACCACCCTCGCCGACGCGCTCGCGAAGGCCGAGGCGGGGACCTGAGGCGACGCCGAAGCCCTCCGGAGCCGGGTACCCTCGGGGTATGAGCACCTACGATCCCGCGACCGCACTCGTCGTCGTCGACGTCCAGAACGACTTCGCCGACCCGAAGGGGGCCCTCTCGGTGCCCGGCGGCGACGAGATCATCGACGTCGTCGACGCCGAGATCGCGGCCGCCGCCGACGCCGGGGCGACGATCGTCTACACCCAGGACTGGCACCCGCCGTCCACTCCCCACTTCGAGAAGGACGGTGGGATCTGGCCCGTCCACTGCGTCGCGGACACCTGGGGTGCCGAGTTCCATCCTCGCCTCGACGTACGCGACGACGGCGTCTTCGTGAAGAAGGGCACGGGGGGAGAAGACGGCTACTCGGCCTTCACCGTCCGGGATCCGGTCACCGGGGAGACGACGCCGACCGGGCTCACCGAGGTCCTCGAGGGTCGCGGCGTCCGCCGGGTCGTGGTCGTCGGTCTCGCCACCGACTACTGCGTCAAGGAGACCGCCCTCGACGCCGTCCGGGAGGGATTCGACACCGTCGTGCTCGCCGACGGGATCCGGGCGGTGAACCTGCGTCCGGGGGACGGAGCCCGTGCCGTCTACGAGCTCTGTCGAGCCGGGGTCGTCATCGAGTAGCCGGCCCGTCGACGACGTTCTGCCGCCGCGCCGCCTCGACGAGGCGCGACTGGAGCGCCTTCACCCGGTCGGAGAGGGAGACGTGGTAGCGGTGGGGGTTGACGAGCCGCCGGACCCCCGGGTCGAGCCGGTCGAGGTCGCGGCGGCGTCGCTCCCGCGCCGCCTCGAGATCGTCGGGTTCGACGAGCGCGGCGCCCTCGAAGACGGGGACGTGGAGCAGCTCGACGTCGGTGATCCGGTCCGGCTCGAGGGTCCGCCCGACGCCCTCGGCATGAGGATGGTGGAGCCGGATCGCCCGGTCCGGGGTGGGTACCTCGTCGACCTCGGTCACGAGGTCGGCGGTGGCGAGGCCCCGCTCGTCGTAGATCCGCCAGACGTGCTTCTCCCCCGGGATCGGCATCTTCGCCGGGGTCTCCGACAGCTTGATCGCCGGGGTCCAACGACCGTCGTCGCCTTCGACGGCGACGAGCTTGTAGACCCCGTCGAGGGCGGGATGCCCCTCCGAGGTGATGAGCCGGGTCCCCACGCCGTAGACGAGCCGGGCGACGAGGGCCTCCGGATCGACGCCGTAGCGGGGAGCCTCGCCGTCGATCTGAGAGAGGATCTGCCAGAGGGCGAGCTCGTCGAGCTCGGACGACAAGACGATGGCGACCTCGGGGAACCCGGCGTCGTCGAGCATCCGGGCGGCGCGGATGGCCAGGTACGCGAGGTCCCCCGAGTCGAGTCGCACCCCGACCGGCCGATGCCCCTTCGCCCGCAGCTCCTCGAACACCTCGATCGCGTGGGGGATGCCGCTGTCGAGGGTGTCGACGGTGTCGACGAGGAGGATGCATTCGTCGGGGTACACCTCGGCGAAGGCCCGGAAGGCCTCGAGCTCGCCGAGGCCGAGGGCCATGAACGCCTGCACCATCGAATGGGCGTGCGTCCCCTTCGGGTCGAGGCCGAGGAGGTGGGAGACCCCGACGTTCGAGGTGAAGTCCGCGCCCCCGACGAGGGCGGCCCGAGCCCCGGCGTTGGCGCCCCGATCGGGGCCCCGACGCAGCCCGAACTCGAGGACGGGACGACCCCGACCCGCCTCGGCGACCCGAGAGGCCTTCGTGGCGACGAGGGTCTGGTAGTTGAGGTGGTTGAGGAGGGACGTCTCGAGGATCTGGGCCATCGCGAGCGGCCCCTCGATCATGACGATCGGCTCGTGGGCGTGGACCACCCGTCCCTCGGGGATGGCGTGGAGTCGCAGCTCACCGAAGTGCCCGTGCTCGCCGAGCCAGGCGAGGAACCCCGGATCGAACCGGGGCTCGCCCGTCGCCGTCCGTTGTCCGGCGAGGCGTTCGAGGTCGGCGGGTCGGAACCGGGTCTCCTCCATCCATTCGAGGAGCCACCCGAGCCCGGCGAAGACGCAGTACCCGGCCTGGTGCTCCCCGTAGTCGGGATAGTGGCGGAAGAAGTAGTCGAAGCGGGCGCGTCGCTCGTGGAGCCCCCGCCGCCAGTAGAGCTGCGCCATGGTGAGCTGGTACTGGTCGGTGAAGAGCGCGCCCTCGGCGAGCGCCCGCAGGGGAGCCGGTTCGGTCACCTCGTTCCTCTCAGGAGACGATGCCGCCTTCGGTCATCGGCCGAACGTCGAGGGCCTCGTCGAGCTCGTCGGGAGGGAGCACCCCCATCTCCGCGGCGACCTCTCGCACGCTGCGACCCTCGGCGAAGGCCTTCTTCGCCACCTCGGCGGCACGGTCGTAGCCGATCCTCGGGACGAGGGCGGTGATGATGATCACGTTCTGCTCGAGGAGGTGACGAGCCCGCACCTCGTCGGCCTCGATGCCGTCGATGCACTTGTCCTTGAACACCCTCGCCGCGTTCGCCTCGAGTCCGATCGACTCGAGGAGGTCGTGGGCGACGACCGGCATCATCACGTTGAGCTCGAAGTTGCCGTTCGCTCCGCCCCAGGTGATCGTCGTGTCGTTGCCGAAGACCTGGGCGGCGACCTGCATCACCATCTCGGGGATCACCGGATTCACCTTCCCCGGCATGATCGACGAGCCGGGCTGGAGCGCGGGGAGTCGGATCTCGGCGATGGCGGTTCGAGGCCCGCTCGCCAGCCAGCGGACGTCGTTGGCGATCTTGAACATCGACGTCGCGACGGTCTTCAACGCCCCCGAGGCCATCACGACGGCGTCCTTGGCGGCCTGGGCCTCGAAGTGGTCGTCGGCCTCCCGGAAGGGGATCCCCGTCCGCTCCGCCATGATCTCGATGGCCCGGGCCGCGAACCCCTCCGGAGCGTTGATGCCGGTCCCCACGGCGGTGCCGCCGAGGGCGAGCTCCTCGAGCTCGGGAAGGACCTTCTCGACCCGCACGATGCCCTTGTCGATCTGGGTGGCGTAACCGCCGAACTCCTGGCCGAGCCGGATCGGCGTCGCGTCCATGAGGTGGGTCCTCCCGGACTTCAGCACGTGGTCGAACTCCTCGGCCTTGCGGCGAAGGCTCGCCGCGAGGGCGGTGAGCGCGGGAACGAGCTCCTCGCGGATGGCGGCGACCGCGGCGACGTGGATCGCCGTGGGGATCACGTCGTTGGAGGACTGGGAGGCGTTGACGTGGTCGTTCGGATGTACGAGCTTCGACCCGCGTTCGCCGCCGAGCAGCTCCGTGGCTCGGTTCGCGATGACCTCGTTGGCGTTCATGTTCGTCGACGTCCCCGAACCCGTCTGGAAGACGTCGACGACGAACTGGTCGTCGAACCGACCCTCCATGACCTCCTCGGCGGCGCGGACGATCGCCTCGGCCTTCTCGTCGTCGAGGACGCCGAGCTCGCGGTTCGCCTCGGCCGCGGCGGCCTTGACGAGTCCGAGGGCCCAGATGAACCGCCGCGGGAAGCGCAGGCCCGAGATGGGGAAGTTCTCGACGGCCCGCTGCGTGGACGCGCCGTAGTAGGCGTCGTCGGGGACCCGGACCTCACCCATCGAATCGCGCTCGACGCGCATGTCGACCTCCTCGTCGGGGAACGTCACCGAGGTTAGCGAGCGCCGTCGCCGCCCCGACAGGGTCCCTCGGCCCCTTCGAGGGCGGCGCCGACGAGCCTGGGTACGAGCTCGACGACGTCTCCGTCGAGCCGGAGGACGCCGGGGAGCGCGTCGTGGGCGGTGTCTCCCCGGTTGAGCACGGCGTAGGGGACGCCGCGGCGGTACGCGGCGAGGGGGACGTCCGCCGCCGGCACCACCGAGAGCGTGGAGCCGATCGACACCACGAGGTCGCACCGGGCGGCGGCCTCGAAGCTACGGGAGAGGTCCTCGGGTTCGAGGGCCTGACCGAAACTGATCGTCGCCGGCTTCAGCCATCCTCCGCACTCGCAGGCTGGCGGTTCGTCGGTGGCGGCGAAGCGCTCGTAGAAGGGCTCGGCCGGGGCCCGGAACCCGCAGTCGACGCAGGCGACCTCGGCGTTCGTCCCGTGGATCTCGACGAGGCGCTCCGGGGAGGTCCCGGCGAGCCGATGGAGTCCGTCGACGTTCTGGGTGACGACGAGGAGGACCTTCCCCGCCCGTTCCAGGTCCACGAGGGCGCGGTGGGCGGGGTTCGGCCGCGCATCCCGTCCCCAGGCCTCGTGGTCCTCGGTCTTCAGGCGCCAGTACCGGCGCCGCTCGTCCGGATCGGCGAGGAAGCGGTCGAACGTGACGGGCCGTCGGGTGGACCACACTCCCTGGGGGCCTCGGTAGTCGGGGATCCCCGACCCGGTCGAGATCCCGGCGCCGGTGAACACGAGGATCCGCGTGGCGGCGGCGAGGAGCTCGACGAGACGAGTCTCGACCGGGGAGGTCACTGGAAGCTCTCGTACCCCTCCGCCTCGAGCCGTTCGGCGAGCTCCGGACCGCCGGAGGCGACGATGCGGCCCCCCACCATCACGTGGATGCGGTCGGGGCGCAGGTAGCGGAGGATGCGGTTGTAGTGGGTGATCAGGAGGATCCCCAGCTCGGGGCTCCGCAACGACTCGACGATCTCGGCGACCTCTCGTACGGCATCGATGTCGAGGCCGGAGTCGATCTCGTCGAGCACCGCCGCCCGCGGCGACAGCACCG
>DRQR01000045.1 GCA_011371355.1 Actinomycetota bacterium
TCGGGAAGCGAGGGCCGAGGGACACGGGACGCTGGAACTCGAGGATCGGCCAGCCCCGTTCCTCGGCGACCTTCCGCAGTTCCCGTTCGGGGTTCACCGCCACCGGGTGGCCGACCGCCTCGAGCATCGGCAGGTCGGTGATCGAGTCCGAGTAGGCGTACGATCCCTCGAGGTCGATGCCGACCCGTTCGGCCACCTCCCGGATCGCCTCCGCCTTGCCTTCGCCCATCGCGTACCGTTCGAGCTCGGGGAGGTAGCGGCCCTCGGCGTCGGTCTTCACCCGGGTGGCGATGACGTCGTAGACCCCGATGTGGTGGGCGATAGGACGGACGATCTCCTCCGGGCTCGCCGACACGATGAAGACCCTCCGACCCTGCCGTTTGTGCTCGTCGATGAGGAAGAGGGCCTCGGCGTAGACCATCGGATCGGCGATGGTCTCGATCGTCTCCGACACGAGACGCTCGATGTCGGCTCTCCGCCAGCCGGCGATCGTCGTCAAGAGCGCGTCGCGGGCTCGTTCCAGGGTGTCCTCGTCCGCGCCGAAGAGGAGGTAGAAGATCTGTCCCAGGGCCATCTTCAGCAGGGCGGAGCGGCCGAGGAACCCGGCCTGGTAGAGCGGCTTCCCGAAGGCCAGGGTCGACGATCGGGCGATCACCGTCTTGTCGAGGTCGAAGAACGCCGCCTGCTGCATGGTCGGGAGTGTATCGGCGGCCCCTCCCGCCGACTCGACCCCCTTCCCTGCGGGCGCGCCGTGCCGTACGGTCGGCCCGTGCCCGTCGGAAGGGAACCCCGATGCCCGTGATCGAGCTGTGGTCGCCGGACGACCGGGTCCTCGGTCGCCTCGGCGGCCTCGCCCTCGCCCTCGCCGCCGGCGGGGGTCTCGTCGTCGCCCTCGACGCGCCGGCCATCCCCGGACGGGCCTCCCTCGCCTCCCTCGTCGAGGACGGTCCCACGCGACGCGACCTCACGCCCCACCGACGCGGCGTCGCCTACCTCCCCGGCGGCGGTGACGTCGCCGGCGCCGACGCGGTGCTCGAGGCCCTCGTCGACGGCTGGCCGGCCACCGTCCTCGTCCACGGAGACCGCCGGCGGCCCCGGTCGCGGTTCGGGCCCGTCGTCCCCGTCCGGCTCGCCGTGCCCCCCGCCCTGGGCACCGCCGTCGACGGGCCCGCCGTCCACCAGCGCTGCGCCTGGCCGGCGCCTCGGGACCTCCCCGGGGTGGTCCTGCCCCGACCCCTCCCCGGGGAGCTGCCTCGGCTCGCCGCCTTCGAGATCCCCACCTTCGGTCGCTGGGTCCGCGCCTGGCGACGAGTCTGGAGGTTCCCGTGGCCCTGACCGACCGCCTCGCCCGGTGGTTGCTCGACGGCGACGTTCCCCTCGAGCGGTCCGCCCTCACCGCCGCCCTCACCGCCGCCGCCGACGAGCTCGCCCCCCTCGCCGGGCCCGCCGACCTCGAGGCCGCCGTCGACGCCGTCGTGGGACTCGGTCCCGTCGAGCAGCTCCTCCGGGATCCCACGGTCTCCGACGTCCTCGTCAACGGTCCCGACGAGGTCTGGGTGGAACGGGCCGGCCGTCTCGAACGCACCGCGGTGCGGTTCCCCGACGCCGCCGCGGTCGTCGCCGCCGTCGAACGGGTCATCGCCCCCCTCGGGCTGCGGATCGATCGGGCGAGCCCCGCCGTCGACGCCCGGCTCCCCGACGGATCCCGGCTCCACGCCCTCATCCCCCCGGTCGCCGTCGACGGACCGATCGTCGCCGTCCGCCGCTTCACCCAGGCCGTCGCCGACCTCGACGACCTCGTCGCCGCCGGGGGCATCACCCCCGAGGGTGCCCGCCTGTTGGCGGCGGCCGTCGCCGAGCGACGCAACATCCTCGTCTGCGGGCAGACGGGCGCGGGGAAGACCACGCTCCTCAACCTCCTGGGTCGACGCATCGATCCGGGGGATCGCACGGTCACCGTCGAGGACGCCGCCGAACTCGACCTCGGGGGCCACGTCGTTCGGCTCGAGACCCGACCCCCGAACACCGAGGGGCGCGGCGCGATCGATCTCCGTACCCTCCTCCGCCACGCCCTCCGGCTCCGTCCCGACCGCATCGTCGTCGGCGAGGTGCGGGGACCCGAGGCCCTCGACATGATCCAGGCCCTCGCCACCGGCCACCGCGGCTCGATGTCGACGATCCACGCGGCCACGCCCGACGAAGCCCTCTGGCGCCTCGAGATGCTCGCCCTGGGGGCGGAGCGGCCCGTCGATCCCTCCGTGCTCCGACGCCAGATCCACCACGGCTTCGATCTCGTGGTCGCCGTCGCCCGCCGAGAGGGCCGGCGCTCGGTGACGGCGATCCACGCCGTCCACCCCGACGGCACCGAGGAGCGCTACCGATGCTCCTGATCGGCCTCGCCTGCGCGCTCCTCGTGGCGCTCGGCGTGCCGTATCGGCACGTCGCGCTCGTCGGCCTCTCCCTCGCCCATCCGGGCCTCGGCCTCGCCGCCGGGGGCGTGGGCCTCGCCCGGCATCTCCACCGGCACCGGACCCGGACGTCGGGTCCGGCGGTCGAGGCCCGGTACCTGCGGGCCGTCGCCGACGAGCTCCGCGGCGGCGCGGCCCTGCGGTGGGCCTTCGTCGACGCCGCCGCCCGGGTGCCCGAGCTCGACCTTCGACCGGTGCTGCGGGCCGCGGCCGCCGGACTGCCCATGGAGGAGGTCGCCGCCCGGCTCCGGGACCGCCTCCCCCGGCTCGGACCCCTCGCCGCCTCGGCGGTGGCGGTGGCCGGCCTCACCGGCGCCCCGGCCGCCGCCGTCTTCGACGCCCTGGGCGCCCACGCCGACGACCTCGTCTCCCTCGAACGGGAGATCCGGACCCAGACCGGCCAGGCCCGACTCTCCGCGGCCGTCGTGGCCCTGGCCCCGGCTCCCCTCGCCCTCTGGAGTCTCCTGCGGGTCGGCGCCGTCGTCGGGGATCCCCTCGTCGCCGGCATCGTCGGCGTCGGCGTCCTCCTCGAGCTGGCCGGCGTCGCCGTCATCGCCCTCATGGTGCGGAGGTTCCGATGACCCTCGCCGTGCTCGCCGCCCTCGCCGTCCTCGTCGTCCCGGCGATCCGCCGTCCCCGTCGTCCCCGGCGGACGCCCGACCACGACCTCGCCGAGTTCGTGCGCCTCGTCGCCCTCGCCCTCGAGGGAGGCGCCACCCTCGACGACGCGGTGCGGATCGCCGCCGGGGCGGCACCGGGTCCCGCGGCCCGCCACGCCGTCGCCGCCCTTCGCCGACGGGAGGAGCTCGACGACGGTCCCGCCGCTCGGTTCCTGCGGGTCGTCTGGCGGGCTCGGGCCACCGGAGCTCCCATGGCGGCGGCCGTCGACCGCCTCGTCGCCGATCTCGCCGCGGCCCGTCGAGCCGACGCCCTCGAACGCGCCCGTCGCCTCCCCGTCCGCCTCCTCTTTCCCCTCGTCGGCCTGGTGCTCCCCGGGTTCCTCCTCGTCGCCGTCGGTCCCGGGGTCGTCGCCGGGCTGCGGAGACTCGTCCCATGACCCGCACTTCCCCGGAAAGGAGCCCGAAGATGCCCATCTCGCCCTTCGGCGACGAACGCGGTCAGGCGACCGCCGAGTACGCGCTCGTCCTCCTCGCCGCCGCCGCCGTGGCCTTCGCCCTCATCTCGTGGGCGAGCTCGACCGACGCGTTGCCGCGGTTCTTCGACGCCGTCATGGCGAAGGTGACCGCCGTCGCGAACCGGTGAACCGGGGGTCGGCGGCCGTCGAGTTCGCGCTCGTCGTGCCGCTCCTCCTCCTCGTCCTCCTCGGCCTCGTCGAGGTCGCGGTGGCGGCGAGGACCCAACTCGTGGTCCTCAACGCCGCCCGGGAGGGCGCCCGGCAGGCGGCGACCTCGCCCGATCCCGCCGCGGCCGTCCGGGCGGCCCGCCGGGCCCTCGGCGAGGATGCGGAGCGGGCCCGCATCCGGGTGCGTCGACCCCACGTCGTGGGGGCGCCCGCCACGGTCACCGTGGTGCTCCCCCATCGAGTCGGCGGCGGCCTCCTCGGCGACGTTCGGGTGGAGCTTCGCGGGGAGGCGACGATGCGGGTCGAACGATGAACGACCGGGGAGCGGTGACCCCGGTCGTCCTCGCCGGGATCGTGCTCCTGGCGGTGCTCGCCGTCGGCGTGGCCGACGTCGGCCGCTACTTCGCGGCGAGGAGCCGGGCCGCGGCGGCCGCCGACGCCGCGGCCCTCGCCGCGGCCCCGGTCACCTTCGCGCCCTTCGGAGCCGACGGTGGACCGGCCGCCGAGGCCGCCCGCTTCGCTCGGCACAACGGCGCTCGCCTCGTCGCCTGCCGGTGTCCGATCGACCGGAGCTGGCGGCCCCGTCGGGTCGAGGTCACCGTGGCGGTGCGGGTTCGGCTCCTCGGCCTCCCCGATCTCGTCGTCTACGAGCGCGGCGCGGCCCGCTTCGACCCGGCGGCGCTCATCGCCCCGCCCAGTGTTCAACCAGGGTGAGGGCGGCGAAGCGGTCGAGGGGCTCGTTGAAGTTCCCGCACTTCGGGGACTGGACGCACGAGGGGCACCCGTCTCGGCATCCGCACCCGGCGAGGATCGACGCGGTGGCGGCGAGATGACGCTCGGCCTCGGCGAAGGCGATGGGGGCGATGCCGGTTCCCCCGGGAACGCCGTCGTAGACGA
>DRQR01000046.1 GCA_011371355.1 Actinomycetota bacterium
TAGTCCTTCATCGCCGCCACGGCCTGCTCGTAGATGGGGCGCTCGACGAGCACCCGCGCCCCCGCCGAGCACACCTCCCCCTGGTTGTAGAAGACCCCGAAGGCGCTCGCCTCGAAGGCCGCGTCGAGGTCGGCGTCGGCGAAGACGATCGACGGCGACTTGCCCCCCAGCTCGAGGGTCACCCGCTTCAGGGTGTCGGCGGCGACCCGCTGGATCTCCTTCCCCACGGTCTCGGAGCCGGTGAAGGAGATCTTGTCCACCCCGGGATGGGCGACGAGGGCCGCCCCGACCTCGGTCCCGAGCCCCGTGAGGAGCTGGAAGGCGCCCGGCGGGAACCCGGCGCCGTCGATGATCTCGGCGAGCGCGATCGCGGTGAGGGGCGTGTCCTCGGCGGGTTTGAGGATCGCCGGGCAGCCGGCGGCGAGGGCCGGCGCCACCTTCTGGGCCGCCATGAGGAGCGGGAAGTTCCACGGGGTGATGAGCACCGACACCCCGACGGGCTCCGTCACGACGAGGCTGAGGGCCTCCGCCCCCACCGGCGGGACGCTGCCGTCGACCTTCGTCGCCCAGCCCGCGTAGTACTCGAACATGTAGGCGGCCTCGTCGACGTCCTCCTCGGCGTCGGCGAGGCGCTTGCCCACGTCCATGGTCTCGAGACGGGCGAGCTCGTCCCGCCGCCGTCGGATCTCCTCGGCGACGGCGAGGAGGAGGCGGGCCCGGGTCCGCGGCGACGTCGCGCCGTTCCAGCCTCCCTCGTCGAAGGCCCGCCGGGCCGCGGCCACCGCCCGGTCGGCGTCGGGCGCCGTCGCCCGGGCGAACCGGGCGACGACCTCGCCGGTCGCCGGGTTCCTCGTCTCGAGGAAGCCCCCTTCCGCCGGTTCCTCCCATCGTCCTTCCACGTATAGCCGATAGGTGTCCATGTTTCTCGCCTCCGAGTCGAGCCCCGATGATCCCACACCCCGGGGTCCTTTTCCGCCGCCGACGGAGCCAATACACTCGACGGAGCCGACCCACGAGGGCGATGCGCCGCGACTCCCACCCAGCCACGCCGAGCTGGAGCCCCCAGACGAAGCTCGTCGTCGCGATCGGACTCGCCGTGGGGACGATCTACGCCCTCTACCTCGCCCGGGGAGCCTTCGGGCTCGTGGCCATCGCCGGACTCATCGCCTTCCTCCTCGCGCCCGCCATCCGGTTCCTCCACGAGCGTCTCGGCTGGCCCCGGCCGGTGGCGCTCCTCGTCGTCTACCTCGTCGCCGTCGTCGCCGCGGTCCTCGTCGGACTCCTCGTCACGGCAGCGACCGTCTCCTCCCTCCAGCAGATGGACCTGCCCGGCATGGCCGCCGACGTACGGAACTGGCTGCTCGAGGTGACCACCGAGTTCCGAACGATCACCATCTTCGGGGTCACCGTCGACCTGTCCGGGGTCATGGACCGGCTCCGCTCGCTCCTCACCACGCCGCCGGGCGACGGTGCGGGAGGACCGCCGATCATCGGCCTCGACCCGGACCAGATCGGGGCCCTCCTCTCCCAGCTCGTCGGCGGCGCCTACTCGGTCCTCGCCATGGTCCTCGGGCTGTTCATGTCCCTCATCGTCACCCTCCTCGTGGCCATCTACTTCAACGCCGACTCTCGCCGGATCCACGACGGAGCCCTCTCCCTCGTGCCGGCCGCCTATCGCGACGACGCCCTCCGGGTGGCGGCCCGGATCAAGGGGATCTGGACCGGGTACCTCTACGGGCAACTCGTCAACTCGATCATCACCGGCTTCATGGTCTTCGTCGTCCTCGCCGCGATCGGCCTCCCCGGCGCGTTCCTCATGGGCCTCATCATGGCGTTGCTCAACATGATCCCCACCTTCGGACCGATCTTCGCGGCGGTACCGGGGATCCTCGCCGCGCTCGTCAGCGGCTCCAGTCGCCTCGACATGTCGAACCTCGGCTTCGCCGCCCTCGTCACGATCATCTACGTCGTCGTCGTCCAGCTCCAGGCGAACCTCATCGCGCCCCGAGTCATGGGCTCGGCGGTACAGCTCCGGCCGGTGACGATCATCGTGGGGCTCATCGTGGGGGTGGGGGTCGCCGGGCTCCTCGGCGCCCTCCTCGCGGTGCCGGTGATCGCCACCGTCAAGACCGTCGCCCTCTACCTCTACGACCGGGTGATCGACGCCGATCCTTTCCAACGGGACGGTCTCGCCGACTGTTGAGTCGATCCCCATCGAGGGAGCGATGCAGCTCGTCACCTACAACATCCACTTCGGTCTCGGCCGGGACGGCCGGGTCGACCTCGACCGGATCGCCGAGGCGGTCGCCGGCGGCGACGTCGTGGCCCTCCAGGAGGTCGACCGGCACTGGCCGCGTTCGGGCATGGTCGACCAGGTGCGGGGACTCGCCGAACGGCTCCCCGGCCACTACTGGGTCTTCGGGCCGACGATCGACCTCGCCTCACCCCTGTCCCGGCCGGGACCCCACGGCGCGAAACGCCGTCAGTTCGGGAACATGATCCTCGCCCGCTGGCCGATCCTCGCCTCCCGCAACCTCCTCCTCCCCCGGGGGCCCCGAGCCACCCGGACCATGCAACGCGGGGTGCTCGAGGCCATCGTGGCGACCCCCGGGGGAGCCCTCCGCGTCTACACCACCCACCTCGACTACCGAGCTCCTCGGACCCGGGCGCTCCAGTTCCGGGCCATCTGCGACCTCATCGACGGTGCCGTCGACGACGGCGGCGCCTGGTCGGGTTCCCATCCCTCGGACGGTGGGTGGGTGCTGGGGGACGAGCCCGAGATCCCCACCGCGGCGATCGTCCTCGGCGACCTCAACGTCGCTCCCACCGATCCGGAGTGGGCGACGTCCTTCGCGAACCGTGGGCTCGTCGACGTCTGGGAGCTCGTCGACGGAGCCGCCGAGGCGCGTACGAAGCCCGACCACGGACGGATCGACCACTGCCTCGTCACCCCCGACCTCGCCGCCGAGGTCCGCGATGCCTGGATCGACGTCGGCGCCACGGGATCCGACCATCTCCCGCTCTGGGTGAAACTCGACCGCTGAGCCCTCACCCACAAACCGTCCTTCCCGA
>DRQR01000047.1 GCA_011371355.1 Actinomycetota bacterium
CCTCGCTACGCTTCTCGTCGGAGGTGTCTGGACGCCTGGTGGGTCCCCCGGTCTTCAAAACCGGTGAGGGTGCGAGAGTGCCCTGGCGGGTTCGATTCCCGTCCACCTCCGCGGCGCACCGTCCCTGTTCGGGACGGTGCCGGCTTCGGGGCCGACGGACGCGTCATCCGGCAGGTCGGGCGAGGGCGAGCGCGAATCCGCCGCATCCATCCTCCCACCACCCTGCCACGTGGAGCCCGGCCTCGGCGAGCTCGGCGCCGAGCCCTTCCCGGGTGAACTTGCACGACCACTCGGTGTGGAGCTCCTCGCCCTCGGCGAAGGTCACCTCGAGGTCGAGCGCCGCGATCCGGGCCCGGATGGGTCGGGTCGCCCGGAGGCTCTGGGCCATCGCCGACACCTCGGGCACCCAGCGGGTGACGTGCGCGAAGTCCTCCACCGGCAGGTCGCCGTCGAGCTCCCGGTTGACGACCCGCAGCACGTTCCGGTTGAACTCGGCGCTCACCCCCTCGGCATCGTCGTAGGCGGCGATCATCGTCGCCACCTCCTTGACGAGGTCGACGCCGAGGAGGAAGGCGTCGTCGGGCTCCAGCCCGGCGCGGATCGCCGAGAAGAACTCCGGACGCTCGTCGGGGGAGAGGTTTCCGATCGTCGAACCGAGGAAGACGACGAGGCGACGACCCCGGCGAGGGACCCGGCGCAGATCGTGACGGAGATCGCCGACGAACCCCTCCACCTCGAGCCACGGGTGGTCGGCGGCGAGCGCGGCGCCGGCACCCTCGAGGGCCCCCTCGGAGACGTCGAGGGCGGCGTACCGGCGGCCCGTCCCGAGCCGCCGGAGGGCCTCGAGGAGCAGCCGGGTCTTCGTCGAGGACCCCGACCCCAGCTCGACGAGCTCCGTGGGCCGGGTGGCGGCGAGGATCTCGCCGGCGTGGCGTTCGAGGAGCTCCGTCTCCGCCCGGGTGAGGTAGTACTCGGGGAGCTCGGTGATGCGCTCGAAGAGCTCGGAACCCCGGTCGTCGTAGAACCACTTCGACGGGAGCCACTTCGGGACGGCCGTGAAGCCGCGGCGGACGTCGGCGGCGAGCTCCGTGCGACGATCGACCCGGCCGGTGACGCGGCGGAGGACGAACCCCATCAGACGTCCCAGGCGAGCCGGATCCCCGACATGATCTGGCGGCGTTTCCGGTAGTCCCAGTTCCGAAACGTCGACCGGGCCACCGAGGGAGCCGTGGCCCACGAGGCACCGCGGAGGACCCGGAACTCCGGATCGCCGAAGAAGACCTCCGAGTACTCGGGGTATGGGAACGTTCGGTACCCGGGGTACGGGAGGAACCTCGACGAGGTCCACTCGTAGACGTCGCCGAGGAGTTGCTCCACCCCCCAGGCCGAGGCTCCCGCCGGATACGACCCCACGGGCGCAGGACCCCAGAAGCGACGGCCGAGGTTCGCCCGGGTCGGAGTCGGCGGCTCGTCGCCCCACGGGTAGCGTCGCGGACGCCGGGCGGCTGGTCCCCACGTGGCCGCCTTCTCCCACTCCGCCTCGGTGGGCAGGCGACCACCCTCGAATCGGGCGAAGGCCTCCGCCTCGAACCACGACACGTGGAGCACGGGCTCGGCGGGGTCGAGGGGGCGGCGCCAGCCGAAGCGGAGCACCGACCACGAACCGTCCCGCTCCCGGCGCCAGCCCTGGGGGGCCTCGTGGTCGACGGTCCGGCGCCACGCCCACCCCTCCTCGCTCCAGAACTCGGGTCTTCGGTACCCGCCCGCGTCGACGAACCTCGCATAGCGACGGTTCGTCACCGGGAAGCGGTCGATGAGGAAGGCGGGGACCTCGACGAGGTGACGCGGCCGCTCGTTGTCGTAGGCCGCGGTGGTGTCGTCGGTTCCCATCGGGAAGGGTCCCCCGTCGATCCGGACCCGCTCGGCGTCGTCGACCGGCCTCGTCGGCGGCCGGGGTGGAGGAGCGGCGAGGGCGTAGGGTCCGAGGGCGTCGCCGGCGAGGTCGAGGGCCTGGAGCATCGTCTCTTGGTGCTGGGCCTCGTGCTGGACGACCATGCGGAGCACGTATCCGTCGCGCAGCAGGGGCTCGTCGGGGTCGAGGTCGAGACCCCGGAGCACCTCGACGGCCTCGCGGCGTACCTCGGCCGCGTAGGCCGTCGCCGCGCGGCGATCGAGGAGGGGGAGGCTCCCTCGGACCCAGCGGGGATTGTCGAAGGGGTTGTAGAGCTCGTCGTAGCGCTCGTCGTGGGCGGGTCGCCCGGCGAGGCGACGGAGCAGCCAGATCTCCTCGAAGTTCCCGATGTGACCGACGTCCCAGACGAGGGGCGACATGATCGGATCGAACTGTCGATGCAGGGCGTCGTCGTCGAGGACGTCCACGAGCCTGCCCGTCTGCCGCCGCGTCGCGTCGAGCGCGCGGAGGAGCTCGTGTTTGACGTCGTCCATGGATCTCCCTCGCACCTGGAGGCCCCAACCCGTCGGTGGGTCCTCCTATTCCGGTCGGGGAGCCGACGGCGAAGCCGGGATCCCGGATAACCTGACGGCCGTGAACCCCCGCACCTTCGGCACCGTCGTCCGTGAGGCGAGGCTCCGACGCCGGATGTCCCTCGGTCAGCTCGCCGGCCGGGTCGGTCGCACCGCAGCGTCGGTGCGCCGTTGGGAACGCGACGAGTCGGTGCCCTCCGACGAGGTGCGGGAACGGCTCGCCGAGGTGCTCGGCCTCTCCGCCGCCGAGCTCCATCGCCTCGCCGAGGGCACGACCCCCACGGTTCCGCCGTCGTCGGCGCCGAGCGAGCCGCCTCCACGAGCCGAGGCCGACCCGCCCACGCCGTCGTCGGGCACGAGCGCCGGGATCCCGGCCGCCGCCCCTACGTCGGCTCCGGGAACGTCGGCCCCGACCGGTCCGGGACGGCTCGGCGAGCTGTGGCGTCGTCTCGAGAACCTCGAGGAGCCCTGGCTCAGCTACCTCCGGGCGACCCTCACCCTCGTCGGCCTCCTGGGACTCCTCGTCGTGCTGCTGTGGGCCCTCGGGGAGCTCTCCGCGGCGCTCGGGGAGTTCCTCCGCGGCTTCACGGCTCCGGAGCCGGCGGAGGCCTTCGCCTTCCTCATCGACTGAGCAGGACCCGCCCGACGAGCGCGAGGGCCGCCACCGTCGACAGGACGAGGATCGCCCTTCGGAGACGGCGAGGGTTCACGTGGCGGCGGAGGAGGCCCGAGGCGAGGTAGCCGGCGACGAGCCCGGGGAGGAGGACGAGGGCCGTCCGGACGTCGCCGGCGGTGATGTAGCCGCCGAGGGCTCGGGTCGCCGTGGTGATCGCGATCCCCACCGTGAAGACCACCGCCAGGGTCGCTCGAACCGTGCCGGTGCGCTCCTCGTCCGTGAAGAGGAGGGCCAGGGGTGGTCCCCCGATCGAACTCACGATCGCCGAGGCTCCGGAGAACACCCCGGCGGCGCACTCGGTGGCCCGGGTGCGCCGGAGCCGGAAGCCCGAGCCGAGGATCCCGACGGCGGCGAGGACGAGGGCCGCGACGACGAGGTCGACGACCTCCCCGGCGACGAGGACGAGGAGCGCGAGGCCGAGCATCGCTCCCGGCAGGCGGCCGAGGAGGATCCAACCCACCCCGCCGAGGTCGAGTTCGTGCCGTTCCCGCCACGCCATGGGCACGGTGAGGGCGAAGCTCATGAGGAGCTGCGGCACCGGGGCGAGGGAGGGATGGACGAGGAGGAGGATCGGTACCGAGATCACCGCGAAGCCGAAGCCGATCGAGCCTTGCACCGCGGCGGCGAAGGCGGTGACGCCGAGGGCAGCGATCCAGGCGAGCAGGGTCATCGGGCCTCCAGGGGGAGCCGCAACACTATCGTGGCCGTCGTGATGTCTCGTCGCGTCGCCGGACTCCTCGTCGTCGTCGTCGTGGCCCTCGCCGCCTGCGGGGGCCGGTCCGCGGGGCCCTTCCCCGACGATGCCGTCCTCGTCGCGGCGAACGCCGACCTCGCGGTGGGTCCCTCCCGGCTCCTCCTCGGGGTCGCCACGCCCGACGGTCGCCGTCTCGGCGGGCCCGACGTGCCCGTCGACGTCGTCGTCGTCCCGCCGGGCGACTCGGACGCCCGGCAACGGGTCGAAGCGACGTTCCTCCCCATCGTCCCCGACGTCGTCGGCATCTACCGGGCCCTCGTCGACTTCGACGTCCCCGGGATCTGGACCGTCGAGCTCCTCCCCCGCTCGGGGGGGTCGCCCCTCACCACGGTCGTGGAGGTGAAGGAGCGCCCCTACACGGTCCCGGTGGGCGCCGCCGCCCCGGCCACGCCGACGCCGACGATCGACGAACGTCCCCTCGAAGCCCTCACCACCGACCCGGAGCCGGACCCCCGCCTCTACGAGCGCTCCCTCGCCGAGGCCGTCGGGAACGGTCGCCCCACCGTGGTGGTCTTCGCCACCCCCGCCTTCTGCACCACGGCCGCCTGCGGCCCCATGCTGCGTCAGGTCAAGGCCGAGATCGACGACCATCCCGACGTGGACTTCGTCCACGTCGAGGTGTACGAGGGCTTCGACGAACCCGGCTTCGTCCCCGACGCCGGTCACCTCGCGCCCGCCGTCGTCGACTGGGGACTCCCCTCCGAGCCGTGGGTCTTCGTCGTCGCCGCCGACGGGACGGTCGCGGCACGCCTCGAG
>DRQR01000048.1 GCA_011371355.1 Actinomycetota bacterium
AAGCTGTACTCGGCGACGCGGTTGTCGAGGGAGTTCGAGATGTAGAACCGCTGCTCGGAGGGCCGGTAGATCGAGAGGGTGTCGCAGCCGTCGCCGTCGAAGTCCCCGGCGAGGGGCACGTCCCCGGGATTCCCGAAGTAGAAGCCGAAGTCGGCGACGCCCTCGGTGTTCTCGTTGCGGAGATACATGTACCCCTGGGAGCGGCGATACATGGCGGGGGTCTGCTCACCGTCGCAGTCCCAGTCGCCCATGAGCGGCTCGTCCCCGGGGTTGCCGAAGTAGAAGCGGCCCACCTCGGTGTTCGGGACGAGGTCGAGGTAGAGGGTGAAGCTCGCCTCGGAGTCGACGAAGGCGACGGTGTCGCACTCGCTGCCGAGGCACACCTCGTCGGCTCGGGCGGGTGCGGCGAGCCAGAGCGCGGCGGTCGCGACGATCGCCGCCGCGAGGAGGAGGGGGAGGCGGGGGATGGTCATAGGGTCACATCCTCGTCGTCGGGGTGTCCGGCCAGACCCACCGGCCCGGAGTGGGAGTCGGTCGCCGGGGTCTCGAATGGACGCGCGCCGGCGACCTGGTTGTCGTTCGACCGGCTGGAGCGCCGGTGTCGGGCACAGTGTGGTCCCATGGTGGCCGCTCCGCAACTCGTCAGTAGATCTCCGGTCCGATTCCGGCGTTCCAGTCGTTGTCGTGTTCGGAGAGTCCCGAGCAGCTCCCGTCGGTCCAGAACCCGTTCGCGTAGCCGCTTCCCGAGGTCCAGTTCACCCGATTGCCGGCGATCTCCACATCGGAACAGCCGTCGTAGAAGTTCATCGCGTAGATGCCGACGTTCGACCAGGGATGGCTCGCCGAGTAGACGAGGTTGTCGAGCACCCGGATGCTCGAACCACCGGCGACCCCGATGCCGACCTGGCCCGGGTCGACGAGCCGGTTGCCGCGGGCCACCTGATGGGAGCCCCCGCCGTCACCGAGCATGATGCCCGAGCCCGAGTTCGACGGTCCACCGTTGCGGAGTCGGTTCCCCTCCACGAGGATCGGCGACTCCGGGGTCCCGTTCGACGAGAAGAGGCTGATGAGGTCCTCGGCGCCCGAGGCGCCGAGGGCGTTCTCGCCGACGTTCCACGAGATCGACGAGCCGGGCCCGTTCACCTTGTCGAACTGGACGAAGTTCCGGCCGGCGTGCTCGAAGCGGTTGCCGTCGACGACCACCGAACGGGAGCGGTGGACGAGGACGCCGTTGCCGGTGTCGGTGATCGTGTTGTCGACGATGCGGGCGCCCTCGACGTCGGAGAGGTAGATCGCCTCGGTACCGCAGGGTCCGATCTTCGAGTCGCGGATCACGACGTTCGTCGAGGCCGTGATCTCGACGCAGCGGCCGTCGGGGTTCGCGATCTCGAGACCCTCGACGACGACGCCGTCTTCACCCGAGATCACGATGGGGCCCGAGGGAACGAGCTCGGCGGGAGTCTCCAGCGGCGGCTCGGCGGCCGGGGGGTCGTCGCCGGGCGATGGCGTCGGCGGCTCCGGGTCCGTGGGAGGACCCTCGGGGATGTCGGGAGCGGCGGTCTCCTCTTGGGTGGTGGAAGCCCGAGTGGGTGGAGGCGGGGGGTCGGGGAGCGGCTCGCCGCGGATCGCCTCCGGGTCGACGCCCGAGACGGCCATCACCTGGGCGGCCGGGCCGACGTAGAGCTCGAGGTCGGCGAAGCCGCTCCGGTTCACGTTGCGGAGGTACACCCTGCCCTCCGAGGGCCGATGGACGCCCACGGTGTCTCGGCCGTCGCCGTCCCAATCGCCGGCGAAGATCGCGTCGCCGGGGTTGCCGAAGAGGAACGACGTCGCCGGCGTGGGCGTCTCGGGAGTTCGGCCCACGATGATCGAACCGTCGGGTCGTCGGATCGCGAAGGAGTCCACCCCGTCGCCGTCGAAGTCCCCGGTGAACACGTCGTCCCCCACGTCGCCGAAGTAGAAGGCGTACTCGGCGACGCCGGAGGTCAGGGTGTTGCGGACGTAGAGCTTCGCCTCCCGAGGGCGGAACACCGCGACCGAGTCGCACCCGTCGGCGTCGAAATCGCCGACGAGGGGGACGTCGCCGGGGTCGCCGAAGACGAGCCGGCGCTCCCCGGGACCGGACCGGAAGTCGTTCCGCAGGAAGAACTCCCCCGTCGTGGGGCGGAAGACGCCCGGCCCGTCGATCCCGTCGCAGTCCCAGTCGCCGACGAGGGCGAGGTCACCGGGATCGCCGAACTCGAAGCGGACGATCTGGGCGTCCGGTCCCGCGGTGGACAGGAGGGTCCAGCTCCCCCTCCCGTCGAAGAGCACGAGGGTGTCGGCGCTGGGAGCGGGATCGTGGGCGGTGGCGCTCCGGAGCCCGAGGGCCGCAGCGACGAAAGCGAGGGCGGCCAGGACGGCGAGGAAGGTGCGGTGCCGACGGCGCCGTGCGGCCCGGCGAACGCGAGCATGCGTTGCGGGGCCCAGGGGGGCGGGCTCGAGCATGATCTCCTCCTCGAGATACAGCGCTGAGTAGCCATCGGCTACTCGCTGTAGTCACTTGAGGAGAAGTCGCTTCACCGGGGGCGATAGATGCGCCGCCGGGCCTCGACGACCCCCGCGATCACCACGAGCTCCCCCATCGCCTCGGCGGCGGGCCGGGCGAAGGGCCCGACGAAGGCCGCCGAGGTGGCCACGAGGATCCGCACCGGCGCCCCGAGGGCGTTGAAGAGGGCGAGGCTCTTCGCCTTCCCCGCGGCCATGAGCTCGTTGACGGCGAGGAAGATCGCCCCGAGGACGAAGTTCGACCCGACCGTCGCGACGACGAGCCACGGCACCTCGTAGGCCTGGGGTACGAGCACGGCGAAGACGTTCCCCGGCCAGACCACCGCGGTGAGGGGGGCGTAGAGGACCGTGCCCACGGCCATGAGCCCCACGAAGATCGACTGGGCCCGGCGGGAAGCGGCGTGGTTCCGTTCGAGGGCGGCCTCCATCGCCCGAGGACGCAGCGGATAGATCAGCCCGGCGGCGAGCACGAGGAGAGGCTGGGCGACGAGCCGAGCCGCCTCTGCCTGCCCCATGGCCGTCGGCCCGGCGAGGAAGGTGATGACGTTCGCGGTGACGAAGGCCGCGCCCGCCGGGATCGCCGCCTGGATGAGCAGCCAACGTCCCTGGCGGGCGAGCCCTCGGAGCGTCAGGCGCTCCCCCGACCCTCGGCGTCGCAGGTGCCCGATCCGCAGGAGCCCGAGGCTCATCGACGCGAGATTCGCCGAGGTCAGGGCACCGAAGGGGATCCACGCCGCCGGGACGTCGAGGAGGATCGACACGGCGACGGCGAGGACGGTGACGAGGAACTGCACCCCCGACATCGCCGCCGCGTCCCAGGACCGATCCGCGATGTGGAGGGTCCGCCGGAGATGATCCTGGGTGGGTGACAGGAAGGTCGCGGTGAAGGCCGTCGCCGTCAACCCGGCGACGAGGGAGCCCGCGGCGATCCGGCTCGTGGTGAGGGCGGCGAGCAGGACCGCCGAGGCTCCGACGACCGCGGGACCGCTGCCGGCTCGGAGGCTGTCCTCGAGGACGCCGAGCCGCCCCCATCCCTGCCGCTGCACCGCGGCGATCTCCGCCGGAACGTAGACGAGCTGGTAGGCGACGAGCTGCCCGAGGACGAAGGCCACGAAGAACACCGCATAGATGCCGAGCTCCGAGCTGTCGAAGACCCGGACCGCGGCGAGGCCCGCCACGAAGGTCGCGAGGGAGGCGAGGGCGGCATCGAGGATGCCGGCCGGGAGCCGAGACCGGACTCCCCCATCGGGCCTCGGAGGGCGGGCGGCGTCGTCCCGCTGGACGGTCACGGAGCCACCGGCGTCTCGAATCGCCGCGGACGTCGTCCCAGGTGGAGGTCGGGCAGCACCCCCCGTCGCTCGAGGAGGGTCATCGCCACTCCGAGTCCGAAGAGGCTCCACAGCCACCAACCCACCTGCGGTCCCTCCAGGGTCGGATCGAAGACGG
>DRQR01000049.1 GCA_011371355.1 Actinomycetota bacterium
CGGATCTCCGCCCGCAGGACCTCAGGCCAGCCCGGGGGCGGCGACGTCGAAGACGGCTCGGAAGTAGGCGAGGAGCCGTTCGACGCCGTCGCTGCGGCCTTCGAGCTCCCGGTAGGGCAGGATCGTGCCCTCCCAGCCGTCGGTGTGCCACCGGGCCGGGGCGGGTAGGGCCTCGTCGACGAGGGCCGGGTCGAAGGGCCACGGATTCGCGTAGAAGTAGGGGTCGTCGGCCGGGTCGAAACCGAAGGCGATCTGGGTGGGCAGCTCGGTGGCCACGCCGTCGTCGAGATAGCTCGCGGTGCGGGTACCCAACCACTCGAAGGCGACGTCGAAGCCATGGGGCCACAGTTGGATCGGACCGACGGCGCCGGCGAGACCGTTCCGGTGCCGGATCATGGCGTCGTCGACGACCTCGAGGACGAGATGGAAGGCGGCGGCGGCCGCAGGATCGGGGAGCGGATCCCCCTCGAGGGGTTCGAGCTCGGGAACGTCGAGGCCGAGGATCTCGGCGGCACCGAAGAGCCGGGCGGCGAAGTTCGGATCCTCGAGGGAGACGGTCGTCAGCTCGCCGCGGCTCGTCTCGAGGACCCCGACGCCGTGCCGGAGATCGAGGCGGACGTAGGCCCGGTGCCCTCCCTCGAGGGGCAGCGGAGCCCCGACGAGGCCGTCGGGGCGGGGCCGGAGGGACACGTGCCACCACCGGGGATGGGCTCGGGCGTGACGGCGGGCGAGGGCACCGGCCGCCCGGGCGGCGTGGTGGAGGACGCGCCTCGCCGGAGCGAAGTCGGGAGGCATCGGAGGGAGCGGCGACATGGGACGTCCTCGGGAGGGTCGGTCGAAGAACCCCGAACCCGCGGGGATATTCCCGATCCCCGGCGGTGGCGGGCACGACGGTGCCGACGCCGCGCTAGGTTGGCGGTCCGATGGAGCCCCTCGCCTCCCCGAAGATCGACCCCACCGCCTTCGTCGCCCCCACCGCCCAGATCCACGGCGCGGTGACGATCGCCGCCCGCTGCGTGGTGATGTTCGGGGTCGTCGCCCGTGCCGAGGAGGACCGCATCTCGGTGGGGACCGAGTCGAACCTCCAGGACCTCGTCGTCCTCCACGCCGACGCCGGCGTGCCGTGCACGATCGGCGCGCGGGTCACGGTCGGCCACGCCGCGGTCGTCCACGGGGCGACGATCGGCGACCACTGCCTCGTCGGGATCCGGGCCGTCGCCCTCAACGGCTCGGAGCTCGGCGAAGGAGCCTGGCTGGCGGCCGGGTCGCTCCTCCCCGAGGGGAAGAAGATCCCGCCGTGGACCCTCGCGGTGGGGACTCCCGCCCGGCCGGTCCGGGAGCTCACCGAGGAGGAGCGCCGCCGCCAGCGCGAGGGGGTGGACGCCTACCTGCGGTTCGCCGAGGTGTACCGACGGCTCCTCGACCCCGGACCCTGAACCGGACCGTCCAGGGCGTCGCCGCGTCGACGGGCCGACTCAGGCGTGGACGTGGGTCCAACCGAATCGTCCCTTGATACAGAGGTTGCCCCTCGTCACGTCGTGGTCGAAGGGCGAGGTGACCTTCACGATCCGGCCGTCCTGGACGTGCAGGTCGAGGTTGCATCCCACCCCACAGTACCCGCAGATCGTCCGGGTGATCGTCTGTTCGTCCGGCCGCCACTCCCCCGCCGCTCGGAGGTCGAACTCGGTCTTCACCATGAGCGCTCCCGTCGGACAGACCGCGACGCAGTTGCCGCAGAACACGCACGCCGAGTCGGGCAACGGCACGTCGAACTCGGTGGCGATCTCGGCGTCGAAACCCCGGCCGGCGACGGTGATCGCGTAGGTGTGTTGGGCGTCGTCGCCGCAGGCCTCGACGCAGCGGTAGCAGAGCACGCACTTGTCGAGGTCCCGGACGTAGAGGTCGTTGTCGACGACGGTGCCCACCGACACCCGCCGTCGATGCTCCCCGTAGCGGTCGGGGTCGGCGCCGAGCTCGGCGACGAGGGCCACGAGCTCGGGTGCCGTGGTGAGGTCCACCGCCGAGGCGAGGAGCTCGACGATCATGCGCCGGGCCCGCCGCACCCGTTCCGAGTCCGTGGCGACGACCATGCCGTCCTCGGCCGCCCGGGAGCAGGCGGCGGCGAGGACGCGAGCTCCCTCCACCTCCACCGAGCAGAGCCGACAGGCGTTCGCCGGCGTGAGGGTCTCGAGGTGGCACAACGTCGGCACCTCGGCCCCGGCTCGACGGCAGGCCTCGAGGAGGGAGGCCCCTCGCGCCACCTCGACGGGAGTGCCGTCGACGACGACCCGAACGACGTCGCTCATCGCCCACCTCCGATCAACCCGAGCTCGAGGGCCGACACGACGGCCTCGGCGGCGGTCTGTCCGAGCCCGCAGATCGACGCGTCGCGCAGCACCGCGGCGACGTCGTCGAGGAGCGCCGCCTCGTCGGCGCCGCCGGCGAGCCGCCGGAGGGCCTCCTCCTGGCGAACGGTGCCGACCCGGCAGGGGACGCACTGGCCGCAGGATTCGCTGCGGAAGAACCGGGCGATGCGCTCGACCACGTCGGCGAGGTCGACGTCGGCCCCGAACACCATCACCGCGCCGCTGCCGAGCGGCGGCGACGAGGCATCGTAGCCGAGGGGCGCGTCGAGCTCGGCGGGGGCGAGGAACCGTCCCGCGGCGCCGCCCAGGAGCACCGCGGCGGGCGGCTCGGTGCGCCCGCAGGCGGTGAGGAGCTCCCTGACCGTCGCCCCGAAGGGCGCCTCCACGACGCCGGGGTCCGGGACGTCCCCGGAGACCGAGAAGAGCTTCGTGGTTCCCGCCCCGGGGGTCCCGGCGACGATCGCCGCCGCCGCGGCGAGGGTCTCGACGTTGTTCACCGCGGTGGGCTTGCCGA
>DRQR01000050.1 GCA_011371355.1 Actinomycetota bacterium
ACGGCCCCGATCACCCACTGAGCCCTCGGGGGTCCGCAGAGCCGCCGACCGGCGACGCGATCGGGTAGCGTGGTGGGATCGGGAAGGGGCATCCTCGTCCCCTCGCCCGACCACGCTCACGAGAGGAGCCGACATGAGACGTTACCGATGGCCGGTGTACCTCGCCGCGATGGCGACGATCGTCGCCGCCTGCGGCGGGACCCCCGCCCCCACGACCACCGAAGGCCCCCCCGAGACCCAGCCCCCCGCCACGTCCTCGACGACGACCCGGGCCCCCTCGCCCGAGTTCGAAGGGGCCGTCCTCGACGCCGGCGGCTGCGACTACGGCGGGAAGATCGCGAAGATCGAAGCCGTCGACGAGTTCACCGTCGTCTTCGACCTCTGCAGCCCCGACCCGGCGTTCCTCGCGAAGATCGCCTTCGGGGTCTTCGGCATCCAGCCCGCCGAGCACCTCGAGGCCACCGGCGGGGCGCCGATCACGAACCCGATCGGTACCGGTCCGTACAAGCTCGTCGAATGGGTCCAGGGCGACTCGGTCGTCTACGAACGCTTCGACGACTACTACGGCGAGAAGCCGGCCCACAAGACCGCCGTGCTGCGGTGGGCCACCGAAGGCGCCCAGCGGCTCCTGGAGCTCCAGACCGGCAACGTCGACGGGATCACCTTCCCCTCGACCGACGACTACCCGGTCATCGAGCAGGACCCCAACCTCGTGCTCGTCAACAAGCCCGAGCCGAACATCCTCTACGTGGGGATGACGAACACCTTCGAGCCCTTCGACGACGTCCGGGTCCGCAAGGCCATCGCCCTGGCGATCGACCGGCAGCGGATCGTCGACACCTTCTACCCGCCCGGCTCCGAGGTGGCGTCGCACTTCACCCCCTGCTCGGTGAAGTTCGGCTGCGAAGGGGAGCCGTGGTACGACTACGACCCCGAGCAGGCCAAGGCCCTCCTCGCCGAGGCGGGCTACCCCGACGGCTTCGCCACGAAGATCGGCTACCGGGACGTGTTCCGGGGCTACCTGCCCGAGCCGGGTGCGGTCGCCCAGGACATCGCCGCCCAGTTGGAGGAGAACCTCGGGCTCGACATCACCATCGAGGTGATCGAGTCCGGTGAGTTCATCCAGACCACCACCCAGGGGAAGTACGACGGGCTCTACCTGTTGGGATGGACGGGTGACTACCCGCACATCACGAACTTCCTCGACTTCCACTTCAACGCCGACAACCCGCAGTTCGGGAAGAACGATCCCTCCTACTACGAGCCGTTGGCCGAGGCGTCGAAGCAGGTCGATCCCGACCCCGCCCTCTACGCCCAGGCGAACAACGCGATCAAGGAGTTCGTCCCGATGGTGCCGATCGTCCACTCGGTGACGGCCTTCGCCTACCGGGCCGAGGTCGACGGCGCCTACGCCCCGCCGTGGGGTCAGGTGCAGTTCCACCTCATGGACAACGGCAAGGACACCTTCGTGTTCATGCAGGGCAACGAGCCGATCTCGCTGTACTGCGCCGACGAGTCCGACGGCGAGTCGCTGCGGGCCTGCGCCCAGGTGGTCGAGGCCCTCTACGACTACGACCAGAACGGCGAGGTCGTCCCGCAGCTCGCCACCGAATGCACGGCGAACGACGACCTCACCCAGTGGACCTGCAAGCTCCGCCAGGGCGTGAAGTTCCACGACGGGTCGGACTTCGACGCCAACGACGTCGTGGTCTCCTTCACCGCCGGGCTCGACGCCTCGAGTCCGCTCCACGTCGGCAACTCGGGCGCCTTCGACTACTACTCGTACCTGTGGGACAAGCTCATCAGGGCCGAGGGTTGATCCGACCGACACGAACGGGAACGGGGGAGGCGCCTGCGGGCGCCTCCCCCGCACCTGGTGAGGGGCGGCGTTGATCGGCTACGCGTTGCGACGCATCGGCCTGGCGATCCCGGTGCTGCTCGGGATCATCGTCGTGGTGTTCCTCCTCATCCGGGCCATCCCCGGCGATCCGTGCACCGCGATGTTGGGGGAGCGGGCCACCGCCGAGGCCTGCGCCCGTTTCAACGCCGCGAACGGCCTCGACCGGCCGATCGTCGTCCAGCTGGGCATCTACATGAAGAAGGTCGTCACCTTCGACCTCGGCGAGTCGGTGCGGTTCTCCCGCCCGGTGAGCCAGCTCCTCATCGAACGGCTCCCCCTCACCACCGAGCTCGCCCTCTCCGCCCTCTTCCTCGCGGTGGTCGTCGGCGTGCCCCTCGGCATCCTCGCCGCCCGCCGCCACAACACCCTCGTCGACGCCGCCACCATGGCCTTCGCGAACGTCGGGGTGTCGATGCCGGTGTTCTGGCTCGGTCTCATGCTCGCCTACCTCTTCGCCCTCGTCCTCGCCGACACCCCCTTCCAGCTCCCGCCGTCGGGTCGCCTGTCGGCCGGGGTCCTCTCGGTGCCCTACTACGAGGTGTGGGGGTGGGAGCTCGCCGAGGGCGGGTTCTGGGCGAAGTTCCACGAGTACGTGGCCAACCACTACCTCTTCAACAACCTCGTCACCGGCCAGTGGGCGGTGTTCTGGGACGCGGTGCGGCACATGATCCTCCCCGCCGCCGCCCTCGCCACGATCCCCCTGGCGATCATCGCCCGGATGACCCGCTCCTCCCTCCTCGAGGTCATGGGGAAGGACTACATCCGCACCGCCCGGGCCAAGGGCGCCTCCGAGGGACGGGTCGTCCGCCACCACGCCCTCCGCAACGCCCTGTTGCCGGTGGTGACGATCATCGGGCTCCAGCTCGGGCTGCTCCTCGGCGGCGCCGTCCTCACCGAGACGATCTTCAACCTCGCCGGGGTCGGCCGGGCCCTCTTCGACGCCATCTTGGGTCGGGACTACGCCGTCGTCCAGGGCTTCACCGTCGTCGTCGCCTCCATCTACGTGATCATCAACCTCCTCGTCGACCTCTCCTACGCCTACCTCGACCCGAGGATCCGTCTCGAATGAGCCTCGACGACGCCGCCTCCGATCTCCGCTCGGCGAAGCGCCGCCTCGTCGAGGACCTCGAGGCCTACGCCGGGGACGTCGACCGGCTCTACGACCGGCCGAC
>DRQR01000051.1 GCA_011371355.1 Actinomycetota bacterium
ACCCCTCACCCCGCTCAGCCAACACCTTCGTAATCGCCGCCGTCAACGTCGTCTTCCCATGATCAATATGACCCATCGTCCCAATATTCACATGCGGCTTCGTCCGCTCAAACTTCTCCTTCGCCATAACGCACGCTCCTCCTGTGACGTGTCGTGGTCCTCGTAGCGGAGGGCGGACTCGAACCGCCGACCTCTCGATTATGAGTCGAGCGCTCTCACCGACTGAGCTACTCCGCCGCTCTGCGCGACCTCGCGGTCGCCGAGCCCCCTCCGGGATTCGAACCCGGGACCCCTTCCTTACCATGGAAGTGCTCTGCCACTGAGCTAAGGGGGCCTTCGCCGAAGGCTACACGTGCCGGGAGAAGGATTCGAACCTCCGTAGGCATACGCCGGCAGATTTACAGTCTGCTCCCTTTGGCCGCTCGGGCATCCCGGCGAACGCCGCCCCCTCGGAGGCGGCGGCGGAAGATTAGTCGCCCCGTGCCCCCAACGGGTCGACGGCCCTCGACGCCGATGCTCCCCGGGTCCTCGCGAGCCGCCCGCGCCGTTTCGGTGGCGCGCGACCACGCTCGGCGCGTAGGATGGTCCCGGAAGCGGAACGACGAGCGAGGGGTCATCGCAGGGGCACGGCTTCGCCCGCCGGCTTCGTCGAGCCGCTTCGAGGAAACTCGTCGGACGAAGAGAAGGGGGCCCCGTGTCCAAACGCAGCTTCTTGTTCCTCGCCGTCTTCGCGCTCGTGAGCTCGGTGCTCACCCCCATCGGGGTAGGCGCCCAGGAGGCGGCGACCCCCGGCCCGGTGGCCGGCACCCTCGAGGTCGTCGGCGACCTGCCGGCGGCGGCGAACCCCAAGAGCGAGCGACCCGTCGAGATCGACAAGGACGCGATCCTCGCCGCGATGAGCCGCGTCCGATCCGCCGCCCGCCGAGAGGGCGTGTCCTTCAGCGACGGCTGGCTCGGCTCGGGCAAGGTGAGCGTGATCGTCACCCACGACGACACGACGACGGCGGCCGCGATCGCCGAGGCCGTCGGTGGAGACGTCGTCGTGGAGTACGAGCGGGTCCTCGACGGCGCCGCCCTCCTCGTTCCCGTCGGGAAACTCGACGCCCTCGCCGAGGTGCCCGGCGTCACCGCGGTGCTCGCCAACGAGCTCCGCGAGCCCGCCACCGACGTGAGCCCCGGCTTCATCGGCGCCGACGAGGTCTGGGAGGACCTCGGCGGCCCCGAGAGCGCCGGTGAAGGCATCGTCGTCGGCGTCGTCGACACCGGGATCTGGCCGGAGCACCCGAGCTTCGCCGACGACGGGAGCTATCCGGCGCCGCCGCCGAGCTGGACGGGGACGAACTGCGACTTCGGCTCGGCGGTCCCGGGCGACGACCCGTTCACCTGCAACAACAAGCTCATCGGAGCGACCTGGGCGATGCCCACCTACGCCGGCTCGGGCCTGCTCCAGCCCAACGAGTTCCGCTCCGCCCGGGACGACGACGGCCACGGCACCCACACCGCGTCGACCGCGGCGGGCAACCACGGCGTCCCCGCCACGGTCCTCGGCATCCCCCGCGGCGAGGTCTCGGGGATCGCGCCCCGGGCCCACGTGGCGGCCTACAAGGCCTGCGGCGCCCTCGGGTGCTTCTCGTCGGACCTCGTCTACGCCATCGACCAGGCGGTCGCCGACGGCGTCGACGTGATCAACTACTCGATCGGCGGCCCGGCGTCGGATCCCTACACCGACGGCGACGCCCTCGCCTTCCTCAACGCCCTGGACCAGGGCGTGTTCGTCGCCACCTCGGCGGGGAACAGCGGGCCGGGAGCGAACACGATCGGCTCCCCCGGCGACGCCCCGTGGATCACCACGGTCGGTGCGTCGACGACGAACCGGCACTTCATCTCCCAGGTGACCCTCGTCGCCGACAACGGCGACGTCCTCGAGTTCGAGGGCGCCTCGATCACCGAAGGGGTCACCACCCCGGCTCCGGTCGTCCTCGCCGACCCGGCCGACGAGCTCTGTACGGAGAGCACGCCGGGGACCTACGACTACACGGGCAAGATCGTCGTCTGCAAGCGGGGCGTGATCGCCCGGGTCGCCAAGTCGGCGAACGTCATGGCCCAGGGAGGCATCGGGATGATCCTCTACAACCCGGAGCTCCTCGGCCTGGCCACCGACAACCACTTCATCCCGAGCGTGCACGTGGAGTTCGACGTGGGCGCGACCCTCGTCGACTTCCTCACCACCCACACCGGGGTGACGGGGACCTTCACCCGGGGCGAGCCCACCGAGGTCCTCGGCGACATGATGGCGGCCTTCTCCTCCCGCGGCGGCGACGGCTATCTGACGATCAAGCCCGACGTCACCGCGCCGGGGGTCCAGATCCTCGCCGGCAACACCCCGATGGGAGCGACGATCAAGAGCGGCAAGCCCGGTGAGCTCTTCCAGGCGATCCAGGGCACGTCGATGTCCTCGCCCCACGTCGCCGGCGCGGCGGCGCTCCTCATGGACCTGCATCCGGACTGGACGCCGTCGCAGGTGCGCTCGGCCCTCATGATGACCGCGAAGGTCGACGGCGTCGTCAAGGAGGACGGCGTCACCCCGGCCGACGTCTTCGACATGGGCTCGGGCCGCATCGACCTCACCGTCGCCGGGGAGGCCGCGCTCACCCTCGACGAGACCGCCGCCGACTTCCTCGCCAACAAGGGGAAGGAGTGGCACAACAACCTCGCGAGCATCTGGATCCCGGTGCTGCCGGGCCAGATCACCGTGGAGCGGACCTTCACGAACGAGCTCGGGAAGACGAAGAAGTGGAAGGTGCGGGTCGACGCGCCCGACGACGTGCGGATCTCGGTGCCCAAGCGTCTCAAGGTGCCCGCCAACGGCGAGGCGACCCTCCCGATCACCATCGACGCCCGTCGGGTGCCCATCGGGGAGATGCGCCAGGCCACCCTCCGCCTCGAGGGACCCGGGCCCGAGCTCCACATCCCCATCGCCTTCGTCCGACGGCAGGCGGGGGTGACGATCACGAAGTCGTGCGACCCGACGGAGCTCCGGCAGTTCGAGACGACCACCTGCACGATCGAGGTGACGAACGACACCTTCGAGACCGTCGAGGTCGACGTCGTCGACGAGGTGCCGCGGAACTTCTTCGTCGTGCCCTTCAGCGTCGAGGGGGCGGACCTGAAGTGGTTCCGGCGGATCGAGTTCTCCGGCGCCCTCGCGCCGGCGATCCCACCGCCGGTGTCGATCGTCCAGGAGCCGTCGCCCTTCGGCTACGTCTCCTTGGCCTCCCTCGGCGTCCCGCCGGCGCCGAAGCCGTCCAATCCCGACGACGGCGCGCTGGCCGTCTCCGGGCTCGACTTCCAGTTCGCCGGGCAGACGTACCAGGAGGTCATCTGGTCGGTGAACGGGACGCTCGAGGCGGGGCTCGCCTCCGGCTCGGCGACGCCGGGTCGGAACGCGCCCATCCCCGATCCGACCCCACCGAACAACCTCATCGTTCCCTGGTGGACCGACCTCGATCTCACCGACGGGGGGAACTGGTACCAGGCGACGTTGAGTGCGGGCGGCCCGGAGAGCTGGGACGTCTTCGAGTGGGAGAACGTCCCCCGCTTCGGTGATCCGACCTCGACCTTCACCTTCCAGGTGTGGATCGAGCGAGGCACCGACAAGATCTGGTTCGTCTACGGCAACGCCACCGGCGATCTCACCGACGGCACGGTCGGGGCCGAGACCGCCGACGGTACGGTGGGCGACCAGTACTACTTCGACGGCGACGGGACGAACCCCTGGGACGACCCCAAGCCCGACCTCCGGGTGCTGACCGGGGCTCCGACGCCCGGGGAGACCCACACGATCACCTTCGACATGTTCGCCATCCGCCGCGGCAAGTGGACGAACGACGTCGAGATGACGAGCGACGCCTTCGACGGGGTCGCCATCGCCTCCGAGTCGGGGGTGGTGAAGAAGTTCAAGCCGTGGTGGTGGCGCTGGCGCCACGACGGCATGGACTGACCGGACGTCTCGTCGACGGTGGAGGGGTCGCCCATGCGGCCCCTCCACCGCGTCGGGGATCTCGCTGCTCGGGGTCGCAGGCCGGGCGGCGACCCTCGCCGGCGTGGGCCGAGAGCGACCGCGTCGGGCACCTCACTTCTGCTCGCAGAGGAACGGAGAGCGCTCCCCTCCGGCGTGATAGGACCAGGTCCGACCCTCGGCCCAGAGCACGATCTTGGCTCCCTCGACGAGCACCTGGGTGTAGGCCATGCCCGGTTGGGGACAGCCCAGGGAGCCGTCGGGCCAGACCACCGCTTCGGCCGAGACCACCGTGATCTCGTCGACGGCGATGCCGAGCCGGGCGGCGAGATCGGCCTTCGCCTGCTCGACGAGGGGAGCCAGACCGGCCTCGACGACGCCGCTCGGCGGAGGTGCGGCTTCGAGCTCCGAGGTCGGCGAGGTCCCCACCACCTTCGGGGTGCGATCGTCTGCGTCCTCGCCCATCTCCTCCTCCTCGCGGGTCGTCGTGGTGGGGTCGGCCGACGGCACCGTCGTCGAGGTCCCCTCGACCGGCTCCGCCACGTCCCCGACGACCGTGGTGGTCGACGTCGTCGCCGGTTCGGCCTCCAGCGACCCGCCCGACGGCGCGGCACAGCCGGCGACGAGGACGCCGACGACGAGCAACGACGGGATGCTTCGCACCGGGTACCTCCTCGTTCGGTTCGAGGTTAGGACGCCGGAGCCCCTTGCCGGGGTTCCCCGCTTGCCGGGACCGCGGCACCGACCGTAGGATGCCGGCGGTAGGGGGAAGGTGGACGTCTGAGCGAGGGGAGCGTCGACCGACGCTGACCTCCGCCTCCCGAAGACCACGGGAGAAAGGAGGCCTCGTGTCTCGAACGCGTGTACTCGCAGTCGCGCTCGTGGCGACGATGCTCGTCGCCGGCCCGGTCGGGGCGATCACGAACGGAGAGCTCGACGGGGACGACCATCCCTACGTCGGGCTCATGGTGGCCGGAACCACCGACGAGAACGGCGACTTCGTACCGGCGTGGCGGTGCAGCGGCACGCTGCTGTCCCCGACGGTGTTCCTCACCGCCGGTCACTGCACCGACGGCGCCACCCACGTCGAGATCTGGTTCGACGACGACGTCGAATCCGGGATCCCCGCCAACGGCTATCCCTACGAAGGCGACGTGGGCGGCACCCCGTACACCCACCCCGACTACGACCCGAACGCGTTCTACCTGCGGGACGTCGGCGTGGTGATCCTCGACGAACCGATGCCGATGCCCGACTACGGGGTCCTGCCCACCGAGGACGTTCTCGACGAGATGGCTCGCCGGCGGGGACTCCAGGACGTGACCTTCACGGCGGTGGGGTACGGACTCCAGCGCATCAACCCGGTGTTCGTGGAGGCCGAGCGAGTGCGGATGGTCGCCCGCCCCCATCTCGTCCAGATCAACGTCCCCGGCTTCACCGGCGACTTCTCGCTCCTCCTGTCGAACAACCACGCCACGGGCGGGACGTGCTTCGGGGACTCGGGGGGACCGAACTTCATCGGCGACTCCAACGTCGTCGGTGGGGTCACCTCCTTCGGCCTCAACGGCAACTGCGCCGGCACCGGCGGCGTGTTCCGAATGGACCGGAGCTGGTCCCTCGACTGGGTGCAGGGCTTCCTCGACGACTGACCCGGCCGGTGGTGGGCCGCCCTCCGGGGCGGCCCACCGCCCTACCGTCGCACCACGAGGACCCGGAAGTCCCCGAGCCCCCGGGGATGGAGCAGCGTCTCGGCGTTCGTGACCTCGTCGCGGACGACGAGCCGCGCCATCGCCTCCCCCGCGGCGGCGAGCTCCCGCTCCCGTCGTCGCAGCCGCTCGATCTCGTCGAGGAGCCCGAGCCCCTCGAGGAACGCGGCCTGGGTGACGAGCTCGACGTGGGCTCCGGCTTCCTCGGCGACCGTGGCGAGGGCACCGAAGTCGACGTCGACGGTGATGTCGGTCTCGCCGGGGGCGGTGAGGGGATCGGGGCCGAGGTGGTGGCCTCGGTAGGTCCTCAGGGTGCCGGTGAGGCGCCGAGGAGCGAGCTCGACCGCGGTGCCCCCATAGTCGACGACCACGAGGGCGCCCCGGTCGAGCCGGGCGAGCACGTCCTTCAGCCAGGCCGTGGCCGCGAGCTGGACCTCGACGATCCCGCCCGCGGGGACGACGCCCGCATACCGCTCGCACCAGGCCGCCACCTCGGGGCGGCAGGGCGCGGCGACGAGGTGGAAGCCGTCGCCGTCGTGGCCGACCCACCGTTCCTCCCAGCCCCCCGGAACCCGAACGGCGATGGCCACCGGGAGGTTGTCGAGGAGCTCGTTGGCCACGACGACGCCGACGAACCCCGAGCCGAGCGCGGCGAGATCCCGATGCACCCGGCCGGCGCCGAGCACTTCGACGAGACGCGCCCTGGCGGCCGCCGAGGCTTCGACGGCGTGGACGGCGAGGTCCGCGCCGACCACCTCACCGAGGGAGCGGACGAGGGATCCGGAACCGGCGCCGACGTCGACGATCCGGAAGCCCGCCGGGCGACCCAGCCGCCGGAACTCCTCGAGGGCGAACCGGCCGACGAGTCGACCGAACCAGGGGCTCACCTCCGGGCTCGTCAGGAAGTCGCCGGCCGCCACCGACCGCAGCGGACCCGCGGCGAAGTAGCCGGCCTCCTCGTCGTAGAGGCAGGTCGCCATGAACTCCTCGAAGGGGATGGGACCCCGTCGGGCGATCCGGTGGCGAAGGCGATCGGCGAGCACCCCTCGAGGCTACGGGTCGCCGCGGCGGAAGGCCGCGGCGACCCGTCCCGTCAACGTCCGAGCAGGCGCCGGCGGTCGACCACGAGGAGCGCACCACCGCCGAGGACGAGCACGACGCCCGCGAAGGCGAGGGCACCGGCGTCGAGCCCCGTCCGAGGCAGCGCCTCGGCGAGACCGAAGTCGTTGTCGAGGCTCTGGGCTCCCTCACCGAGGACGGGGGTGAAGACCCTCGGCGTGGTGAGATCCCCCGACACCGACGACGTGACGAGCTCCACCCGGTAGCGGCCGGCGGCGAGGCCCGAGAACAGGTACTTGCCGTCGGCGTTCGTGGTGGCCGTGGCGGTCTCGTTCGTGTCGAGGTTCGTGAGCTTCACCTTCGCCCCGGCGACGCCCTCCTCCCCCGGATCCTGCTTCCCGTTCTTGTTCACGTCGTGCCACACGGTATCGCCGATGAGACCGCTGGCGGCGACGACCCGGACCGGAGCCTCGTCCCGAGCGGCGACCCGCTCGCCGAGGGGCGAGGTCCCCACGACGTGCGCGACGTTCGTGAACCCGGCGGTGATGCCCTCGGCGACGCAGGTGTAGTCGACCGAGGCCCCGACGGCGAGATCCCCGATCTCCGCGTCGCAGGCGGGCACGAGCGGATCGGTCACGGTGACCTCCGAGAGGGGGACGTTGCCGGTGTTCGTGACGACGAGCTCGAAGGTCACCGAACCGCCCACGACCGTGGAGCCGTCCCCGACGGTCGACTTCACGATGTCGATGGCGGGAACGGCGCCGAAGTAGTGCGACCGGTCGCTCGCCGACACCTGCTCGCCGCCGACGGCGACGGCCTCGACCGTGGCGACGTTGACGTACTGCCCGGCGACGGCGACGCCCGAAGCGGTGTAGGTCCAGGACTCCCCGGGCTCGAGGACCCCGTCGCCATCGTCGCCGCTGGCGTAGGCCGGCGTGACCCCCTGATCGTCGCTCACGACCACCTCGGTGAGGTCGAGGCTCCCGGTGTTCGTGACCACGTAGGTCCACTCCACCGCGCCGCCGACGGCGATCGTCGGTCCGGTGGGATCGTCGGCGTCCTCGCCGTTCGTGGCCTTCTCGATCGAGACCCCGGGACGCAGGCGGGTGAAGGCGGCGCAGAGGGCAACGAGGGAGTTCGTGCTGTTCGACGGCCCAACGAGGGAGCCGTGGAGACCGGTGAGGGTCGTCACGGCCTCGTCGAGCACGAGGGCGGCCGCGACCTCGTCGACGACGAAGTCCTCGTCGTCGGGGATGTCCCGGGTCGTGGGGGTACGCACCGTAGCACCCGAGGTGGACACGAGCTCGGCCGCCCACTGCTCCTCGTGCTCACCCCCGCCACCGCGGACGCTGTGGGCGTCGTAGCCGGCGAGACGCACCGACCAGACCCCGGCGGGGATGTCGACGGCGACCGGCTCGGTGCGCCGTGCCCCGGGGACGTCCTTGAGGAGTCCCCGCCACGGGTCGGTGGACCCGAAGGGGACGACGATGTCGCCGTCGATCGGGCAGTACGAGGTGGCGACGTAGTGGGAGGGGTCGGAGGCGTCGACCCCGTGGCCGTACTCGCCGACGCCATGGGCGAAGGCCTCGTTCGCGTAGCTCCCGCCGAGGGCCTCGTCCCAGAAGGCGGTGGACGACGCCTGATAGACCCACGCCTCTCCGGGATCGAGGAGCCCGTTGTCGTTCTCGTCACCCGAGACGTAGACCGGCGTCGGGTTCAGCGAGTGCTCGGGAGCCAGGTCGGTGACCTCGACGTCGGAGATCACCTGCTCCCCCGGGTTCGTCACGACGTAGGTCCACACCACCGGGTCGCCGATCCGGATCGACGGCCCCGGCGGCGTGTCGGCGTCGACCCCGTTCGTGCTCTTCTCGATGTCGATCACCAGCGTGGTCGCCATCACCGGCGCCACCGACGACAACATGCCGAGTACGACGAACACCGCCACCAGCGCGGCCGCGGTTCGCCGTCCCCTGCTTCCAACCGCCATCTTCGCCTCCCCTCGCGTCCTTCGACGCTCCGTCCGGGCTGGGGGAAGGCGAATCGGCGTCGGTGAGCCGCCGTCGATGCCTTCCCCGCGGGAGCGGTGCCCGCCGCTCCTGCCTGTGGTCATATTGCCACATTCCGTGACTTCTCGAGTCGTGCCGCGGGGTGGTGCCGTTCCCGTGGGCGGCGGCGGATCCCCCCTGCGGTCCCTCGCATCCTACCCCCCCTCGGGGGAGGGCGCCGATCAGCCCCCGAGGGTGAGCAGGCTCGTCGTGTACCGCCCGAGAACGGCGACGACCCCCGGCACCACGCCGAGGACCAACACGCCGACGACGGCGAGCCCGAGGGCGAGCCGCATCGCCGGCGACGAGGCGGCTCCGGCCTCGGCGAGCTGGAGCTCGGCGGGGGCCTCTTCGAAGAACGCCGCCACGACGGGCTTCGCGTAGTAGTAGATCGCCACCACCGAGTTGAGGACGGCGACGACCGCGATCGACAGCCCCCAGGGATTGTCCGCACCGACGGCGGCCTGGAACATCGCGAGCTTGGCGAACCAGCCGGCGAGGGGCGGGATGCCGGCGAGGGAGAAGAAGAAGATCGCCATCATGACGGCGAGGCTGGGCGAGTGCCGGAAGAGTCCCCGCCAGCTCGACAGCTTCCCCGATCCCACCTTCGCGATCCCGGCGACGGCCACCCCGAACGCCCCGAGGTTCATCACCGCGTAGACGAGGAGATACGCCACCGCGGCGTAGAAGGCGAGGGGCAACGCCTCGGCGGGAGCGCCGGCCATCGCGGCGATGGGGGCGAGGATGAACCCGGCGTGGGCGATGGAGGAGTAGCCGAGGAGCCGGACGATGTGGTCCTGCTTGATGGCGACCACGTTGCCGACGATCATCGACGCCGCGGCGACGACCCACACCATGGGACCCCAGACGTGCCGGAGCTGGGGGAACGCGAGGAAGACCACCGACAGCAAGCCCACGAAGCCGGCCGTCTTCGAACCCACGGCGAGCCAGGCGGTGACCGGCGTCGGAGCGCCCTGGTAGGTGTCCGGGGTCCAGAAGTGGAAGGGCACCGCGGACACCTTGAACCCGAACCCGACGAGGACGAAGAGGAGCCCGAGGGAGAAGAGCGGGAGCTCGGCCACGTCGGGGTCGACGGCGGCGAGCTCGGCGAAGAGCTGGGTGCCGGTGAGGCCGTAGACGAGACTGACGCCGAAGACCAACAGGGCGAGCGCGAGCACCCCGGAGATGAAGAACTTCAGGGCCGCCTCGTTCGAACGCTCGTCGGCCTTCCGCCAGCCGGCGAGGAGGAATCCGGGGCCCGAGACGAGCTCGAGGGCCACGATGAGCGTCACGAAGTCCCGGGCGGAGGCCATGACGACCCCGCCGAGCGCGGCGGCGAGGAGGAGGAAGAAGTACTCGCCCTCGTAGTAGCGGTCCGACTCGATGTAGTCCACCGACAAGAGCACGGCCACGAAGGCGGTGGCGAGGAACACCGCGCCGAGCACGAGCGCGTAGCCGTCGACGACGTACGAGCCCCCGAAGAGCTCCCTCGTCGTCGAGGCGCAGCCGAGCAGCGGTTCGCAGAAGGCGAGGGTGAGCAGGGGTACGAAGGCGCCGAACAACCCGACGAGCGACACCACGGCGACCCAGACCTTCCGCCGGACCACGAGGTCGACGACGAGGGCGGCGACGACGGTGAGTCCGAGGACTGCGGCCGGGGCGAGGGCGTGGTAGTCGATCACCGCGTCACCCTCCGAAGGCCTGCTCGACGAGCCGGACGACGGCGTCGTTCGTCATCCCGAAGACGAGCTTCGGGTAGACGCCGAGGGCGATCGTGGCGATCACGAGCGGGGCCCACGCGAGCCACTCGAAGGTCCCCACGTCGTGGAACTCCTTGCCGAGCCACTCGTCGGCGGGCTCCCCGAAGTTCACCTCCCGGAGCATCCAGAGCATGTACCCGGCGGTGAGCACCGTCCCGACGGCACCGGCGATCATGAACCCACGGAAGAGCCCGGGGTCGAGCCCGTCGAGGGGATCGAAGGACGCCATGAGCGCCATGAACTCGCCCCAGAACCCGGCGAGGGCCGGGAGCCCGAGGGAGGCCATGGCGGCGAACCCGAGCAGGACCCCCATGACCGGCATGAGCTTCATGTTGCCGCCGAGGCGGCCCATGTCCCGGGTGTGGTATCGGTGGGCCATCGAGCCGGCCAGGAAGAACAGGAGGCCGGTGATGAGCCCATGGGCGACCATGCCGATGATCGCCGCGTTGATCCCGATCGAGGTGAGGGTGGCGATCCCGAGCATGACGAAGCCCATGTGCCCCACCGACGAGTAGGCGATGAGCCGCTTCATGTCGGTCTGGGCGAGGCAGGCGAGGGAGCCGTAGATGATCCCGATCACCGCGAGGAGCCCGATGAGCCAGGCCCAGTTCGCCGCCTCCTGGGGGAGGATCGGGATGGAGATGCGGACGAAGGCGTAGGTGCCGAGCTTGAGGAGGATCGCGGCGAGGATCACCGACCCGACCGTCGGGGCCGCGGTGTGGGCGTCGGGAAGCCAGGTGTGCAGCGGCCACATCGGCACCTTGACGGCGAATCCCAGGAAGAGGGCGAAGAAGACCCAGAACGCGAAGGTGCCGGTGAAGGCCCCCGCCGCTCCCAGCTCGGAGAGCCGGACGATGTCGAAGGTGCGCTCGGGGAGGATCGTGCCCGACCGGAAGTAGAGGGCGAGGAAGCCGAGGAGCATGAAGGCGGACCCGAAGAGGGTGAAGACGAAGAACTTCAACGAGGCGTAGAGGCGCATCTCCAGCTTCCAACCGAACACCGGGACCTCGCGGATCCCCCGGTCGCCCCAGATCCCGATCATGAAGTACATCGGGAGGAGCACGACCTCGAAGAACACGAAGAAGAGCACGAGGTCGAGGGCGACGAAGGTGCCGGTCATCCCCACGGCGAGGATGAGGACGAGGGCGAGGAGCAGCTTCGGATTGTGGGGCTCGGGCCAGTGGTCCCACGAGTAGAGGACGACGAGGAGGGTGATGAAGGTCGACAGCACGACGAGGGGGAGCGAGATCCCGTCGACCCCGATGTGGAATCGGGCGCCGATCGCGTCGATCCACGGGACGTCCATGCCGAGCTGGAGCTCACCGGCCCGGGAGAAGTCGAACCTCCCCAGGAGCGCCACGCCCGCGGCGAAGGTCGCCAGGGACGTGACGAGCGCCACGCCCTTGAGCGCGTCTTCCTTCGTTCGGGGGATCGCCAGGAGCACGATCGCACCGGCGAGCGGCAAGAACACCGTGAGGACGAGACCCCACCCGTTGTCGAACCATTCCATCTGCTCGCTCCTTACCGATCAGAAGACGACGAACACCACGGCGAGGACGACGACCCCGGCGAAGCCGAGCGCCGCGTACTGCTGAACCTTCCCGGTGAAGAAGAGCCGGAGGACCGACCCGCCGCCGCCGGTGGTGGCGGCGAGCCCGTCGTAGAACCCGTCGACGACCCGGGCGTCGACCCCCCGAACGGCCCGGGAGAGGGCCCGGGCGAGGACACCGGCCCCGTTGACGATCCCGTCGACGACGACCATGTCCACCCAGAGGACGAGCCTGGCCACCGGCCCCATGATGGGACGGACCACGCCGTCGAGATAGAGGTCGTCGAGGTAGTAGAGCCGTCGGAGGATCGGGTAGAGGACCGGGATCTCGAAGCGGTCCCGATCGGCTTGGGTCTCGGCGTCCGGCGCGAAGATCCGGTAGGCGAGGAACACGGCGACGAGGAGGACGAGGGTGACGAGGCCGGCGAGTCCCCAGTTCACCGCCTCGGCGTGGTGGTCCCCCATGGGGAACCGCCGAGCGGCGAGCCACTCGGTGAAGGGAGTCGCGATCCCCGGCGCGTTGAGGAAACCCCCGACGGCGGCCATCACGGCGAGCCCGACGAGCGGCGCGGTCATCGTCGTCGGGGACTCGTGGGGGTGGGCGTGGCCCTTGTACTCGCCGAAGAAGGTGAGGAACACCGCCCGACCCATGTAGAAGGCCGTGACGAAGGACCCGCCGACGGCGAGGGCGAAGACGAACCAGGCCGCCCCGGAGCCGTCCTGGCCCGCCGCGTAGAGGGAGGCGATGATCTCGTCCTTCGACCAGAACCCCGCGAAGGGGAAGAGCCCGATGAGGGCGAGGGTGCCCACGACGAAGGTCCAGAAGGTCTTCGGCATGTAGGTGCGGAGCCCACCCATGTCGGACATGTCGTTCGAGTGGACGGCGTGGATCACCGAGCCGGCGCCGAGGAAGAGCAGCGCCTTGAAGAAGGCGTGGGTGAAGAGATGGAAGAGGCCGGCGGTGTAGGCCCCGGCGCCCATGGCCGCCACCATGTAGCCGAGCTGGCTCACCGTCGAGTAGGCGAGGACCTTCTTGATGTCGTTCTGGACGAAGGCGAGGAGCCCCATGAAGAACAACGTGATCCCGCCGATCACCATGATGATCGGACGGACGCCGCCGGCGAAGATGCCGGCGTGGTCGAGGTAGAAGGGGAAGAGCCGTCCCAGCAGGTAGACGCCGGCGGTCACCATGGTGGCGGCGTGCATGAGGGCCGACACCGGCGTCGGACCGGCCATGGCGTCGGGCAGCCACACGTGGAGGGGGAACTGGGCCGACTTCCCCATCGCTCCGACGAAGAGCGCGAGGCCCGCCCAGAAGCCGAAGACGGCGAGTCGGGAGCCGGCGTCTCCCTCGGCGACGACGGCGAGGGCGTCGTGGAAGGAGAAAGAGCCCACCGACAGCGCCATGATGATCGCCCCGATGAAGAGCCCGGCGTCGGCCACCTTGTTCGTCATGAAGGCCTTGTTCGCCGCGTCGACGTTGGCGTGGTCCTCCCAGTAGTGGCCGATGAGGAGGTAGGAGGCGAGTCCGACCAGCTCCCATCCGACGATGAGCTGGATGAGGTTCGGGGACGAGACGAGGACGAGCATGCCGCCGGCGAAGAGGGTGAAGGAGGCGAAGAACCAGGTGAAGCGGATGTCCCCCTCCATGTAGCCCTTGGCGTACACGAAGACGAGGAAGCCGACGACGCCGACGAGGAAGTACATCATGATCGACAGGCCGTCGACGACCCAACCCCACTCGATCGCGTAGCTCCCGATGCGGGCCACCTCGACGGTGAACTCGGTGGCGATGGGGTTCGCCGCGTTCTGGAGGAGGAGCGCGGTCCCGTAGAGGCCGATGAACGCCAGCGTGCCGACGGCGAGCTCCCATCCCCCGAAGGGGAGCCGCTTGCCGAAGAAGACGATGAGGAAGGGCACGACGAGGGGGACGACGACGATGAGCCACGCCCACTGGGCGAGGGCGCCCCCGTCGGAGACGTGGACGCCGCCACCCTCCTCGCCGCCTGCGGCGAGGAGGAGGGTGACCGACGGGAGGATCGCGGCGAGGATGCCCATCTCAGTACCTCATGAGGTCGAGTTCGTCGACGGCGGCCGAGTGGCGGTTCCGGAAGATCATGAGGACGATGGCGATGCCGATGCCGACCTCGGCGGCGGCGACGGCGATGATGAAGAGCGTGAAGACCTGACCGGCGACGAGTTGGTCGGCGAGGTAGGCGTCGAAGGCCACGAGGTTGAGGTTCACCGCGGCGAGCATGAGCTCCACGCCGGCGAGGACGAGCACCGCGTTGCGGCGGGTGATCGCTCCGTAGAGGCCGAGGGAGAAGAGCGCCGCGCCGAGGACGACGAACTGGGCGATGGTCATCGCGTCCCTCCCGGCTCGTCCTTGCGGGCGATGGCGATGCCGCCGATGAGGGCGGTGAGCAGCACGAACGAGACCACCTCGAAGGGGACGACGAAGCGCTGGAACATCACCTCGGCGATCTCCGCGGTCCGGGTCGGCTCCCGACCGGCTTCGATGACCGCACCGCCGAAGGCGTCGCCCACCGCCCAGGTGGTGACGACGAAGAGGACGGCGGACAGGAGCGCGGCGGGGACCTTGACGGGTGCCGGGTGGCTGAGCTCGGCGTTCGTGCCGAGGGGCGCCCGGGTGATCATGATGCCGATGAGGAAGAGGATGATCACCGCCCCGATGTAGACGAGGACGACGGTCCACCCGACGAACTCG
>DRQR01000052.1 GCA_011371355.1 Actinomycetota bacterium
ATGACCACCCTCCTCCACGAGCTCGAACGCACCGGCGGGCGTTACGGCCTCCAGGCGATCTGCGAAGGCGGCGGCACCGCGAACGCCACGATCATCGAACGGCTCGACTGAGGTGCTCGTCCTCGTCGTCGGCGTCGTCCTCGGCTTCGCGGTGTTCGCCGGCGTCCTGTGGACCGTGGCGCTCATCGAGAAGGGGCCGCCGCCCGAGCCGGACCCCGACGCGGTCGAGGAGGTCCGCCGCGACTACCGGTGTACGGTCTGTGGGATGCGGCTGACGGTGACGATGGCCCAGGAGGCGGCGAGCGACCCGCCGAAGCACTGCCGGGAGGAGATGGTCCCCGTCTGATCCCGAGTCGAAATCACATCCGTGTGATCCTCCACAGGCTGTGGAGGATTCCGGGGAAAACCACACCGGTGTGATTCGATGCGTCAGCGGTAGTCGAGGGTCATCGCGAAGCCGATCGCGATGCAGGCGAGCCCACCCAGGAGGTAGAGGTTCGACGTGCCGCCGGGCAGGAAGCCCATGTAGTTGACGAGGACGACGAGGATGCCCAGCCCCATGAGCCCGAACATCGTCACCACGTACCAGGTGGGAGAGGGGCCCTTCTGCTCGGCGGGAGCCGGCGGCCGCTTCGGCGGCGTCGGGCGCCGCTTCGCCTTCTTCCTCCGACCCTTCGAAACCGGCATGGGCGCAGGCTAGCAACCCGCGAGCCTCCGCAAGCTCCGGCTCCGGGTACGCTCGCGTCGTCATGTCGCAGACCGCCACCGAGCCGACCTCGGCCCCTTCCCCACCCGCCCCTCGCCGCCGCCTGCTCCGCGGCCTGGGCTGGACCCTCGTGGTCGCGGGGCTCCTCCTCCTCGGCTTCGTCTTCCAGCAGCTCGTCGTCACCACCTGGCTGGCGAACCGGGCGAACACCGAGAACGTCGCCCGAGCCGAGGCCTACTTCGAACGGGTCCCGATCCGACCCGCCCCACCCGCCGACACCCCGACGCCGCCCACGACCTCCGAGACGGAGCCGAGCCCCGAACCGCCCCCGGAACTCGTCGTCGAAGCCCCGCCGCCCGAACACGAACCCTTCGCGATCCTGCGCATCCCCTCGATCCCGAAGCTCGCCGAGGGCTGGGCCGTCGTCGAGGGGGTGAGCTATCGAGACCTCAAGAACGGCATGGGCCACATGCCCGACACCGCCCTCCCCGGCCAGCCCGGCAACGCGGTCATCTCCGGCCATCGCACCACCTACGGCGCGCCCTTCTACGACCTCGACACCCTCGAGCCCGGCGACGTGATCGAGGTGGAGACCGCCCTCGGCGTCCACACCTACACGGTACGCGAGACCATGGTGGTCTCCCCCTTCGACCTGTGGGTCACCGAGCCCCGCCCCGGAGCGTGGCTGACCCTCACCACCTGCCATCCCCGGTTCAGCGCCCGGCAGCGCCTCGTCGTCTTCGCCGAGCTCACCGCAGGCCCCAACTTCGAGGCGATCTACCGATGATGCGCCTCCTCGCTCGGCTCCCCGGCCCACCCCCGGTGCGGATCGCCACGGCCATCCTCGTCGGGATCGTGCTCGTCGCGGCGCTCTTCTACCTCTACGACTGGCTCGGGACGACCTTCCTCGACACCGGGGGGACGATCGGATGAAGGTGCTCGTCGTCGACAACTACGACTCCTTCACCTACAACCTCGTCCAATACCTCGGAGCCCTCGGCGCAACGCCCATCGTCGTGCGCAACGACGCCATCGACGTCGACGAGGCGGAACGGCTCGACCCCGACCGGGTCGTCGTCTCCCCCGGACCCGGCCGTCCCGAGGACGCCGGGATCTCCGTCGAGGTCGTCCGACGGCTCGGTGCCCGCGTCCCCGTCCTCGGGGTCTGCCTCGGTCACCAGGCCATCGCCGTGGCCTACGGCGGTCGCGTCGTGCGGGCCCCTCGACCCATGCACGGCATGACCTCCGAGATCGACCACGACGGCGGCGGCGTCTTCCGGGGTCTGCCCCGACCCTTCACCGCCACCCGGTATCACAGCCTCTGCGTCGACGACCTCCCCGAGGACCTCGTGGTCACGGCGCGCAGCGACGACGGGGTCGTCCAGGGTCTGCGGCACCGCTCCCACCCCGTCGAGGGCGTCCAGTTCCATCCCGAGAGCATCATGACCGACGTCGGGCCGCGGCTCCTCGAGAACTTCCTCGCTCAGTCGGCGATCCGGTAGGCGCCCTCCGGGGTCCGCTCGACGAGCCCCTCCTCGCGGAGGTCTTCGACGGCGTCGACCACGTCCTCCACCGCGAACCCGGTGATCCGACGCAGCGCCTCGACGGTCTGCGGGCCGGTCACGACGGCCCGGACGATCGCCCCGCGGAGCTGCCGGAAGGAGCCTTCGAATCGGGGCTGCGGCCGCGGCGGTTCGTAGCCGTCGGGACCCGAGCACCAGTCGGCGACCGGACACTCACCGCAGCGGGGACGGTGAGGCCGACACACCGAGGCACCGAGCGCCATCATCGCCTGGTTCCAGATGGCGGCGTCGTCGCCGAGGCACGCCTCGGCCGTCGCCCGCAGGGCGGAACCCGACAGGGGTGTGCCGTGCCATCTCGACAGGACCCGTCGGAGGTTCGTGTCGACCGCCGGGACCCGCTCCCCGAAGGCGAAGCAGGCGACGGCCGCGGCGGTGTACGGTCCGAGGCCCGGCAGGGAGCGGAGCCCCTCGGCGGTCGTCGGCCATCCCTCGGCGACGATCCGCCGCGCCGCGTCGCGGAGCCGGCGGGCCCGGAGGTTGTACCCGAGACCCGACCACGCCTCGAGGACCTCACCCAGCGAGGCCTCGGCGAGGGCCTCGACGGTGGGGAACCGTTCGAGGAACCGGAGATAGGGCTCGACGACCCGGGGTGCCTGGGTCTGCTGGAGCATCACCTCCGACACGAGCACCCGATAGGGGTCGCGCTCCCCACGCCAGGGGAAGTCCCGGTCGTCGAGCGTCGCGTACCAGGCGACGAGGGCCTCGTTCCGCTCCGCTTCGACGCCGAGGCTCATCCCCCGCCCCCGCCGCCGCCGGCGGTGGTGGTCGTCGTCG
>DRQR01000053.1 GCA_011371355.1 Actinomycetota bacterium
GACCCGGGATGGGACTCGGGAGGGTCACCACGGCCTCGGAGGGGGGCTCGGAGACGAGACCGATGCCGGCGTCCCGAATCGCCCCGGCGGCCACCCAGGGGCAGTACCAGGCGGCGGTACGGCCCACCGCCTCCCCGGGATCCTCAAGCTCGGGGATCGCGAAGTCGGGCGCCGACGGGGCCGGAGGGGGCTGGGCGCGGACGACGGCGAAGCCGAGGATCGCCACGGCCACGAGGGCGAGGATCCTCCTCACGATCGTCGTCTCCCCCACAGGCCGTAGCCGACGGTCACGAGGAACCAGCCGACCGCGGCGAAGGCGGTACGCCGGGCCCAGGGATCGGGGGTGTACCGGGCCACGCCGGAAGCCGCCGAGACCTCGTTGCCCCACGCCACCCGTCGCCAAGGTCCGGGACCCCAACGGGGGTCCGGGTTCTCGGCGAGGAGCACCCTCCCCTCGGGGTCCGGCATTCCCTCGTAGGCGACGCCGGTCCACCGCCAGCGATCGCCGTCGGAGGTGCGGGCCCTGGCGGCGGGGGCGTCGACGGCGAAGGCCGGATGGGCGAGACCGCCGCCGAGGCGGAGGAAGTCGAGCTGGGGGGCGAACAGGTCGAGCCACTGCCGGCGGTGGGGGTCGTCCTCGTCCTCGCCGACGACGACGACCCAGCGGATCCCGAGCTCCCCGAGGGCCGCGCCCCCTCGGAGCAGCTCCCGCTCGGCGATGGCGTCGAGGATCTCGGCGAGGGCGGCGTCGGCGGGACCGGGACCGGGGAGGGTCACCTCCCTGAGATCGGGCATCGGGGTGGAGACGACCCGGTAGGCCGAGCCGCGGAACTCCCGGGCGTCGCCGGGGAGGAACCGAGGGTCGCCCACGAGCAGGGCCCGCACCGCCGTGGGTTCCTCCTCCCCCGCGCCGGTGAAGGCGAGGATCTCCCCCAGGTGGTCGCCGGGAAGCCCTCCTCGCCCCCCGAGGAGGGGAGCGAGGGAGGCGGCGACGAGGACGACGACGCCGACGGTCCCCGATCCGACGAGCACCCGTCGCCATCCCCGGACTTCGTCGACGCGGAGCACGCCCTCGCCGACGGCTCCCACGACCACCGCCGCCCCGAGGCTCGCGGCGAGGAGCCCGACGGCGGCCGGAGCCCGCCCGACGAGCTCGGGCGATCGGGCGACGAGGGATCCCACGGCGACGAGCACCCCACCCCAGCCGGCGGCGGCGGCGAGGCGGGTCGGGAGTCCGGCGACGGCGAGGACGAAGGCCCCGGCGAACGCGACGGCGACGACGGGGGAGGTCGTCCAGAACATCGAGCCGTCCCGGAGGTAGGCGACGGGATCGACGCTGCCGAGCCAGGGGTAGAGCATGGGCACCGCCCCGAGCACCCCGGCGAGGGAGAGGCCGGCGGCCCGGAGACCCGTCCCTTCGGGGAGGAACACCGCGAGGAGCACCCCGGCCCCCACGAGGAACGGAGCGACGGCCGGTTCGAGTACGACGGCGAGGCCGGTGACGGCCACCACGGCCGCGATGCGGCCGAGCCGTGCCTCGGCCGACTTCGGCCAGCGGTCGGTGGCGACGCGCAGCACCCAGGGCACCGCCCCGAGGGCGGCGAGGGCTCCGAGGGCGGTGGCCGCGGCGATCCCCTGGGTCGCGGAGCCCGCGACGTAGACGACGCCGCCGAGGAGGGCCGCCGACGACCGGATCCCCCAGACCTTCGCGAACCGCACGACCCCGAGCCAGCCGAGGACGTAGGAACCGGCGACGAGCACGTAGGCGGCGAGGCGGCCCGAGTCGAGGAGCAGCAGCCGGAGGAGTCCGAGGAAGCCGACGAACGGGACGAGGGCGTCGGTCCCGCCGAAGCCGCCGGGGTGCCAGCCCCCGGCATAGGCGTCGAGGGCGGCAGTCGACGACGGGATCGGCAGGCTGTGGCCGATGGCGGGGAGCCCGGCCGACCAGAGGTTCCGGAGGGCGACGAGGAGGAACACGCCGGCCAGCACCGTTCCGACCACCACGGGACTGCGGAGGTCCTTGCCGAGGGCGTCGAGATCGAGTGGGTCGTCGCCGGGCCACCGCCGACGGAAGGTCGCGACGACCTGCGCGGCGACGCGGCGGAGCTCGAGGGGTCCGGGAACCTGGTAGCGGAAGAGCTCGGCGTCGTCGACGAGGCGCCCTCGACGGGCCCGCAGCCGCCCCCGGATCGTGCCGGGGAGCTGGACGAGGTTCCAGCCCCACGCCGCGAGGTGGCGGAAGAGCAGCCATCGGCCGGCGAAGGGAGCGACGATCGACGCGACGACGCCCACGAGGATGAAGCTCGGGACGACCCAGGCGAGGGTGAGGGGCCCGTAGATCTTCAGCACGGTCCGCAGCCTTCCGGCGACGTCCCGCCAGCCCTCCTCGGGGAGGGGGGCGCCGAGGACCTCGGAGCTGGGAACGACGACGACGCGGGCACCTCGGAGCCGGGCTCGATGGCAGAGGTCGATCGCGGCGACGAGGGGGGTGAGGCGGGGGTCGGGCCCGCCGAGGCCGAGGGCCAGGTCTCGACGGACGAGGAGCGAGGCTCCCGAGAGCGCGGCGACGTCGCGGAGGACCTCGAACTGCCCCTGGTCGCGCTCGTCGGGATCGAGGCCGGTGTAGGGCTCGACGAAGACGTCGGTCGCCAGCCCGACGGCGAGGAGGTGGCCCGGATCGTCCCGATCGAGGAGCTTCGAACCGGCGATCCCGGCGTCGACCCGTCCGGACTCCCGGACGAGGGCCAACAGGGCGTCCGGTCGGGGCACCACGCCGGCATGGAGGAACCAGACGTGGGTCACGTCGGCTTCGAGGCCGTCGAGGAATCGCCCCACGGTCGGCTCCCAGGCGAGCCCCGCCGAGGAGGCGATGCGACGCGCGTCGGCCCCCCCACCGATCACCGAGACGCGCGCCGGGCCGTACACTTGCTCGCCGAGCGCCTCGATGGTCGCCGGAAGGGACGCCGGATCGTCCGCGAGGACCGCCGCGGCGACGAGGGACTCGGCCGGGACCACGGGCATGGAGGTTGCATTCTGGGACGGTTCGAGCGCTACGGCAATCCGAGGGTCGTCGTGCTCTGCGGCGGGGTCGGCGGCGCGCGTATGGCGCGGGCGCTACGGGCGGTGCTGGACGCGTCGAATCTCACCGTCGTCGTGAACGTCGGCGACGACGACGTGATCTATGGCGTCCACGTGGCGGCGGATCTCGACACCGTCGTCTACACCCTCGCCGGGATCGAGGGTCCGGAGGGCTGGGGCGTCGCCGGCGACACCTTCACCATGCTCGACCACCTCGCCGCCCTCGACGTCGACACGACGTTCCGTCTCGGCGACCGCGACCTCGCCACCTGCCTGTTCCGCAGCGCCGGACTGTCCCGCGGCTCCACGCTGTCGCGGATCACCTCGATGCTCGCCACCCGGCTGGGGGCCGACACCGAGGTCGTCCCGGCGACCGACGACGAGCTCCGAACCCACGTCCGGACCGCCCAGGGGGTGTGGCTCTCCTTCCAGGAGTACTTCGTGCTCCGACGACACGAGGACGAGATCATCGACGTCGCCTACCGCGGCGCCTCGGTCGCCCAACCCCCGCCGGGGCTCGTCGCGGCGATCCTCACCGCGGATCTCGTGGTCATCGCTCCGTCGAATCCGCCGCTGTCGATCTGGCCGATCCTCGCCGTCGACGAGCTCGGCGCCGCGGTGGCCGCGCATCCTCGGGTCGTGGCGGTGAGCCCCTTGTTCGGTGGGCGTCCTCTCAAGGGCCCCGCCGACCGGGTGATGGCCGGCCTCGGGCTCCCGGCGGGCAACCTCGGAGTGGCGGCGGCCTACCAACGGTGGATCACCGACCTCGTCGTGGACGTCGGCGACGCCGACGACGCCGCGGCCCTGGTCGACCGAGGCCTGGAGATCCACGTCCTCGACACCAGGATCGCCGATCCCGAGGCCGGGGCGGCGATGGCCGGCACGTTGCTCGACCGGGTGCTCGGATGACGCTCACGATCGCTCCGATCCGGGGCCTCCCCGAGATCCGGCCGGGCGACGACCTCGCCGAACTCGTCGCCGACGCGATCTCGGGCGCCGGTGAGCGGCTCGTCGACGACGACGTCGTCGTGGTGACCCACAAGGTCGTCTCGAAGGCCGAGGGACGGATCGTTCCGGCCCTCGACGACGCCGCCTACCGCCGGCTCGTCGAGCAGGAGGCCGTGGCGATCCTCCGTCGGCGCGGTGACCTCGTGATCGCCCAGACCCGCCACGGGTTCGTCTGTGCGAACGCCGGGGTGGACCGGTCGAACGTCGAGCCCGGTCGGGCCGTCCTCCTCCCGATCGATCCGGACCGCAGCGCGCACCGACTGCGGATCCGGCTCGAGCGTCGCTTCGACGCCTCCCTCGCCGTCGTCGTGACCGACACCTTCGGACGCCCCTGGCGTCGGGGGCTCGTCGACGTGGCCATCGGGGTCTCCGGCCTCACACCGATCGTCGACCTGCGGGGCACCCGCGATGCTGCGGGCCGCATCCTCGACGCGACCGAGGTCGCGGTCGTCGACGAGATCGCCGCGGCGGCCGATCTCGTCATGGGCAAGGCCGATGGGATCCCGGCGGCGATCGTGCGTGGGCTCCGGGCGCGGGGCGACGGACGCGCCGTCGAGCTCGTCCGTCCCGCCGAGGAGGATCTCTTCCGCTGACCTTCAGCCGGCGAAGGCGGCGACGGTCGCCGCGATGCCCTCGGCGAGCGGGGTCCACGGCTCCCATCCGAGGGCCGCGGCGGCTCGGCGGGGATCGAGGCAGGAGCGGCGCTGCTCGCCGGGCCTCGGCGGAGCGAAGCGGGGTTCGACGTCGACGCCGACCGCCCGGCGAACGAGTTCGAAGAGCTCCCGGATCGTGGTCTCCTCGCCGGTGCCGATGTTCAGGTACTCGCCGCCGCCGATGCGGGCGGCGCGGACGCAGGCGTCGGTGACGTCCTCGACGAAGACGAAGTCGCGCGTCTGGCGGCCGTCGCCGTAGATGACCGGGGTCCTCCCGGCGAGGAGATCCCCGATGAAGATCGCCACGACCCCGGCCTCGCCGTGGGGGTCCTGACCGGGTCCGTAGACGTTCGAGAACCCGAGGGAGACGTAGTCGAGGCCGTGGGCCCGGCGGTAGTAGGCGAGGTAGTCGTCGGCGACGAGCTTCGAGACGCCGTAGGGGGACTCGGGTCGGGCGGGCGCGTCCTCGGGGGTGGGGATCTGGTCGACGTCGCCGAACCGGGCGCCGCCGGAGGAGGCGAACACGACGCGCTCGACGCCGGCGAGCCGGGACGCGTCGAGGACGTTCACGAGGCCGCCGACGTTCACCTCGGCGTCGAAGACCGGGTCCCGCACGGACCGCCGCACGTCGATCTGGGCCGCGAGGTGGAAGACGACGTCGGGACCGAAGCTCCGGAAGAGTTCGCGGAGGGCTGCGTCCCGGACGTCGAGCTGGTGGAAGGTGACCCGCCGAGTGGACCGGGCGTGGGCGAGCCGGGCGAGGTGGCCGGTGGAGAGGTCGTCGACGACGAGGACCTCGACGCCGTCGTCGACGAGCCGATCGACGAGGTTGGCGCCGATGAAGCCGGCGCCCCCGGTCACCACGGCCCGATCCATGAAGGTCTCCAGTGTGGGTCGATCGTTGCCGATGGGGAACCTAGCGACTCACGCGTACTGCGAGCATCGAGGAGCGCCGGAGATGAGGGGACGCCACGTGACGGCGGCGCTCGCCGCCGTCGTCTCGACGATCGTTGCCGTCCTCGTCGTCCCCGCCGCGGCGACCACGACCACCACCACCACGGTCCCCACCACCACCACGACCACCCCCACCACGACCACCACCACCACCACGGCCCCCACCACGACCACCACCACCACCACCACGACCACCACCACCACGGTCCC
>DRQR01000054.1 GCA_011371355.1 Actinomycetota bacterium
CGGACCGACGGTCGCGGAATGGGCGGTTCCCGCCGGGAGGTCGAGCCAATCGCCGGGACCGAGTTCGACGTCCCCGTCGGGGGTGTGGAAGGTGATGGAGCCGGCGACGCAGACGAGGAGCTTGCCGTAGGGGTGGGCGTGGGAGGGGTAGTGAAACCGCGGCCCGTTCGACCAGGCCTGCGGCTCGAGGCCCTCGGCTCGGAAGCGTCGTCGGGCCAGGTCTTCGATGCTCATCCGACGAACCCGTCGATACGGACCGCGAGGTCGAGGTCCTTGCGGGTGAGCGCTCCCTCCGAGTGGGTCGTGAGGGAGAGGGTCACCCGGTTCCAACGGATGTCGATGTCGGGGTGGTGATCGGCGACCTCGGCCGCGAGGGCGACCCGGATCACGAACCCCATCGCCTCGTTGAAGTCGGCGAAGGTGAAGGTCCTGCGGATCGTCTCGCCGTCGAGATGCCAGTCGGGGTGGGAACCGGTGAACTCGCTCCATGCGGCGTCGTCGATCCTCGCCATGGTTCCTCCTCCAGATGGTCCCTGAGGGGTCGTTCCCGACGGTACCCTGCCGCGGATGGCTTTGCGGTCCGACCAGGGCATCGTCTTGCGGTCCTTCCCCTTCGGGGAGGCCGACAAGGTGGTGATCCTGCTCAGCCCGAACCGGGGGAAGCTGAGGACCGTTGCCAAGGGGGTGCGGAAGACGAAGAGCCGCTTCGGCGGTCGCCTCGAGCCCCTCACCCTCGTCGACCTCGTCCTCTACGAAGGCCGGAACCTCGACACGATCACCCAGGTCTCGGTGATCGAGGCCCATCCTCGGCTCCGCACCGACCTCGACGCGGTCCTCGCCGCAGGCACGATGGTCGAGTTCGTCGACCTCGTCGCCCAGGAGGACGAGCCGGCTCGGCGCCTCTTCCTCCTGCTCCGGCGCGGCCTGGAGACCCTCGAGGCGGGGCCGGTGCATCCAGACGTCGTCACCGCCTTCCTCGTGAAGGCCGCCGACGCCGTGGGCCTCACCCCGTCCCTCGTCGCCTGCGCGGGCTGTGGGACGCCGGGTTCGTTCCGCCGGTTCTCCTTCGCCGAGGGCGGCGTGCTCTGTGAGTCGTGTCGGACGCCGGGGGCCTACCTCCTCCGGGAGGGGCTCGTCGAGTACCTCGCCGCCCTCGCCGACGCGGACCTCGGGAACCTCCCCGACGCGGATCCGTCGCTCTCGGGCGAGGCTCGGGGCGTGGCGCGTCGTTTCGTGGAGTACCACCTGGAGCGGCGCCTCGGGTCGATGGCGGTCGCCGATGCATGACGTCCCCCGCCACGTGGCGATCATCATGGACGGCAACGGCCGATGGGCCAACGCCCGCGGCCTTCCCCGCACCGCCGGGCACGCCCGGGGAGAACCGGCCCTCTTCGACGTCGTCCACGGCGCGTTGGAGCTCGGCATCGAGTGGCTCACCGTCTACGCGTTCTCGACGGAGAACTGGAGCCGTGCCCGGGAGGAGGTCGAGTTCCTCATGCACTTCAACACCGACCTGCTCCGCCGGCGACGCGACGAGCTCGACGACCTCGGGGTGCGGGTCGTCTTCATCGGTGATCGCGACGATCCCCGGGTCCCCGACGAACTCCGAGCCGAGATCGCCGAGGCCGAGGCCCTGACCCGGGACAACCGGCGGATGACCATGGTGTTCGCGTTCAACTACGGAGGTCGGGTCGAGATCGCCCGGGCGGCGCGACGCGTCGCCGAGGAGGTCGCCGCCGGTACCCTCGACCTCGCCGACGTCGACCCGGAGGCGGTCGCCCGGCGCCTCTACCTGCCCGAGATGCCCGATCCCGAGCTCGTCATCCGGACCTCGGGAGAGCAGCGGATCTCGAACTTCCTCCTCTGGCAGGTCGCCTACGCCGAGTTCGTCTTCACGCCGGTCCTGTGGCCCGACTTCGACCGGAACGAGCTCGCTCGCTGCGTCGACGAGTACCGGCGGCGGGAACGGCGTTTCGGGGGTGCGGTCGATGCGGTCGCCGGGGTCGACCCCGACTGAGCCCGAGTACCATTCCGGCCCGTTCCCGGAGAAGGTGGAGCCATGCCTGCCGATTTCGACACGATCGTGAACCTGGCGACGAAGCGCGGCTTCGTCTTCCAGTCGTCCGAGATCTACGGCGGTCTCCGGTCCGCCTACGACTACGGGCCCCTCGGCGTCGAGCTCCTCCGCAACGTGAAGGAGCAGTGGTGGCGGTCGATGGTCCAGCTTCGCGACGACGTCGTCGGGATCGACACCGCGGTGATCCAGTCGCCGAAGGTGTGGGTGGCCTCGGGGCACGTCGCCTCCTTCTCCGATCCCCTCGTCGAGTGCAAGGTGTGCCACAACCGGTTCCGGCTCGACAAGCTCGAGGATCCGGACCGGTGTCCCGAATGCGGGGCCGTGGGGGAGTTCACCGAGCCGAAGGCCTTCGAGCTCATGTTCAAGACCTACATGGGTCCGGTGGCCTCCGAGGACGATCTCGTCTACCTGCGCCCGGAGACCGCCCAGGGGATCTTCATCAACTTCGACAACGTCCGCCGGGTGAGCCGCAAGAAGCTCCCCTTCGGCATCGCGCAGATCGGCAAGTCCTTCCGGAACGAGATCACCCCGGGCCAGTTCGTGTTCCGGACCCGGGAGTTCGAGCAGATGGAGATGGAGTGGTTCTGCCGGCCCGAGGAGGCGGACCGGTGGTTCCGGTATTGGCTCGAGGAGCGGAGGAACTGGTACCTCGACCTCGGCATGTCCGAGGGGAGCCTGCGGCTCCGTCCCCACGCCGACGACGAGCTCTCCCACTACTCGACGGCGACCTACGACGTCGAGTATCGGTTCCCGTGGGGGTGGGACGAGCTCGAGGGCATCGCGAACCGCACCGACTACGACCTCAGGGCCCACGCGGAGATGTCGGGCAAGGACCTCCGCTACTACGACGCCGAGCGGGACGAGCGCTTCTTCCCGTACGTCATCGAACCGGCGGCGGGGGCGACGAGGACGGTGTTCGCCTTCCTCATCGACGCCTACGACACCGAGGAGCACGACGGCGACACCCGGGTGGTGCTCAGGCTCGACCCGCGGCTCGCGCCGGTGAAGGTGGCGGTACTGCCGCTGTCGAAGAAGGACGAGCTCGTCGCCCTCTCCCGAGAGGTCGCCGACGCCCTCCGGCCCCACTGGATGGTCGAACACGACGTCACCCAGTCGATCGGCCGGCGCTATCGCCGGCAGGACGAGATCGGCACCCCCTACTGCGTGACCATCGACTTCGACAGCCTCGAGGACCGGCAGGTCACGGTGCGCGAACGCGACTCGATGGCGCAGGACCGGGTCCCCATCGCCGATCTCATCGGGTATCTCGCCGATCGGCTACCTCGCTGAGTTCGGCGTCGGCGACGTAGAACCGGCGCAGGAGGCCGTCGATGCCGACGAGGACGCCGGCGACGACGACCTCGTCGTCTCGACGAAGCCGCTCGGCGTCGCCGGGCGGCAGGGCGACGATGGCCTCCACCTCGGCCTCGCCGTAGAGCTCGGTGGGGATCGTCGCCACGAGGAGGCGGGCCCGGGTCATGGGGCGCTCACCGAAGACGCGATCGTCGTCCACCCAACGGGCCTCTCGGACGGTACCCGGCCAGCGGATCCGGGTTCCGGCCCACCGGTCGGCGAAACGGGCTTCGGTTTCGAAGGAGAGCCGGGGTCGTCCGAAGAGATCCGCGGCGAGTTCGTCGGCGGCGAGGCCCGTGGGGTCGGGTTCGGGGGTCGTCTCGGCGGGGGCCTCGTCGACGGGAGCCGAGACGTAGCGGATCACGGGCTCCGGGAAGCGGCTCGGTGGCATCTCGGGTTCGGCGTCGGGCTCGAGGTCGAAGGAGGCCGTGGGCTCGGGTTCCGGCGGGACCTCGGGTGGCTCGTCGACGGGTTCGGCCTCCCGGAACGCCCGGGCGATCTCGACGAGGCGTCGGACGCGGTCGGCGATCACCGTCGGGTCGCGTTCGGCCTTCGGGATCGTGACGACCAGCTCGCTGGCGGTCACCCGGAGACCCCGGTAGGCCGCAGCGAGGGTGCGGAGGAGATGCCGGCGCTCGGATCCGAGGAGGGCCCGGAGGCCCCGAGGATCGGGCGTGTGGGCCCGGAAGGTGTCTTCGAGTCCGGGCGCCGGCGCGCCGAGGTCGCCGCCGACGAAGCCGAGGAACTTCGGCAGCTTCGAGGCGGGTCGGAGCTCGAAGGGCACCTCGAAGGGTGGGTAGCCGATCCGGTAGCGGGTCGAGGCCGAGTCGGAGGAGCCTCGCCGCAGCGTGGTGACCTCCACCTCGAGGTCGCCGACGCGGCCGGCGATGACGGGACGCCCGAAGAGCCCACCCGAGTCGAAGGACAGGCCGAGCTCCTCGGCGGCCTTCGCCCAGGCGACGTCGACGCGCCGGGCGGCGCCGACGATCGCGGCGATCCCGAGACCGAGGAAGGCGAGGAAGACGATCGGTTCCACCGACTCGGGAGTGTACGCGGAGGACCGTGGGGGCTGCGGCGGTCTATCTTCCGAGCATGTACACGCGGGCCGACATCGACCGGGTGCGGGAACGCACCGACCTGGCCGAGCTCGCCGCCGAGGTCACGAAGGTCCGCCGCTCGGGAAGGTCGGTGATGGCGGTGTGTCCCTTCCACGCCGAGAAGACCCCGTCGCTGTCCATCGACCCCGCCCGGGGGCTCTACCACTGCTTCGGATGCGGCAAGAGCGGCGACGTCTTCCGATGGGTCCAGGAGACCCAGGGGCTCGACTTCGCCGACGCCGTGGAGTTCCTCGCCCGCCGGGCCGGGATCACGATCACCCCCCAGAAGGGCGCCGCGGAGCGGAAGGACCGGCGGGCACGCCTCGTCGCCGCCGTCGAGGCCGCGGTCGCCTTCTACGCCGAGACCCTGAAGCGATCCCCGGAGGGCGGCACGGCCCGCGCCTACGTCCGGTCCCGGGGCTACGACGTCGACGTCGTGGATCGGTTCCGGCTCGGCTACTCCCCGCCGGGGTGGAACGCCCTCGTCGGTCACCTCCGAGACCTGGGGATCTCCGAGGAGGTGATGCAGGCCGCCGGCCTCGTCTCCAGGAGCCGGAAGGGGGGGCTCATCGACCGGTTCCGGGGTCGGCTCATGTTCCCGATCTTCGACCTGCGGGGCGACCCGGTGGGGTTCGGCGCCCGTCTCCTCGAGGGTGAGGGACCGAAGTACCTCAACTCGCCCGAGACGGCGCTCTACCGCAAGTCCCGACTCCTCTACGGGCTGAACTGGGCGAAGTCGGAGATCGTGCGGGCGGGCCGAGCCGTGGTCGTCGAGGGATACACCGACGTCATCGCCTTCCATCTCGCCGGCCGTCCCCTCGCCGTGGCCACCTGCGGCACGGCCCTCGGTACCGAGCACCTCGATCTGCTCCGCCGTTTCACGGAGACCGTCGTCCTCGCCTTCGACGCCGACGAGGCCGGCGTGGGGGCGGCGCTCCGAGGCTTCGACCAGGCGGTCCCGGGCGACCTCGACCTCCGGGTCGCCGTCCTGCCCGAGGGTCGGGACCCGGCCGATCTCGTGGCCGCGGGAGACGTCGCCGGACTCGAGGCGGCGGTCGAAGGCTCCGTACCGCTCCTCGGCTTCCGTATCGAGCGGGAGCTCGGCCGCCACCCCCTCGACGAGGCCGAGGGGCGTGCCCGGGCCGTGCGGGCGGCGGCGGCGCTCGTCGCCCGACATCCCGACCCGGTGGTACGGCACGAGTACGCCGTGGTCGTCGCGCGGCGAACCGGCGTCGCCCTCGAGTTCGTCGAGGCGGCCATCGCCGACCAGGGCCGTCCCCGGACCGCGACCCGTCCCGCGGCCACCTCCCCACCGTCGCTGACGGGAGCCGAGAAGGCCGAGCGGGAGGTCCTCCGGTTGCTCCTCGCGAACGACCCGGGGATCCGCGAGCTCGAGGTCGCTCCCGACCTCTTCTCCCGAGACGACCACCGCGAGGCCTTCGAGCGGGTCTCGGCGCTCGTGGGTGAGCTGCCCCCGGGGCGGCCTCCGGACCTCGGGCGGCTCGTGGAGGACGACGAGGACGCCGTCGGGCACCTCCTCGCCGCCCTCGCCCTCGAGGACCGGCCCCTCGCCGATGCTCGAGAGGTGGTCGATCGGCTCAAGGAACGGGCCCTCCAGCGCCGAATCGATACCCTGCGAGCCGAGCTCGATGCGATGACGCCCGACGAACGAGGGTATTCGGAGATGTTCGCCGACTTGATAGCGTTGGAGCGACGGCGACGAGAACTGCGAGCGACGGAGTGAACGAGATCGCCCAACGGGTCCTCGACGAGCTGCTCGAGCGGGGACGTCAACGCGGCTTCCTGCTCCTGTCGGAGATCCAGCAGGAGCTCGAGGACGCCGAGGCGCCCCCGGAGTC
>DRQR01000055.1 GCA_011371355.1 Actinomycetota bacterium
GACGGGGAGAGCAGGCTCGGAGGTCGCGGCGTCTCCTCATCCTCGTCGGGCTCTTCGGCACCGCCCTCCTCTACGGCGACGGGATGATCACCCCGGCGATCTCGGTGCTGTCGGCCGTCGAGGGCATCCGGGTCGCCACGCCCGTTCTCGACCCCTACGTCGTCCCGGTCGCCGTGGTGATCCTCGTCGGCCTCTTCCTCATCCAACGCCACGGCACCGGCACCGTCGGGAGCATCTTCGGGCCGGTGATGATCCTGTGGTTCACGACCCTCGCCCTCTTGGGGTTGCCCTACGTGATCGCGAACCCCGGGATCGTCGCCGCGGTCGTCCCCACCCACGCGGTCCGCTTCTTCCTCGACAACGGCTGGAACGGCTTCTTGACCCTCGGCTCGGTGTTCCTCGTCGTCACCGGGAGCGAGGCCCTCTACGCCGACATGGGGCACTTCGGGAAGACCCCCATCGAGCTGTCGTGGTACGTCGTCGTCTTCCCGGCCCTCGTCCTCACCTACTTCGGGCAGGGAGCCTTCCTCCTCACCCACCCCGAGGGCATCACGAACCCCTTCTACCTCATGGCCCCGACCTGGGCGGTGTGGCCCCTCGTGGTGCTCGCCACCGCGGCGACGATCATCGCCTCCCAGGCGCTCATCTCGGGGGCCTTCTCGCTGACCATGCAGGCCGTCCAGCTCGGCTACCTGCCCCGGACCCGGATCCTCCACACCTCGGCCGCCGAGGCCGGTCAGGTCTACATCCCGGCGATGAACTGGACGCTCATGCTCGCCGCCGTCGGGCTCGTGGTCGGATTCCGCTCCTCGACGGCCCTCGCCGCGGCCTACGGCGTCGCCGTCGCCACGACCATGGTGGTCACCACGCTCCTCATCCACTCGGTCATGCGGGAACGCTGGCGGTGGGCGACCCCGGTGGCGGCCGCCGTCGCCGCCGGCTTCCTCGCCGTGGATCTCGGCTACTTCGGCGCGAACCTCTTCAAGATCCCCGAAGGCGGTTGGTTCCCGCTCGTCGTCGGCCTCGGCATCTTCACGCTCATGACCACCTGGAAGACCGGGCGGGAGCTCCTCGCGGCACGGCTCCGCAGCGGCGAGCTCACCGTGGAGCGGTTCATCGGCTCGGTGGCCGAGCGCGAGCCGACCCGGGTGCCCGGCACCGCGGTCTACATGTTCTCCCAGGCCTTTCGGGTGCCCCCGGCCCTCCTCGCCAACCTGCGCTACAACCGGGTCCTCCACGAGACCGTCGTGCTGCTGTCGGTGAACGTCGCCGACGTACCCCGCGTCCCCCCGGCGGCCAGGGCCCACGTCTGGGATCTCGGCCTCGGGTTCCACCAGGTGGTGCTCGATTACGGCTTCATGGAGGAACCCGACGTCCCCGCCGCCCTCGCGGCGATCACCCGGCCGGGCTTCGGGATCGACCCCGCCGACACCATCTACGTGCTGGGGCGGGAGACGGTCCTGGCCACCGAGCGGCCGGGCATGGCGATCTGGCGGGAGAAGCTCTTCGCCTTCATGGCCCGGAACGCCTCGAACGCGGCACGGTTCTTCCGTCTGCCCTCCGAGCGCTCCCTCGAGATCGGCGTCAGCGTCGAGATCTGAACGCGCGGCGTGGGCGCCGGCGACCGGCACGGCCGGGCGGGCACGGTGGAGGGCGGGTCGGCCCCGATGGGAAGAGGGAACGTGGCCGTGCCGGGTCCGGGGATCGAACCTCCGATCCCGACCGGCGGTGCCGCGGTGATGTGGGAGCCCGCCGAGCGCCGGGCGGAGGTGCGCTTCGAGCCGAGGCGCACCCCATGACCCTCGGGGTCCCGGCGGTCCCCGCGACGTGCCGTGGGTCCGACGTCGGCGCGAAGCCGCCCCTTCGCCCGACGCCCACCCCGGCTCCGACGATCACCCCCGAGGGGGGAGGGTTTCCCGCATCCGGAGCGCGACGACGAGGCCCGAGGCGGCGGTGAGCCCGGCGACGCACCAGATCGCCGCCGTCGCCCCGGCGAGGTCGGCGATCGCCCCGGTGACGAGGGCGCCCACGGCGAACCCGGCGTCCCGCCACAGGCGGTAGACGCCCACCGCCGAGGCCCGCCAGCGAGGATGGGCGAGATCCCCGACGGCGGCGAGGAGGGTCGGATAGACCGAGGCGGTGCCCACGCCGAGGCCGACCATCGCCCCCGCCCACACCGAGAAGCTCCTCCCGGTGGCGATCGTCGCGATCGCCACCGCCTGGAGCCACATCCCGACGACGATGAGCCGCTTCCGCCCGATGCGGTCGGACCAGGCGCCGGTGACGAGCTGTCCGATGCCCCAGACGGCGGGATAGAGGGCGGCGAGCACGCCGATCTCGCCGACGCCGAGGCCGGCCGCGGCGAAGACGAGGGGAAGGAGTCCCCAGGCCATGCCGTCGTTGAGGTTGTTGACGAGCCCGGCCTGGCTCACCGCCGACAGGGAGGGGTCGCGCAGGGTCGTCTCGGCGAACACCCGGCCGAGGGAGCGGTCGTCGTCGCCGAGGGGGTGGTGGTCGGCTTCGTGGGCGGCGTGTCCTCGGGTCTCCCGGACGGCGACGGTGGAGAGCCCGAGGCCGAGGGCCGCGAAGGCCACCCCGAAGAAGAAGGGCGCCGGCCGCAGGCCGTGGCGGGCGGCGACGAACCCGGTGGCGAGGGCGGTGAGGGACACCGCCACGTATCCGGCGGCCTCGTTGAGGCCCATGGCCAGGCCGCGTCGACGGGGACCGGCGAGATCGATCTTCATGATCACGGTCGTCGACCAGGTCAACCCCTGGTTCAGACCGAGGAGGACGTTGGCGGCCACCACCCAGCTCCACGTGGGCGCCCAGATGAGCAGGAGCGGAACGGGCACGCCGAAGAGCCATCCGGCCACGAGCACGGGCTTGCGGCCGAACCGGTCGGAGAGGCCCCCGGCGAAGAAGTTCGTGATCGCCTTCACCACGCCGAAGGCGACGATGAAGGTGAGGGTGGCCGCCACGCCGTCGACCCCGAACTCGTCGCGGGCGAGGAGGGGGAGGACGGTGCGCTCCTGGCCCAGCATGCCCCCGACGAGCACGTTGACGGCGACGAGGAGGAGGAACTGGGCGAGATTGGGTCCGATGCCCAGTCGCACGGTCAACCGCCGACCTCCCCGGCGTCGGCGACGACGGGCGGGGTGCGGGTCGGGTGGACGTGGGCGCTGATGGGTGTGGCCACGACGCGCTCGGGGTCCCTCGACGACTCCCGGCCAACCTACCGCCGGCCCACCCCGATCTTCAAACGGATGTTTGAATATGCCGTGGATCGAGAGGCGAGGGAGGACCGATGCCGCGACCCCGGGGCGAGCGTGCGGCCAAGGAGGCGCTCTACGACGGCTTCGCCACCGTCGCCGCCGCGCTCGCCAACGGCCGACGCGCCGAGATC
>DRQR01000056.1 GCA_011371355.1 Actinomycetota bacterium
CCTCCTCGGGAACCGCCCCGAACCAGCCGTCGACGACGACGCCGTCGGCGATGAGCACCGAGGCCGGCTGGCCGGGGATCCCGTAGAGCTCCCAGATCGCATCGTCGTAGCCCCAGGGGATCCGTTGGACGAACTCCCCCGCCTTCGCGGCGGTCTTCTCCGGGGTGGAGCGACCCGCGATCGCCACGAAGGCGACGTCGGGATAGTCGGCGGAGACTTCGTCGATGACGGGCAACTCCCGTCGACAGACGCCTCACCACTCGGCCCAGAAGACCAGGTAGACGGGCCGAACCTCCTCGGAGAGGACGAACTCGCCGCCGTCGGAGAGGGCGAGGGAGAAATCGGGCGCCTCGGGGCCCTCGGGCTTCGCGCCGCTCGACGTCGTCGGGGCGGCGGCCGTCGTCGACGGCGAGCCGGTGGTGTCGTTCCCCGCGGTCGTCGTCGACGCGACGGTCGTCGCCGGCGGCCGGGTCGTCGAGGGTGCCGCGCCACCGCCGCAGGCCGCGGCGGCGACGGCGAGGACGACGGTGAGCATCCCGAACCGGCGCATGGGCCCACCGTACTCCATCTCGTCGGCTACCGGAGGCGCTCGGGCCCGTCGGCGAGCCGTCGGGACTCCTCGACGACCCGGGCGAGGACCTCCGCCGCCGCACCGGAGTCGATCGACTCGGCGGCGAGGTCCATGGCCGGTACGAACCCCTCGGCGAGCCCGGCGGCGACGATCGCCGGGGTGGCGTTGACGAGGACGACGTCTCGACGCGGCCCCCGCTCCCCGGCGAGGACGGCCCTGGTGATCGCCGCGTTCTCCTCGGCGTCGCCCCCGACGAGGGCCTCGAGGCTCGACCTCGCCACCCCGAAGTCCTCCGGGGTGAACTCGGCGTGGGTGATCTCCCCGTCCCGGAGTCGGTAGATGAACGAGGGGCCGGTCGTCGTCAGCTCGTCGAGGCCGTCCTCGCCGTAGAAGACGAAGCCGTAGTCGACGCCGCGCTCGGCGAGCACCCGGATCATGAGCTCGGCCATCGCCGGATCGGAGGTCCCCACCGCCATCCGCTCGGCCCCCGCCGGGTTGCACAGCGGCCCGAGGAAGTTGAAGACGCTCCGGATGCCGAGCTCACGCCGGACCCGGGCCGCGTGGCGCATCGCCGGGTGGTACCGCGGCGCGAAGAAGAACCCGAAGCCGGTCCGCTCGACGAGCTCCACCGCCGCCTCCGGTTCGAGGTCCACGACCACGCCGAGGGCTTCGAGCACGTCGGCCGAACCGGCCCGCGAGGAGACGGCCCGGTTCCCGTGCTTGGCCACGACCGCCCCGGCCCCGGCGGCGACGAACGCCGCGGTCGTCGAGATGTTGAAGGTCCCCGCCCGGTCGCCGCCGGTGCCCACGAGATCGACGACCGGCCGGGAGATCTCGACGGTGACCGCCGCGTCCATCATCGCCTCGACCATCCCGGTCATCTCCTCGGCGGTCTCCCCCTTCGCCCGAAGGGCCACCACGAAGGCGGCGATCTGGGCGTCGGTGGCCCGGCCCTCCATGATCTCGGTCATGGCCGCCCGGGCCCGGGCCCGATCGATCGAACCGCGTTCGATGAGCGTCTGCAGGGTCGTCGACCAGTCGAACTCCGCCATCTCGACCGCAAGGGTAGACGTCCCCCGACGGTCGGAGGGCCCACCCGGGGGCGATCAGGCGACGATCTGCCGGAGGAGCTTGCGGCGCTCCGACTCGGTCATGCCGCCCCAGATCCCGAATCGCTCCCGCACCTCGAGGGCGTGGTCGAGGCACTCGCGCCGCACGGCGCAGGACCGGCAGATGGCGAGGGCCTTCTCCGTCTGTTCCTTCGTACCGCCGAAGAAGAGCTCCGGATCCGCGTCCCGGCAGGCCGAGAAGGCGGCCCAGGGAAGTTCCTCGAGGATCGGCGCGGCGAGGATCTCGAGCTCCGTCGTGGGTTCCATGCCGTTCATCAGCACTCCTGGCCTCGCTCGTCACCCTATGAGACGTCTCCGGGGCGGGAAGGGTTCCCGGACCGCTCCCGACCACGACCTCCGCTACACTCATCGTCCGCTGCCGCAGATTCCTTGAATCCGGCCGAGGAGGCCCCCGGTGCTGTACTTCGCATACACGGCCAGGATCGCGCCCGCCCAGATGGCGGAGGTCGCCCCCGGCGCCGAGTTCCGCTTCATCGCCCACCTCCCGCAATGGACGATCACCTTCCCGATCTACGACGAGGAGTGGAACGGCGGCCTGCCGTCGGTGGAGCCCGCCGACGGCCAGACGGTCTGGGGCGCGGTCTTCGAGATCCCCGACGTCGAGCTCGAGGCCCTCCACGCCGCCGAAGCCGCCGAACAGCGGGTGCCGGTGACCACCGAGGCCATGGACCGGATGGGCAAACGCCACGAGGTCCTCCTCCACCGCCACGACGGCTCGGGCGACGGCGAGTACGCGCCCTCGGGTCCCTACCTCGGCCTCATGGTGGCCGGCTCTCGGCACTGGGAGCTCCCGATCGGCTGGATCGCCGGCCTCGAGGAGCACCTCGCCACCGCGAAGTGACCTCGATCAACCCGGGGGGTGTCGCCCTCGGGGCCATGACGGGGATCGGTTCGGCCCTCGCCGTCTTCGCCCTCTTGGGTCTCGTCGGCGTCGCCGGCCCGAAGAGCCACCCGATCCTCCTCGTCGTCCTCCAGTTCCTCGCCCTCGTCCTCGGCGGCTACGTCGCCGGTCGCTTCGCCCGCCGGGTCCCGGCCGTCGAGGGGGGACTCGCCGGGCTCCTCATGTTCTTCGGGATCGGCGCCATCGGGATCGCCGCCACCGGCGGCCCGGGCGCGGTGGAGGTCGTCGCCGGCGCCGTCGTCTCCATGGTCCTCGGCAGCGCCGGGGGTGCCCTCGCCATGACCGCCGACGACGAAGGGGACCTCCGGCCCTAGGCCCGCCTCCCGTCCTCCGCATACGCTGCAGGAGAGGCAGGAGAGGCAGGCACGATGCCCACGAATCGAGCGGAGGCCCCGACGGCGCTCCTGACCGCCAGGGAGGTCGAACGCCTCATCCGCGTCGACCGCTCGACGATCTACCGGATGGCCGCCGACGGCCGACTCCCCGCCGTGAAGATCGGCAGACAGTGGCGGTTCCCCGCCGACGCGATCGAACGCCGCCTCCGAGCCGACCATCCCGGACCCGCCGACGGCTTCGTCGCCGAGGCCCAGCGGCTCGTCGACCTCTTCGCCGACCTCGGCGGAGTCACCGCCGTCCTCACCGATCTCGCCGGTCGACCGGTCACCCGTCCCTCGAACCCCTCCGGCTACCTCACGGCCCTGGCGACCCGCCCCCGGGGCCTCGAACGATGCATCGCCGACTGGCGCGCCCTCGCGACACGGGAGGACCCCGAGCCCGCCCTCCGGCTCGGTCTCCTCGGCCTCCGCCGGGCCCGCGCCTTCGTCGGCCCGGACGGCCGCCCCGACGCGATGGTGATCGCCGGGTGCGTCGCCCCCGCCTCGTGGCCGCCGCCGAGGGCCGAACTCGAGGCCCTCGCCACCGACGTGGGCGTCGACACCGACGAGCTCGCGACCGCCGCCGCCGACCTCCACCGCCTCGACCCCGCCGACGAGCCGCGGCTCCTCGAAGGCCTCGCCCGGCTCGCCGCCCACCTCACCCGCCTCGCCGCGGCGTGGGGCGTCACGATCACCCCGGCCGCGATCGCGGCCACCGACCCAAGGAGCACACCGTGAAACGACTCGTCGTCCTCGGAGCCGGAACCGCCGGGACCATGGTGGTGAACAAGCTTCGCCCCCGTCTCGACCCGGCCGACTGGGAGATCGTCGTCGTCGACGAAGACCCGGTCCACTACTACCAGCCCGGGTTCCTCTTCCTCCCCTTCGGCGACTACGGCCCCGCAGACGTCAAGAAACCGAAGGCCCGACTCCTCCCCGCCGGCGTCGACCTCGTCGAGGCGACGATCGACTCGGTGGATCCCGCCGGATCGGTCGTCCACCTCTCCGACGGCACGACCCTCGGCTACGACCAGCTCGTCATCGCCACCGGCACCCATCCCCGTCCCGAGGAGACCGAGGGGATGGACGGTCCCGAGTTCGGCGAGACCGTCCACACCTTCTACACCTACGACGGCGCGCTGCGACTCCGGGAGGCGCTGCGGCGCTTCGAAGGAGGCCGCCTCGTCGTCCACATCGTCGACATGCCCTTCAAGTGCCCCGTCGCCCCCCTCGAGTTCACCTTCCTCGCCGACGCCTGGTTCGAGGAGCTCGGGATGCGGGATCGGGTGGAGCTCACCTACGTGACTCCCCTCGAGGGCGCCTTCACGAAGCCCGTGGCCTCCGCCCACCTGGGGACCATGCTCGCCGAGCGCGAGATCGGCCTCGAAGCCGACTTCTACACCGAGCGCATCGACGCCGAGCGGCGGGTGCTCGTCTCCTACGACGAGCGGGAGGTCCCCTACGACCTCCTCGTCACCGTCCCGCTGAACATGGGCGCCGACTTCGTGGCGAAGTCGGGGCTCGGCGACGACCTCAACCACGTCCTCGTCGACCGGGAGACCTTCCTCCACCCCGACTACGACAACCTCTTCGTCCTCGGCGACGCGGCGAACCTCCCCACGTC
>DRQR01000057.1 GCA_011371355.1 Actinomycetota bacterium
CGCGCCGCTCAGCCCTCGCCGAGCGCCTCGTAGTCCTCCGGCGTGTCGACGTCGATGGGCCGATCGCGGTCGACGGGCACCTCGAGGACCCGACCCGGGGCGTCCGGCCCCAGGTGACGCCAGAGGGGCTTCGGGCCCTCCACCCCTTCGAGGCCGGCGATCGCCTCCCGGGTGAGGACGAAGGGATGACCCCGACCCGTGCGGTAGCGGGTGACCGCAGCCCACGGGCGTTCTCGTCGAACGGCCTCGACGAGCGTCTCGACGAGAGGGACGTCGACGTCGGGCATGTCGCCGAGGAGGAGGACGATCGCCTCGACGTCGCCGGCCGCCTCGATCCCGACGAGGAGCGACGAGCGGTTCCCTCGGTCGGGATCCGGGTTGCGGACGCAGCGGATCGGGAGATCGTCGAGGACGGCCTCGACGGCGTCGCCGTGATGGCCGGTCACCACGACCGTGGTCAGTCCCGCCCCGAGGGCCGCCTCGGCCGCCCGGCGCACCATGGGGACGCCGCCGACGGGGAGGAGCTGCTTCGGCGTGCCCATGCGCCGTGCGGCCCCGGCGGCGAGGACGACGGCCACGATCTCCATGGGACCACGATAGGAACCTTCCACCGTGGTCAGCGGCGGAGCTCGTGTCGGAGGACGAGGAACCAGGTGAGCAGGGCGGACAACCCGACGAGCACGAGAGAGGTGATCCCGACCTCGGCGTAGAAGCCGTCCTCGGCGGCTCCCCAGATCCGCGTCGCCAGGGTCTCGAACCCGGTGGGGGCGAGGAGGAGGGTGGCCGGCAGCTCCTTCAACGTCGACAGGAGGACGAGACCGCCGCCGGCGAGGAGCCCGGGGACGACGAGGGGGAGCTCGATGGCGACGAACCGTCGTCGTGCCCCCGCGCCGAGGGTGCGACCGGCCTCGTCGTAGCGCCGGGAGACCTCGGCGAGCGCCGCCTGGGTGGTTCGCATCGCCTGGGCGCCGAAGTGGAGCACGTAGCCGAGGACGAGGAGGGGGAAGGTCTGATAGAGGTACCCGAGGGGACCGGGAGCCCGGATGGCCCAGAAGACGACGGCGAGGGCCACCACGAGCCCCGGGAGCGCGAAGACGTGGGTGACGAGGGCTGCCGCCGCGTTCGCCGCCCATCCGCCCCCTCGGGCGGCGGCGTACGCGACCGGCAGGGTGACGAGGGTGGCCGTCGCTCCGGCGACGACCGCGGCGATCGCAGAGTTGGCGGTGGGGCGGAGGAGGAAGCCGAGCCCATCTCCGAGTCCACCGAAGCCCGCCCCGACGGTGGCCGAGCCCCGGAGCACCCAGGCGACGAAGACGGCGATCGGAGCGGCGAGGGCCACGGCGACGACGCCCACGACGGCCCCGGTCGCCGGGACGGCGAGCCGACCGAGCCGGTATCGGACCTGTCCGGTGCCGACGCGGGCGGGGGGTCGTCGCCGCGGGGAGACGAGCCGCTCGGCGCCGGCGACGATGAGGGCCAAGAGCGCGAGGAGGAGGCCGAGGGTGAGGGAGGTGGCAGGGTCGAAGAGGCGGGCGGAGAAGATCGCCCGGGTGATCGTGTCGTACCGCATGAGGGAGACGGCGCCGAAATCGCTGAGGCCGTAGAGGAACACGAGCATCGTTCCGGCGGCGATCGCGCCCCGTACCTGGGGGAGGACGACCCGCAGCACCACCCCGGTCGGGCGCCTGCCGAGGAGTCGAGCGGCCTCCTCGAGGGAGGGCGCGGTCGAGCTCAGGCGGGCGGCGACGGGCACGTAGACGTAGGGGTAGGAGAGCGCCGTGAGGACCCCGAAGGCGCCCCAGAACCCTTCGATCCGAGGCACGAAGGGGAGGAGACCGCCTCGCCCGAAGGCGGCGAGGAGGGCCGTGGCCCCGACGAAGGACGGTACGACGAGGGGGAGGGGGAGGAGGATGCGCCACCACCGACGACCGGGGAGGTCGGTGCGGACGACGAGCCAGGCGAGGCCCGTCCCCACGACGGCACAGGCCACGGCGGTGGCCGCCGCGACCCGGAGGGAGTTGGCGAGGGGGACGAGGGTTCGAGGGCTCGACAGGATGGCGAGGACGTCCCCGCCGAGGGTCAGGGTCCGCCAGGCGAGATAGAGGATCGGGAAGGCGTAGAGGACGGCGACGGCGACGGCGAGGGGGGTGACCGCGTCCCCTCGCCGTCGACGTCGGGGATCAGGGCCCTTCGAGCCCGCTCGCATCGATGAGCTCCTTCGTGCGTTCGAGGCCGCCACCGAGGCGGTCGAGATCGTAGGTGGCCACCTCGATCGACGCGAGCGGGGGGAGGACGGCGGGCGGCTCCACGCCGGCGGCGAGGGGATACTCGAAGGTCTGCTCGGCGAAGAAGGTCTGGGCCTCCTCGTCGAGGAGGAAGCGCACGAGCCGTTCGGCGAGGTCGGGTTCCTCGGTGGTCGAGACGACCCCGGCCGCGGTGACGATGAGGAGCGAACCGAGGTCGCCGTCGGGGAAGAAGTAGTTCTCCACGGGGAGGTCGGGATCCTCGGCCTTGGCCCGGAGGGCGTAGTAGTGGTTCACGAGTCCCAGGTCCACGTCGCCGCGGCCGACGGCCTGGACGATCGCGGTGTTCTTCGGATAGCGCTGGGGGTCGTTCGCGGCGATCCCCCGCAACCACTCGAGGGCCACGTCGTCGCCGTAGCGCTCCCGGAGCACGGTGACGAAGTCCTGGAACGACCCGTTCGCCGGGGCGACGGCGAGCCGCCCCCGGTAGCGCTCGTCGACGAGGTCGAAGACCGAGGCGGGGAGGTCGGCGGGATCGACGCGCTCGGTGTTGTAGACGAGGGTGCGGATCCTCCCCGACAATCCCACCCAGAGCCCTCCTCGGCTGCGGTAGGGGGCGGGCACGAGATCGAGGACCTCGGCCCCGAGGGGTCGGAGTCGGCCCCGCTCGGCGAGGAAGCCGGTCGCCCCGGGACTCTGGGAGATGAAGACGTCGGCGGGGCTCCGGTCGCCTTCCTGGTCGATGAGGAGCGCGAGGTCTGCGGACTGTCCGTACCGCACCTCGACGTCGATCCCCGTCTCGGCGGTGAAGCGCTCGAGGAGCGGGCCGACGAGGTTCTCGGTCCGGCCCGAGTACACCGTGATGGTGTCCGCACCGCCGCTGCAGGCGGCTGCGAGGACCGAGGCGGCGAGGAGGGCGACGAGGCGCTTCACGGTACGGCTCCTTTCGTGCGACCCGCGACGAGCCGGGAGTCTAACGCGAGATCGAACCATATGTAAAGTCGCCCTATCTCCCAAGGTATGGTCAACCAGATATCTGAGCGCCGTCAGGCGGCGACCTCGGCGGGGGCGGGGTAGGCGACGACCGGCGGCCCGACGTAGGTGAGCGCCACCCGATCCCCGATCCCGAACCGCGGCGCGGCGATGCTCCGCACCGACACGGTGGCATCCCCTACCGCGACCCGGTAGGAGGTGTCGTGGCCGTAGAACTCGACCCCGGTGACGAGCCCGAGATAGCCGTTCCCGATCTCCAGGTGCTCGGGGCGCACGACGACCCGACAGGACCCCTCGAGGGGATCCGCGAGGGGCAGCGGACCCACCAGGGTCTCCACGACCTCCCCCCGAGCCGCTCCCGGGAGCAGGTTCGCCTCGCCGACGAAGGTCGCCACCCACGGCGACACCGGCCGGCGGTAGAGCTCGGTCGGTGTCCCCACCTGGAGGATCCGACCCTCGCGCATCACCGCGACCCGATCTCCGAGGGCGAAGGCCTCCTCCTGGTCGTGGGTGACGAAGATCGCGGTGGTGCCGACCTCTCGCACGAGGGCGACGACCTCGGCCCTCACCCGGGCGCGGAGCGCGGCGTCGAGATTCGAGAAGGGCTCGTCGAAGAGCACCACCCGGGGACGCGGTGCCAGCGCCCGGGCCAGGGCGACCCGCTGGCGCTGGCCGCCGGAGAGCTCGTCGGGATAGCGGTCCGCGAGCCCGGCGAGTCCGACCATCTCGAGGGCGGCGGCCACCCGCTCGGATTCGCCGCGCTCGAGCCCGAAGGCGACGTTCTTCGCGACCGTGAGATGAGGGAAGAGCGCCCAGTCCTGGAACACCATCCCGATCCGGCGCCGTTCGGGAGGCACGAAGGTCCCCGGACCGACCAAGAGCTCGCCGTCGACGACGAGCCGCCCGTCCTCCGGAGCCTCGAGGCCGGCGACGACCCGCAGGAGCGTGGTCTTGCCGCACCCGCTCGGCCCCAGGAGGGCGAGGACCTCGCCGCGATCCATCGAGAACGAGACGTCCGCGACGGCCGGGACGTCGCCGAAGCGCTTCGTCAAACGATGGGCGTGGAGATACGAGATCGGGCGCTCCTCTGCTCGGCGCCGTGGCGCGGTTCGTAGGGTACGCCCTACATCATAGTCACGGTCCGCCCGGCAATTGTCCGGGCGGTCAAGAGGCGGGGAGGACCCGCACCGCGTCCGCGAGCTCGGCCGAGACGTGGACCCGACCCTCACCGGCGGCGACGAGGCAGGCCCCACCCTCGGCCACCGCGAGCAGGGTGATCCGACTACCGGGGACGATGCCCTGCTCGGCGAGGAACGACCGGCCCGCCGCGTCGGCCTCCACGGCGACGACCTCGACCGGACGGCTGACCTGGGCCTCCCCGATGGGGATCGCCGCGGGCGCGTTCGTCGGCGCCGCGTCGGCCGTCGGGATCGGCTTCCCCTGGGGACTCACCGTCGGCTCGCCGAGGAACTCGGCGAGGCGCTGGGCGACGTCGGCCGGGGTGATGTGCTCGAACTCGCAGGCAACCGCGTCGGCGGCCTTCGGGCTCAGCCCGAGCTGCTCGGAGAGGAACACCGACCACAGGCGGCGGCGACGTAGTACCCGGCGCGCGATCTCCTCCCCCACCGAGGAGAGGCGTACCCCCTTGTAGCGCACGTAGTCGACGAGCTCGCGGGCGGCGAGCTTCTTCACCATCTCGTTCGCCGACACCCGGGAGACCCCGAGGGCCTTGGCGATCTGCGGAACCGGTACCGGGCCCTCATGCCCCTCTTCGATCGCCATGGCGATCGTGATGAGGTACATCTCCTCGGCCTCGGTGGTGACGACGTCGCTCGTCTCGGTGACGACCGTGCGGTGGGAGGCCTTCGACATGCCCGCCCGATGGTATCACGGCGGTGCGAGCGAAGGTCGGGTGCACCTTCTCCCCCGGCGACGGTCCCCAGACCCCGACCGGGTAGCGTATCGAGCCGGAGGTACACCCATGGAGTATGCGATCCAGATCGTCGCCCCCTACGAGGAGCTGTCGGCCGCGGCCCACTTCTCGGAGGCCCGCGGGCTCCCCGCCCTCGCGGTCCCCGACCACTATCTCTACGGTCACGACCCCGCCCAGGCCGCCACCCGGCCGGCTCCCGACGTCTTCGTCCAGCTCGGCGCCCTCGCCCGGGAGACGACGGACCTCGAGCTCGTCCTCCTCGTCTCCCCGGTCACCTTCCGCCACCCCGCGGTACTCCTCAAGATGGGCATCGAACTCGACCTCCTGTCGGGAGGCCGGTTCACCCTGGGCCTCGGCACGGGATGGATGGAAGCCGAGCACGAGGTCTTCGGGTTCCCCTTCCCGCCGCTCGCCGAGCGCTTCGAGATGCTCGAGGAGGCCCTCGCCTACATCCGCGCCGGCCTCGCCGATCCCCCGACCGGCTTCGAGGGTCGCCACTTCCGTCTCCTCCCCTGGCCGATCCGGCCGCGGGCCCGGCGGCTCCGCCTCCTCGTCGGCGGCATCGGACCTCGGCGGACCCCCAGCATCGCCGGGCGCTACGCCGACGAGTTCAACGCCTTCCACGGTCCCGGTCTCGCCGACCGGATCGCCGTCGCCCGTGCCGCCGCGGTCGAAGCCGGGCGCGACCCCGATGCCCTCCTCGTCTCGTCGGTGACCTGGGTCGTGGCCGCGCCCGACCGCGCGGACCTCGAACGTCGCCTCGACCGCATCGCCGCGCGCCAGGGGCGACGACGAGACGAGCTCGACCGGCTCCTCGAGGCCCGACGGGCGATCGTCGGCACCTTCGACGAGGTGCGCGCCCGACTCGCGGAGCTCGAGGCCCTCGGCGTCCGCCGCTTCTACCTGCAGGGAGGCTTCGACCCGGAGCTCACCCCCGAGCTCCTCGACGTCCTGGAAGGATGACCGAGGCCCTCGTCGTCGACCTCGGCACCCCCGTTCACGTCGTCGACCACGGCGGCGCGGGTCCCCTCACCCTCCTCCTCCACGGTCTCGGCGGCTCGGCGGCGACGTGGATCACCGTCGCCGATCGGCTCGCCGCGACGGGCCGCCGCGTCCTCGCCCCCGACCTCGCCGGCTTCGGGATCACCCCGCCGGGCGACCGGGGCTCGGGGGTGGAGGCGAACGCGGCGCTCGTCGCCGACCTCGTGGCCCGCTTCGGAGAGCCGGCAGTGCTCGTCGGCAACTCGATGGGCGGGCTCGTCGCCCTCCTCGCCGCGACCCGCCACCCCGCCGCGGTCGCCGCCCTCGTCCTCGTCGCTCCCGCCCTGCCGCCCACGCCACGCCACCTCGACCCGGAGGTGACGGTGAAGCTCCTCGGTCCCCTCCTCCCCGGCCTCGGCGCTCCGGCCATCCGGGCCTATCGCGCCACCCACGACCCCGAGCTCGAGACCGCCGAGACCCTCGCGATGTGCACCGCCCGTCCCGAGGCGATCCCGGAGGAGGCCCGGGCGGCCCTCGTCGAGGTCAACCGGCTGCGACGGAGCCTCGACTGGACGGTCCCGGCGTTCGTCGAAGCCGACCGGTCCATCGCCCGCTGGGTCCTCGACCGGCGCCGGTACCGTCGCCTCCTCCACGCGGTGACCCAACCCACCCGGGTCGTCTGCGGCGCCGAGGACCGGCTCGTCCCGGTGGCCTCGGCCCGTTGGGCGGCCGGCGAACGCCCCGACTGGGACCTCGTCGTCCTCGACGACGTCGGCCACCTCCCCATGCTCGAGACCCCCGACCGGTTCGTCGAGCTCGTCGCGACCTGGCCACCCGACCGCAGGGCGCGCTGACCGATACCCTTCGGTCATGCGGCTCGCACTCGCCGGCGACACGATGTTGGGCCGGAAGGTCGGCGAGCGGATCGACCGAGTCGGCCCACACCGCCTCTTCGCCCCGGAGATCGTGGAGATCACGAACGACGCCGACGCGTTCGTCCTCAACCTCGAGTGCTGCATCTCGGCCCGCGGCACGCCCTGGCCCGACCCCCGCAAGCCCTTCTTCTTCCGAGCCCCTCCCGCGGCCGTCGAGACCCTCCGACAGCTCGGCGTCGACGCCGTCACCCTCGCGAACAACCACGCCCTCGACTTCGGCTACGAGGCCCTCGCGGACACCCTCGACCTCCTCGCCGAGGCCGAGATCGCCGTGGTGGGCGCCGGCCCGGACCTCACCGCGGCCCG
>DRQR01000058.1 GCA_011371355.1 Actinomycetota bacterium
CCTCGCCAAGGAGGGCCTCGAGCCGATCCCGGCCGAGGGAGAGGCCTTCGACCCGGCGATCCACGAGGCGGTCCTCGCCCCGCCGGGAGGGGGTGAGGACCTCGTGGTGACCGAGGAGCTCCGCCGAGGCTACCGGATGCACGGCAAGGTGCTGCGACCCGCGCTCGTCCGGGTGGACCATGCAGGCGACGATGCGTAAGGAGTGGCTCGAGAAGGACTACTACGCCGTCCTGGGCGTGTCGAAGGACGCGTCCGACAAGGACATCAAGAAGGCGTACCGGAAGCTCGCCCGCCGGTACCACCCGGACTCGAATCCGGACGACCCGGCCGCCGAGGCGAAGTTCAAGGAGGTCAACGAGGCCTACGAGGTCCTCTCCGACCCCGAGACCCGCAAGGAATACGACCATGCCCGCCAGATGGGGTACTTCGTCGGCGGACCGGAGGGTGCGAGCCAGTACGTGCGGGTCGAGGATCTCTTCGGCTCGGGCGGTTTCGGCGGGGCGACCTCGATCGAGGACCTCCTCGGGGGCCTCGGCGACCTCTTCGGCGGAGGCCGCACCGGTCGGCGTCGCCCGCGACCGGCCCGCGGCGCCGACCTCCAGGCGGACCTCACCCTCACCTTCCACGAGGCCCTCGCCGGCGTCACCAAGGACCTCGAGGTCGGCGGGCGCCGGGTGAAGGTGAAGATCCCCAAGGGGGTGGCCGACGGTACGAAGATCCGGCTCCGAGGCAAGGGCGCCCCGGGACGCGCCGGGGGTCCCCCGGGGGATCTCTACGTGCGGATCCACGTCGCCGAGCATCCGCTGTTCAAACGGAAGGGCAAGCGCGATCTGGCGATCACGGTGCCGATCACCTTCCCAGAAGCGGCCCTCGGCGCGGTCGTCGAGGTTCCCACCCTCGAGGGCTCGACGCGGATCCGCATCCCGCCGGGCACCCCGTCGGGGAAGACCTTCCGGGTCAAGGGCAAGGGTGTCGAGACCGACAAGGGGCGGGGCGATCTGCTCGTCACCGTCGAGATCGACGTGCCGAAGGACCTCGGCCCCGAGGAGCGGGAGCTCCTCGAACGGTTCGCGGAGCTGACGAAGGACCGGAATCCCCGGTCCCGCATGGGGGGCTGAGATGGCGGCGAGGGACGAGGCGATCTACATCATCTCGGTGGCGGCGGAACTCGCCGGCGTCCATCCCCAGACGCTCCGGATCTACGAGCGGAAGGGCCTCATCCGCCCCTATCGCACCCCCGGAGGGACCCGTCGCTACTCGGAGGCCGACCTCGAGCGGCTCCGCACCATCCAGGAGCTCACGAACGCGGGGGTGAACCTCGAAGGGGTGCGGCGAATCCTCGAACTCGAGGAGGAGAATCGGCGACTCCGCGCCCAGGTGCGGCGCCTTCGGCGGCTCCTCGAGCAGGCCGAGACCCGCTTCGGAGGCCGATCCCGCGGCGTGATCGAGGTCGGTCGGCGGATCACCCGCCATCTCCCGGCCCTCCGACGCGAACCCCTCGAGTTCCGGGGCTGAAGGGTCCCCGCCTGCATCGGGACCTCCTCGTGCGGATTATCGGTTCCTTGGCCGTGGCTTAACCCGCCCATAACCCGCGTTCGAACAGGCTGTGACGGACGCGTCGAGGTCCGACGCGTGGAACGAGGCCAGAACGAGGGGTGAGACCATGACCAAGGACGCCGGCCGAAGACTGCCGTGGTCGCTGATCGCAGGCGTGTTGCTCGTACCGCTCTCGGCCCTCGTGGCCGTGGCCATGGTCGGTGGCGAGTCCTCCACGACGACCACCACCACGTCGGTGGCCGCCGCGACCACGAGCACCCCGACGACCGTCACCTCCACGACGACGACCACCACGATCCCGCCGCTGTCGACCGCCGACGACCTCGCCGCGGCCTGCGGGCCCGAGGGCCTCCAGCTCGTCGACAAGGAGGCCGCCGAGACGATCACGCCCCTGGAGCAGGCCGCCCTCGACGCCCTCCGGGAGATCTGCGAGGCCGAGGGCATGCCCCTGCCGGGCCCGCCCGCACCACCGCCGGTGATCAAGACCGTCACCGCGACCGTTCCCCCGCCGCCGACCACCTCGGTGACCACCTCCACGAGCAGCCGCTACGACGACGACCACGACGACGACGACGACCACGACGACGACGACGACCACGACGAAGACGACCACGACGAAGACGACGACTGAGGCCGCGGGAAGGAGCTCCCTCATGCCCGACGCGAGACGTGCCGAACCGTTGCTCACCACCGGTTGGCTGCCCCTGCCCGGATCGGCGTTCGCGGTGCTCGTGCTCGGCAGGCACGGGACGTCGGGGAAAGGGCCGGCCGCCACGACGCCCCCGTCGGCGGCCGACGAGGGCCGCGACGCCGACACGGAGATCGTCGTCCTCCTCGACGAGACGGTCGCGGCCGAGCGGGACGTGCCCGGCGGGATCCCGACGATCGTCCCGGACGCCGAGGAAGCCGTGGCCCGGCCTCGCCGCGGCGACCGCTCGAACCGCCGCCGTGCCCGCCGAAGCGCCGAGGGAGGGCGACGATGACCGACCGCGCCCCGGCCCAGGACGATCGGGCCACCACCACGGCGTCGGTGGTCGCGGCCGTCGTCGTCACCGCGATGGCCATCGGAGTCCTGCTCCTGCTCCTCCCCGACGCGGCGGCTCCGGTCGTGGCCCCGACGCTCGAGACCACGACGACGTC
>DRQR01000059.1 GCA_011371355.1 Actinomycetota bacterium
ACCACCACCAGCACCACCAGCAGCACCACCACCACCAGCACCACCAGCACCACCACGAGCACCATCACGACGACCGTGCCCCCCGTGGTCGCCACCGTGACGATGTCCGAGTACGCGATGGCACCGACCACCGTCACGATCCCCGCCGGAGGCACCGTGCGCTGGGTGAACGGCGGGTCGCAACCCCACGATGCGACGTCGGGGGTCGACCCCACCCCCGACGGCGCCTGGGCCTCGCCCCAGCTCGCCCCCGGCGAGTCGTGGTCCCGAACCTTCGACGCCCCGGGGACCTACCCCTACTTCTGCACCCTCCACCCCACCCTCATGCCCGGCACGGTCGTCGTCGAGGGTTGAGTACCCTCGGCGGGGTGGGCGACCGATCCGAACTCACCGGGCTCCTCGCCGACCCCGGCGCCTACCTCGACCACCCCGATCCGACGATCCGGCGGCTCGCGGTCGCCGGCGCCCCACCCGAACTCCTCCCCACGGTCGCCCGCCTCGCCGTCGACGATCCCGATCCCGGCGTCCGCCGCGAAGCGGTGGAGGCCCTGGGAACGGCGCCCCTCGAGCTCGCCCGACCCGCCCTCGCCCACGCCCGGCGCGACCCCGACCCCGGCGTCGTGGAGGCGACCGCCACCGCCTACGGGGAGCTCGGCGACCCCGAGGCCGTGGCGTGGCTCGCCGAGATCGCCGCCGAGCACCCCGATCGGCTCGTCCGGGAAGCGGCCGTCGCCGCGCTCGGCGCGGTGGGCGACCCCGCCGGGCTCCCCGTCCTCCTCCGTCTCGTCGCCACCGGTCCCCCGCAGGTGCGTCGACGCTGCGTCGTGGCCCTCACCGTCTTCGACGGACCCGAGGTCGACGCGGCGATCCACGCCGCCGCCGAGGATCGAAACCCCATGGTGCGCGAGGTGGCGGAGCAGCTCCTCGGCCGCCGGTGACGGCTCAGTGGGGGTGGTCTTCCCGCACCCACTCGGCCCCGCCCGACCAGTGCTCCTTCTTCCAGATCGGCGCGCGGCGCTTCAACTCGTCGATCACGTATCGGGCGGCGGGGAAGGCGTCGGCCCGATGGGCCGAGGAGACCGCGACCGCCACCGACGCCTCACCCACCGACAGCTCCCCGGTCCGATGCACCGCGGCGACGGCGAGGAGATCCCAACGCTCCCGGGCCTCGGCCACGATCTCGGCGATCTTCGGCTCCACCACCTCTCCGTAGGCCTCGTACTCGAGGTGGGTGACCCCCGGCCGGCCCGGCGAGTGGTCCCGCACCGTGCCGAGGAAGAGCACGACGGCCCCCGCGGCGGGATCGGACACGGCGGCGACCACCGCGGCGGGGTCGATCGGCTCGGGTCGTACCGCGACGAGGTCCCGCCGCCCGGCTAGCGATTCCGACGTCATACAATCCGCTCCATGGACTCCCCATCCGCTTGGGACGACGCGGCACCACCACCGTACCCCAGCGACGGTCCGGCGCAACCCCGGAGCGCCTCGACGACCGCAGAGGAGCCCGCGTCGACACCGGCCGGCGGCGGCCCCGACCGCCTCCCTCCGGCCCCGCCCTACGGAACCGCCACGACCCCGACGACCTCGCCGAGGATTCCGCCCGACCCCGAACCCGCCCCGCGGCGAGACTGGCTGGACCTCGTCGGCGCGACCGCTGCCGGCGCCCTCGGTGCCCTCGCCGTGGTCGCCCTCCTCTTCGCCGCAGGGATCCTCGGTCCCACGACCACCGAGCCGGCCGCCCCCGCCCCGCCCCGAGGACCCGTGACCCAGGTCATCACGCCTCGCGACGAACCCGGCCTCGTCGAGGCCGTCGCCGCGAAGGTCGTCCCTTCGATCGTGACGATCGAGGTCGGAGAGGAGAACGTCGACGGCTTCGAGGCGATCGCCAGCGGGTCGGGGGTCGTCTTCGACGACGCCGGGCACATCGTGACGAACGCCCACGTCGTCGAGGGCTCCTCCGCCGCCAAGGTCATCCTCCAAGACGGCCGCATCTACGACGCCGTCCTCGTGGGCGCCGATCCCCGCACCGACCTCGCCGTGCTCGAGGTCGACGCCGACGGCCTCGTCCCCATCGAGCTCGGGAGCACCGAGGAGCTCGCCCTCGGCTCCCCGGCGATCGCCGTCGGCAATCCCCTCGGCCAGGTCGGCGGCGCCTCGGTGACCGCCGGGGTCATCTCGGCCTTCGACCGCCAGGTCGTCTTCGGCACCGACGACCGCCTCGTCGGAATGCTCCAGACCGACGCCCCGATCACCCGGGGCTCGAGCGGCGGCGGGCTCGTCGACGCCCAGGGTCGGCTCATCGGCATCACCACCGCCATCGGCGTCAGCGACGCCGGTGCCGAGGGCATCGGCTACGCCACACCCGTCGAGCTCGTCGAGCGCATCGTCGACGAGCTCATCGAGACCGGTACCGTCGAACACGCCTTCCTCGGCGTGCTCGGCACCGACCACTACCGACCCACCGGCGACGGTGGCCTCGTCGTCGACGGCGCCGAGATCAGCGAGATCCTCGACGACACCGCGGCGGCCGAAGCCGGCCTGGAACCCGGCGACGTGATCGTCGCCGTCGACGACGAGCCCGTCACCGCGATGGACGACCTCATCGCCGCCATCCGCCTCCGCCGGGTCGGCGAGGAGGTCGAGGTGACGATCCGACGCGGGGAGGAGACCCTCGTCCTCCCCGTGGTCCTCGGTGCGCGACCCGACGATGTCTGAGCCCACCTTCGGCTCCGGGGACTCGATCTTCGAGCAGCTCTTCGCGCTCTTGCAGTCGAGCGGCCCGGTGAACTGGAAACTCGCCCGGGAGGTCACGAAGAGCCTCGCCGGGCCCGCCGAGCCGATCGACCCGAACCTCGCCGAGGAGTATCGGGAGCTGGGGACCGCAGCCGCCCTGCGACTCGACGCCTGCAGCCGGCTCCCCGCCGGACGGGGCGCGCTCCTCCACCCCGTCGACCGCTCCACCTGGACCGCCGAGAACCAGCAGGCCTTCCGGATCCTCGTCGAACCCCTCGCCGAGAAGTTCGACCTCGGCGACGGCGGTCCCATGGGCGACGCCCTCGGCTACCTCGGGCCGGCGCTCTTGGGGATCCAGGCCGGGACGATGGTGGGGTTCATGGCCCATCGAGCCCTGGGCCAGTTCGACACCGGCATCCCCTCCCTCGAGCACGACCGGGCCTACCTCGTGGTGCCGAACGTCGAGGAGTTCGCCCTCGTCCACCAGCTCGACGCCCGCCAGGTCCGTCTCTGGGCGGCCCTCCACGAACTCGCCTTCCACCGGCTCATGGGGATCCCGTGGCTGCGCGGCTACTTCGTCGGAATCGTCGGCGAGTTCTACGAGACCGTCTCCTTCGACGTGACCGGCCTCCTGCGGCGCCTCGGCGACCTCGAGGACCCCGGCGAGCTCGAGCGGCTCCTCGACGCCGACTCCTCGGGGGTCCCCTCCCTCCTCCGAGGCGAGGTCGACGGCGAACGCCTCGACAGGGTCCGGGCCTTCGTCGCCGTCCTCGGCGGCTACGGAGATCACCTCACCCGACGTGCCGGGGCGGTGGTGCTCCCCGACCTCGACAGGATCGAGGAAGCCCACCGACGGCAGCGGACCGAGACCGATCAGGCCCTCGAGTTCCTCCGGCAGCTCGCCGGTCTCGACCTCCCCCGAGCCCTGGCGACCACCGCAGCCGAGTTCTGCGCCGAGGTGGAACGGCGGTGGGGCGCCGAGACCCTCGACGCGATGTGGGACGACCCCGCGAAGCTCCCCAACCGTCACGAGCTCACCGACCCCGTCGGCTGGGCGGCGCGGACGCTCCTCTGATCCTGGCCCGCGGACGAGGGTACGCTCTCGTCGTCCCCGAAGGAAGGAGGCCCGAGATGGTCGCGATCGGAGAGAAGGCCCCGGAGTTCACGCTCCCCACCCAGGACCGCGAGCCGCTGTCGCTCGCCGACCTCGCCGGACGCAAGACCGTGCTCGTGTTCATCCCCTTCCCCTTCACCGGCGTCTGCGAAGGGGAGCTCTGCACCCTGCGAGACCACCTCGCCGACCTCGGCGCCCTCGACGCGAACGTCGTCGCCATCACCTGCGACACCGTGCCGGCGAACAAGCGGTGGTCGGACGACAACTCGTTCTCGTTCCCGGTGCTCTCCGACTACTGGCCCCACGGCGAGGTCGCCCGGGCCTACGAGGCCTTCAACGAGGAGCTCGGCTGCGCGAACCGACGGAGCTTCGTCCTCGACGAGGCCGGGGTGATCCGGGCGATCATCGAGAGCCCCGACCTCGGCACGCCCCGGGAATACGACGCCTACGTCGAGGCCCTCCGGGCCATCTGACGGACGCCGCGAAGCGCCCCGGAGGCCGGCCGCCGACGGTGGCCGGCCTCGTTTTGCGACGGGACGGCAAACCTGCCATCGTGCCGCCGTCGTCGCCGCCACGGAGCACCCAGTGACCGCCGAAACGGCCGCCGGTCCGCGCCCGAAGCAGCCCCTCCCCGGTTGGCTCCGCCTCGTCCTCGTCCTCGGGCTCCTCTACCTCTTCCTCGTCGGCGTCCGGCTCCTCGAGGTGGGCATCAAGGCCTTCGGCGAGGGTACGGCGGAACGGCTCTTCGAGGGGGTGTCGAACCCCCTCGCCGCGCTCTTCGTCGGGGTCCTCGCCACCGTCATGGTGCAGTCGTCGTCGGTGACGACGTCGACGATCGTCGGGCTCGTCGGCGCCGGCGTCCTCCCCCTCTCCACCGCCGTCCCGATGATCATGGGAGCGAACATCGGCACGACGATCACGAACACCGTCGTCGCCCTCGCCCACCTGCGGCGCTCCGAGGAGTTCCGCCGGGCCTTCGTCGGAGCCACGATGCACGACTTCTTCAACCTCCTCGCCGTCGCCGCGCTCTTCCCCCTCGAGCTCCTCACCGGCTTCCTCCACCGCGGTGCGAGCGCCCTCGCCCACCTCTTCGTCGGATCGGCGGTAGGCGGTACCTTCGACAGCCCCATCAAGGCCCAGGTGAAGGCCGGGGCGAAGCTCGTCGAGCGCCTCCTCGCCGCGCTCTTCGATCACCCCGCGGTCCTCGCGGTCGCCCTCCTCCTCGTCGGCGTCGGCCTGATCTTCGCCACGCTCACCTTCATCACGAAGAACATGAAGGCCCTCGTCGCCGTCCGCATCGAGCGCACCCTCAACGCGGCGCTCAGCCGCAGCGGCACCATCGGGATCCTCGTCGGCATCGTCGTCACCGTCGCCGTCCAGTCCTCGTCGATCACGACGTCGATCCTCATCCCGCTCATCGCCTCCGGGGTCCTCCTCGCCCGGAACGCCTACCCGATCACCCTCGGCGCGAACATCGGGACGACGGTGACCGCCCTCATCG
>DRQR01000060.1 GCA_011371355.1 Actinomycetota bacterium
GCTCCCGGATGTCGGGGGTGACGACCGGCTCCTCGTCGATCTCGAAGTGGACGAGGGTCTCGTGGCCGAGCCGTTCGACCACCTGGATCCCCACCTCGATCGTCCGCTCCGGAGGCGCCCCCGCCTCGGCGGCGTCGAAGTTCCCCGGCCGGATCCCGAACACGAGCCGCTCCCCGATCCGCCGCTCGATGCCGGGATGGCGCTCGAGGGCGCGCCGATCCACCTCGATGCGCTGACCCCCGAAGGTGCCGAACACCCGATCGCCGTCGGCCTCGAGACGCCCGTAGACCATGTTCATCGAAGGACTCCCGATGAACCCGGCGACGAAGAGGTTGACCGGCTCGTCGAAGAGCACCGTGGGCGGGGCCACCTGCTGGAGGTTGTAGGGCCGCTGGGGGGAGACCGCCCGGAGCACCGCGACCCGCTGGCCGAGGGTCATGGCCTCGACCTGGTCGTGGGTGACGTAGACCGTGGTCGTGCCGAGCCGCTCGTGGAGGAGGCTGAGTTCGGTGCGCATCTGGACCCGAAGCTTCGCGTCGAGGTTCGACAGCGGCTCGTCCATGAGGAAGGCCTGGGGCTCCCGGACGATCGCCCGCCCCATCGCCACGCGCTGGCGCTGTCCACCCGACAGGGCCTTGGGCTTGCGATCGAGGAGCTCGGTGATCTCGAGGATCTCGGCGGCCGCCTGCACCCTCCTGCGGATCTCGTCCTTCGGCACCTTCCGGAGCTTCAGGGCGAAGGCCATGTTGTCGAAGACCGACATGTGCGGATAGAGGGCGTAGTTCTGGAACACCATCGCGATGTCCCGGTCCTTGGGCGGGACGTCGTTGACGATCGTGTCGCCGATGTAGAGCTTGCCCTCGCTGATCTCCTCGAGGCCGGCGATCATCCGCAGGATCGTCGACTTCCCGCAGCCCGACGGGCCGACGAGGACGAGGAACTCCCCGTCCTCGATCTCGAGATCGACGTGCCCCACGGCCCGGGTGCCCCCCGGATACACCTTGCCGATGTCTTCGAGCTGGATCCTCGCCATCTCACCTCCTCGACGGCGCCAGCATACCAACGCGTCCCGACCCGGACCGGGGACGCGGTAAGGTGGCGGCCATGAACGACGGCTACGTGGCGGTCATCCCGGGCGGCACCGGCTCGGTGGGTCGGGCACTCCTGCCCCTGCTCGTCGCCCGCAACTTCCGACTCGCGGTGACCTACCTCCTCCCCGAGGAGGCCCGCCTCGTCGAGGAGGAGCTCGACCTCGACGAGGACCGGCTCATGCTGCGACGGGTCGACGCCACCGACCGGATCGCCATGGAGAAGTTCATGCAGGACGTCGTCGACACCTTCGGCCCCTTCCAGGTGATGTGCTCCCTCGTCGGCGGCTGGGCGGGGGGACGGGACGTCGACGAGACCGACGACGTCCGCTGGGACCGGATGCTCGACCTCAACCTGCGCTCGGCCTTCAACGCGGTCCGAGCCGCGGTTCCCCACATGCGCGGCGTCGAGTGGGGACGGATCATCCTCATGGGATCACAGAACGCCGTCGACGCCCCCGCCGGGCAGGCCGCCTACAACGTGGCGAAGGCCGGGGTGATCGCCCTCGCCCGCTCGGTGGGTGCCGAGCTCTCGGACACGAACGTCACCGCGAACGTGCTCCTGCCCACGGTCATCGACACCGAGGCCACCCGAGCCGCGCTCCCCTACGCCGACTACGTCGACTGGCCGAAGCCCGCCGAGATCGCCGAGGTCATCAACTTCCTCGCCTCACCTCGGTCGGCCGTGGTCAACCGGGCGGCGATCCCGGTGACGGGGAACACCTGACGCGGCGGCGGCCCGTCTCGCGACGGGCCGCGCGGTAGCCCCGACCGGATTCGAACCGGCGTTACTGGCTTGAGAGGCCAGCGTCCTGGGCCGCTAGACGACGGGGCCATCTGTCGGGTGGCCGTGACCACCGGCTCGGGGGGGAGGACTCGAACCCCCAATAACGGGACCAGAACCCGCTGTGTTGCCGATTACACCACCCCCGAAGGGCGGCGAAAGGATACGGCCGATCCCGCGCTAAGACAAGCCGACCTTACCCGAAGCCCTCCCCCGCCGACGGGAACGCCGATGGATCCCGCCGCCGAGATCGGTGCCCGGATCGCCGAGATCCGCTCGAGGATCGCCCCCCCGGCCCCGCCGGGCTTCGAGGCGATCCTCCAGGCGCGCCTCGGGGACGCAGCGGCGTCGCCTCCCGCCGGGGCGCTCCCCACCACCGAGGGGAGTTCGGCGGCACCCTGGCTCGGCGCGACGGTGACCCTCGGGGCGATGCTCGCCGGCGGGGTGCGCCCCGCCGTGCCGTCGGTGTTGCCGGCCACTCCGGGCAAGGTCCTCGCGCCCGACCTCCAGGCGTACCTCGAGGCCACGGGCGTCCGGGACCGCAACGGGCGCCTACGCGCCGACGAGCTCGTGGAGGTCTCCGGCGCCTGGCGAGGAACGGCGAAGCTGCTGCCGCCCGCGGCCGAGGCCTGGGAGCGGATGCGAGCGGCGGCGGCCGCCGACGGGATCGACCTGCGGCTCATCGGCGCCTACCGGACCTACGAGTCCCAGGCCCGGGCGCACGCGGCCTACCTGGCGGGCGAGAAATCGGCCCGGGTGCTGCCGCCGGGCACGAGCGAGCACGGCGTCGGGCTCGCCATCGACGTGACGAACGGGCACACCGTCGGACCCGGCGACCCCGAGTGGGCGTGGCTCCAGGCCAACGCCCGCGACTACGGCTGGTATCCGATCGACTCGGAGTCCTGGCACTGGGAGTACCGGGGCCTGCCGGGCTGATCCCCGCTCAGGACCCGAGCCGGTCCCTCGCCGCACGGAGCCGGCGGAGCGTGGGCTCCCGACCGAGGGCGGCGAGGGACTCGAAGAGGGGTGGGCTCACCGCCGATCCCGACACCGCCACCCGAAGGGGCTGGAGGCCCTTGCGGGCCGAGAGGCCCTCCCGCTCGAGGAAGGCCCGGAGCGCCCGCTCGATCTCCGGGGTGGTCCACTCCTCGAGACCCGCGAGGACCTCGATCGCGCCGTCGAGGGCCCGGGCGGCGTCCCCCTTCATGACCTTCCGCCACGACGCCTCGTCGTAGCTCACCTCGTCGACGAAGAGGAACCGGACCTGTTCGGCGGCCTCCGACAGGAGCTTCGCCCGTTCCTGGACGTGCGGGGCGATGAACGCGAGCCGAGCCTGCTCGGCGGCGTCGAGAGGGCGACCGAGCATCGACTCGACCCACGGGAGGACCCGGGTCACGAACTCGTCGACCGAGAGGGCTCGGAGGTAGACGCCGTTCATCCACAGGAGCTTCGCCGGATCGAAGATCGCCGGGTTCCGGGAGACCGCGGCGAGGTCGAAGCGCCGCACCATCTCGTCGAGCGCCACGATCGTCTCGTCCTCGCCCGGGTTCCATCCCAAGATGGCGAGGTAGTTGACGAGCGCCTCGGGGAGGTATCCCTCGCGCCGAAACGCGGCGATCGCCGTGTGACCGTGTCGCTTCGAGAGCTTCCGACCGTCGGGTCCCATGAGGAGGGAGAGGTGGGCGTAGCGGGGGGGTTCGGCGCCCATGGCCCTCGTGAGGAGCAGGTGCTTCGGCGTCGACGAGAGGAGGTCCTCGCCGCGAACCACGTGGGTGATGGCGAAGTCGACGTCGTCGACCGTGGACGCCAGGTGGTAGGTGGGCATCCCGTCGGACCGTACGATGACGAAGTCCTCGATCTGGGCATGGTCGAAGGAGAGGTCGCCCCGGATGACGTCGACGAACTCGGTGCGGCCCGGGCGAGGCACCCGGAACCGGATCGTGTGCGGCTCCCCGGCGGCGACGCGGGCCTTCGCCTCCTCCTCGGGGGGTTCGAGGGAGCCGTCGTAGGCGGGTGCGCGCCCACCCTCCCGGGCACGACGCCGGAACTCGTCGAGGGCCTCGGCGGAGGCGAAGGACGGATACGCGGCCCCTGCCGCGACGAGTTCGTCGGCGACCTGCCGGTACCGCTCGAGCCGCGCCGACTGACGGTAGGGACCGTGAGGTCCACCCACCTCGATCCCCTCGTCCCAGTCGAGCCCCAACCACCGGAGGTTGTCGACGATGTCGCGGGCGTACTCGTCGCTCGAACGCTCCCGATCGGTGTCGTCGCTCCGCAGGACGAAGGTCCCGCCTCGCGAACGAGCGAAGAGCCAGTTGTAGAGGGCGGTGCGGGCCCC
>DRQR01000061.1 GCA_011371355.1 Actinomycetota bacterium
CTAGAAGCCGAGCCGGTCCAGGAGCGCCTCCCTGCGCTGCCAGTCCTTCTCGACCTTCACCCGGAGGTCGAGGTAGACGGAAGTACCGAAGATGAACTCGAGCTCCTCTCGGGCTTCGCGACCCACGACCGAGATGAGCCGCCCTCCCTTGCCGATGACCATGCCCTTCTGGGAGTCCCGCTCCACGTAGATCGTCGCCGCCACGTAGAGGGTGCCGTTGGGTCGTTCCTCCATCTCGTCGACGACCACGGCGAGGGAGTGGGGCAGCTCGTCCCTCAGCCGTACGAGGTACTTCTCGCGGATGATCTCGGCGGCGAGGAGCTGGTCGGGTTGGTCCGACCGCATGTCGGGCGGGAAGTAGAACGGTCCCTCGGGGAGGAGGGCCACGAGCTCGTCGACGAGTGGTTCGAGCCCGGTGCGGCGCACCGCGGAGGTCGGGACGTAGGCTGCGAAGTCCCACTCCCCCGCCTCGGCGAGGTGCTCGGCGATCTCGGCCTTCGAGGCGGCGTCGACCTTGTTCACCGCGACGACCACCGGCGTGGCGGCCCGGCGGAGACGCTCGGCGATACGGCGGTCCCCGGGACCGATCTTCTGGGTCGCGTCGAGCACGAAGAGGACGGCGTCGGCTTCGGCGATCGAGCCCTCGACGAGCCGGTTGAGTCGGGCCCCGAGGGCGGTACGGGGCTTGTGGAGCCCCGGGGTGTCGACGAAGACGATCTGGGTGTCGCGTTCGGGGAGCGTGAGCACCCCCCGGATGGTGTTCCGGGTGGTCTGAGGCCGGGGGGAGGTGATCGCGACCTTGCCGCCCACGAGGGCGTTGACGAGGGTCGACTTCCCGACGTTCGGACGGCCGACGACCGAGACGAACCCCGAGCGGCTCACGACGGCCCCTTGCGGTCGACCCGCACCTTGGCGATCCGCCGTCCCTGGACCCGCTCCGCGGTGAAGACGAGGCCGTCGTACTCGAACCGCTCCCCCTGGCGAGGAACCCGCCCGGCGAGGGCGAGGACGAGGCCGCCGACGGTGTCCCATTCCTCGGCGGGCAGCTCGGTGCCGGTGAGCTCGGCGAGGGCGTCGACGTCGAGCCGGGCGTCGATGAGGTACGAGCCGTCTCCCAACGGAACGATCATCGGCTCCTCCCGGTCGTACTCGTCGGCGATCTCGCCGACGATCTCCTCGATGATGTCCTCGATCGTGACGAGGCCGGCGGTGCCGCCGAACTCGTCGACGACGATCGCCATGTGGACCTGGTTCTCCTGCATGTCCCGGAGGAGCTCCGAGACCCGTTTCGTCTCGGGGACGAAGAAGGGTTTCCGGGCGAGGTCGCCGCAGGAGGTGGGCCGATCACCGTCCTCGACGACCCGGAGCAGGTCCCGGGCGTACAACACCCCGACGATGTCGTCGGGTCCGTCGCCGGTGAGCGGGATGCGGGACTTCCCCGACTCGAGGACCGTCCGCAGTCCCTCGTCGATCGGGGCCGACGCCGGGAGCGTCACCATGTCGGTGCGCGGCACCATGACCTCCCGCACGAGCGTGTCGGTGAAGTCGAGGACCGACGAGATGAGCTCCCGCTCCCCCGTCTCCGCCTCTTGGGGCTCGTCGGCGTCGAGCTCCTCGTCGAGCTCGGCGACGAGGTCGTTGACCGCGTCCCCGAGGGTGATGGCCCCGTCGAGGAGCCGGGCGAACCGGTAGGCGATCGTGCGCGGCCGGCTCCGTCCGATCGTCCTCGGCAGGAGGTCGGCGACGACCACGAGGAGCAGCGTCGTCGCCACGAGGACGAGGAACAGGGTGGGGCCGGACAGGAGCCGGGTGAACGCCCAGGTCGCCGGGATGACCGCGAGGACGACGAGCATGGTGAGGACGGGACTGAGGGCGAGCTGGATGCGACTGCGCCGCTCGAGGAGGCGGGCGACGACCTCGGCCCTCGCGTCGCCCTCGGCGGCGTCCCGCACCGCGTCGGCCCTCGGGGTCCGCACGAGGGAGGCCCCTGCGGCCCGGAGCACCGCACCGATCACGAGGAGTGCGGCGGAGAACCCGAGGGCGAGCCAGGTCACGGTCGCCTTCTCCCGACCGCGGCGAGAAGACGCCGCTCCTCGGCCTCCATCCGGTCGGCGTCCTCGTCGTGGTCCCAGCCGAGGAGGTGGAGCAGTCCGTGGGTGACGACGAGGGCGAGTTCGTCGTCGAAGGCGATCCCACGGGCCTCGGCGTTCCGACGCACGACGGCCGGGCAGATGAAGAGATCGCCGAGGGGGAGCGGCGCTCCCCCGCCGGGCGCCTTCGGGGGCCGACCCGGCTCGTGCTCCTCCACGGGGAACGAGAGGACGTCGGTCGGGCCTTCCCGGCCGAGGTAGCGCTCGTTGTACTCGGCGATGCGGTCCTCGTCGACGAAGACGATGGTCACCTCGGCGGACTCCGGTACGCCCTGGGAGGCGAGGACGTGTTCGGCGAGGGCGAGGACGTCCTCGTTGGGGACGGGCTGGTCCTGTTCGTCGGCGACGACGACGTTCACGGTGTCGACCCCGGGAGCGGCTCGGGTCGCTCCTCCCCTTCGATCGGTCGTTCGATGCGCTCGACCGTCCCCTCCGGTTCGAGGGCGACGCCGCCGTCGACGAGGACGGGCCGTGCACCTTCCGTGACCCGCGGACCGGGGAAGCCGGGATAGGGGACCCGAGTGTGGTAGTAGCCGATGAGGGCGCGGACGAGCTCGTGCTTCACCGCGGTGAGATCGCCGAAGGTCAACTCGGATTCGTCGAGCTGCCCATCGTCGACCTTCTCCTGGACGACGGTCTCCACCAACCGGACGAGGCCTTCTGCCGTCGGGTCCTCGACCGCCGCGTAGGCTCGGGCGGCGCCCTCGACGGCGTCGGCGATCATGAGGATGGCCATCTCCTTGCGGCGCGGCTTGACGCCGTGGTGGCGGAACAGGTCCGGATCGAC
>DRQR01000062.1 GCA_011371355.1 Actinomycetota bacterium
AGGCCCCGATGGCGGAATGCTCGGTGGAGAAGGGGCTGCAGGTGTCCGAGCGGGAGACCGATGCCGCCAGATCGACGGCCCGGGAGGCGAGGTTGGCGAGGTCCGTCGGGTCCGGGGCTCCGCCCGAGGCGAGGAGCAGTTCGAGCTCCTGGAGGTCCTCGACGAGGGCGTCGACCTCGTCCCGGAACTCCGGGAGGTCGGTGACCGAATCGCTCCGCCACGCCAGCCAGTCGGCGTCGACGGTCACCCCGTTGACGCCGATGCCGTAGCCGGCGACCTGCTCACAGGTGGCCCAGGAGATCGGCATCGGGGCGGGGACGTCCATGGGGAAGGTTCCGGCGGAGGTGGTGATGGCGCCGTCGACGATGACCGGATCGGAGGCGGAGCCTCGGAGGGAGGCCTGCACCGTGGCGCCGCCCCGTTCGGTGACCGCCGTCCAGGAGATCGTGCCGTCGAGGGCGGTGCCGTCGCTCGTGACCTCGAAGATACCGTTCCCGGCCGCCGCCTCTCCGTAGCCCGAGGCGACGAAGACGAGGTCCCCGGCCCACCGTCCTTCGGGGAACGCGCGGGTGGCCGCGCCGGATGCCACCGACGTCGCCAGGAGGCTCATGACGGCACCGACGACGGCGACGCCGCTCCGGAAGTTTCGAGACAAGGATGCTCCCCTCCGACCGGGAGGACCCTAGCAGGGCGAGGTGCTTGCGTATGGCCGCCACGGTCGGCCGGATGGCAGGTGAGACGACGTCGGAGTCGAGGTCGTCGAATCGACGCGACCCCGGGGATCCGCCGCTCCCGCCGCGGCGGTCGGACCTCTTTCGTGGCTGTGGGTCGCCGTCGAACGAACCGGCCCCGTACCGACGGTCGACCGGGGTTCTTCGTAGGCCCGCGGCTTCGCCCCGTTCGCCGATGGTGCGGCGCGTCCTCGATGGGTGGGTGCTCCCGGGATGGGGTCGGTGATAGCCTGCCCGGACCGTGTCTTGGTTCTCGAAAGGCTCTCGCCGCTCGCCGCGCCTCGACCGGGTCGCGGTCCGGGTCGCGGTCCGGGTCGCCGACTGGTTCAATCCGTTCGTCGGCGGCGCCTCGGGACCCCTGAGCGCCCGCGGGCTCTTCGCTTCCCTCGCCCCGTCCCTCATGCCCCGCGCCACGCTCCACCAAGGCATCGCGAGCGGCTTGTCCGTGCTCGCCGCCGAGGCCGTCGGGGAGACCGCCGACCGGGTCGTCCGGATCGTGGTTCCTCCCTCGGCGCCCTTCCCGCTGCGCATCGGGGCCCGGGCGGCGATCCTCGCCGGAGGCGGCGCGCTCGCCCGGATCCCCGAGACCGACGACGAGCCGACCGCCCGCGCCGCGCTCCGGAGCGCGGGCGACCTCGCCGTGGCGGCCGCGATCGGGGGAATCATCAGCGAGTCGGTCATGGAGCTTCGGCGACGGTTCCCGCCGACGTCGCCGGCGCGGCCCGTCCTCACCGGACTCGGGGTCTTCGCCGGGGCGATGTTCTACGCGAATCGGCTCCTCGCCCGTCGCCAGGCCGTCGTGAAGCGATGGACCGAGGACGACGCCCCGGCGACGATGCCCGGCACCTTCGCGGTCGGCGCCGGGGTCGCCTGGAGCGGTCGGGGGATCGCGAAGGCGTTCTCGGCCTCTCAGCGCGGACTCGTGCGGTACTTCGGGAAGGAGGATCCGATCAAGGCGACGGTGGGGCGGGCCCTGAACGCGGCGCTGTGGGTCGGCGGCGGAGCCGCGGCGTACACCGCCGGGGTGGCCTCGATCGCCCGGAGCAACGAGGTCCTCGAACCCGCCTACTCGACGCCGCCGACGAGCCCCTACGTCTCGGGCGGGCCGGCGAGCATCTCCCCCTTCGAGGAGCTCGGGCTCCAGGGTCGACGGTACGTCTCCGACGTGATCACCCCCGACGAGATCGAAGCGACCCTCGGGGAGCCCGCGGTCGCCCATCCGATCCGGGCCTACGTCGGGGTGAACAGCGAGCCCCTGTACCCGTCGGGCAGGTCGGAGATGCTCCTCGACGAGCTCGACGCCCTCGGCGCCTGGGACCGCAGCTATCTCCTCCTCATCTCCCCGACGGGAACGGGATGGGTGGACCAGACGATGATCGAGGCGGCCGAGCTCTTCGCCCGGGGGGACATCGCCTCGGCCTGCGTCCAGTACGGCCGGGGACCGTCGTTCCTCGAGCTCCAGAAGGTGCACCTGGGACGGGCCCAGTTCCGGGGGGTCCTCTGGGGCGTGCGGCAGCGTCTCCTCGCCATGCCCGAGGACCGTCGCCCCAAGGTCCTCGTCTTCGGTGAGAGCCTCGGCGCCTGGTCGGCATCGGATGTGGTCATGCACCAGGGCATCGCCGGGTTCGACCACTACGGCATCGACCGGGCCCTGTGGTTCGGACTGCCCGGGTTCGCGAAGTGGTCGAAGACCGGGATGGCCCAGGGAGCCTCCGACCTCGTCCCCCCCGGCACGGTGGCGGCCTTCGACCGCTTCGAGCAGTTCGAGGCCCTGGCCCCCGAGGACCGGGACCGGCTCCGGGCGATCGTCGTCGACCACGACAACGACCCGATCGCGCAGATCTCCCTCCGGTGGGCGGTGAAGGAACCCCCGTGGCTGCGCGGGGAACGGGGCCGCAACGTGCCCGAGGGCATGGATTGGGTGCCGCTCGTCACCTTCGTCCAGCTCGGCGTCGACGCGATGAACGCGATGAAGACGATCCCCGGCGAGTTCAAGTCCTTCGGGCACGACTACCGGGCGGACACGCCGCCCTTCGTCCACGCGGCGTTCCGTCTCCCGCCGGTCACCGACGATCAGATGGCCGCGGTCTACGAGACGCTCCGGCGCATCGAGGTGGAGCGAGCCGAGCGGATCCGGCGCTCGAACGAGCTCCTGAAGCAGCAGAAGCCGCAGCGGGTGGCACGTCGGATGCCCTGGGAGCGGCGTCGGCGGGATCCCCGCTGATCCGGGTCTCACCGGCTGCGGTCACGTGACTCTTCCCCGGTCGAGGAAGCGTGCGACGACGGCGACGGCCCGCCCCACGCCGTCCTCGGCGGCGATGCGCTCGCCCACCTCGGCGGCTCGGCGGACGACCTCGGCCGAGCAAGCCCGGTCGAGCGCCGCGGCGAGGCGGTCGGCGTCGAGTCGGCGCGGCCGGAGGGGCGGAGGAGCCACACCGAGCTCGTGGACCCGAGCCGCCCAGAAGGGCTGGTCGGCGAAGTGGGGCACCACGACCTGGGGACGGCCGGCACGTAACGCGGCCGCCGTCGTGCCCGCACCCCCGTGGTGGACGATCGCCGCGACGCGAGGGAAGAGGAGGGCGTGGGGGACCTCGTCGACGACGAGGACGTCGTCGTGGTCGCCGTCGAGGTCGAGCTCGGCCCAGCCCCGGAGGAGGATCGCCCTGCGCCCCGCCCGACGAACCGCTTCCACCACGGTGCGGGCGGCTCGCGGCGGATCGGCGACGGGGAGGCTCCCGAAGCCCACGTAGACGGGCGGTGGGCCGGCGTCCAAGAACGCGGCGACCTCGTCGGGGAGGGACTCCTCGGCGTCGAGGTACCAGAAGCCGGTGACGACGTGCCACGCGGGCCAGTCCGGGGGGTGGGGAACGACCGTGGGGCTGAAGCCGTAGACGAAGGGGAATCCCTCGTCGGCGTAGATCCGGTCGTAGGGCCCACCCCGAGGGAAGGGGTCACGTCCGAGGACGTCCCGGAGACCCCGGGAGACGACGCCGCCCACCGCCGCCCACCAGAGGCGCTCCTCGAGGAGGTGGGTGGCGAGGTTGCAGGCCGCTCCGAGCTTGCCCCACGACGGGGGGAAGGCGAGGCTCGGATAGGCCCGAGAGCGGGTGAGGGGCTGGAGGGGGACGGCGAAGCGAGGGATGCCGCGGGCGTCGGCGAGGGGGTGGGCCATGATCGTCAGGGTGCCGAAGCCGACCGCGTCGACATCGGCGAGGGCCTCCCAGACGATGCCGAGCAGCGGCCCGTAGGTGGCTTCGACCACGGCGCGGTACCGGCGCAGGAAGGCGATCGGGCCGGCCCCGCCGCCCACGGACTCGCGGAGGCCGTGTTCGTCGATGAACCGCTGCGGATCCACCGGCACGCCGACGAACTCGAGGCCGGCCGCGAGCTCGCGGAAGGTCTCGAGGGCGACGATACGGACCCGGTAGCCGGATCTCCGGAGGCCATGCCCCAAAGCGACGAGGGGCTGGACGTCTCCCCGGGATCCGGCGGCGACGAGGGCGATCCGAGGCGCCAACCGCGTTCCTCCCGATCGACGCCGGGAGTCTATCGGGGCCGAACGGGCGGCTCCTGCCCCGGCGGGGCCCGTCGGGCGCCGGTCCGGGGGGTCGTTCCCGGACCGGCGCGGGTGTCGGTCGTCGTCAGGAGTCGCTCGATTCCTGCCCGCCGCCGGTGAGGGGGAGGGGCAGGCCCGCCTCCTTCACCGTGGCGAAGGCGCCGTACGTCACGAGCCCGGCGCCCACGAGCGAGACGAAGAGCCCCACGGAGACGAAGGACGACTCCGTGAGGAAGCGGAGGACGATGAGCAGCGTCCCGACCGCCCCGGCGAGGAGCGCCGCCTGCGAGGGTGCGAAGGACCCGATCTGGGGCCGGGATCCCGTCAGCGGCTCGGCGAGGAGGAGCGCCGCGCCGGCCACTGCGGCGAGGATCCCGAGGATCGCCGGCAGGCCCGAGCTCCACCCCGACACGCCGACGCCGAGGAACGAGTACCAGGGCAGCAGGCTCCCCACGACCACGAGGATCCCACCGACGGCACCGAGCTTCCCCGCCGTACTCAACGCGTTCCAACGTTCCATGCTCTCCTCCCTCGAAGGCCGCCTCCAGGATCGCCGGGACCGGCGGGGATGTCGTGAGTAGCGTCCTACCTATCGTGCCCGTTCGCCGACCGAGGAGGCCGAGGATGCCCCGCACCGAACCCTTCCCTCCCGACGGGGTGGGCGCCGTCCAGGCCCTCGACCCGGAGACCCTGCGTCGGCGCTTCGGTCGGGAGGTCGGGCTGTTGCCCCTGTGGATCGCCGAACCCCAGGTTCCCGTGGCCGAGGAGATCGTCGAGGCCCTCGCGGCGCGGGCCGCCGCGGGGTGGTACGGCTACGAGACCCGTCCCCGCCGGGTGCTCGACGCCTTCCGGGCTTGGATGCGGCGTCGCCACGGATGGGATGTCGACGCCGACGCCGTGGAGGTGAGCCCCAGCGTCGGGACCTCCCTCGCCGTCCTCGTCGACCTCGTCACCGATCCCGGCGACGGGGTGATCCTCCAACCCCCGGTCTTCACCGACTTCAAGCCCATCGTCCGGGCCGGGGGCAGGGCGCCGGTGACGAACCCCCTGGTGATCGAAGACGGACGCTACGTCATGGACCTCGCCGACCTCGAGGAGAAAGCCGCCGATCCGGCCAACCGCGTCCTCCTCCTCTGCAACCCCCACAACCCCGTCGGCCGGGCCTGGACCGCCGAGGAACTGGCCGCCGTGGCCGCCCTCTGCGAGGCCCACGACGTCGTCGTGCTCGCCGACGAGATCCACGCGGACCTGACGCTCGCTCCCCACCGATTCACCCCCTTCGCCACCGTCACCGAGGGTCGTGCCGTGCGGTGGGCGGCGACCCACGGTCCCCTGAAGACCTTCGGGCTCGCCGGGGTCTGCGACACCGTCGTCGTCACCGACGACGAGGAGCTCCGCACCGGCTTTCGGGAGGCGAGCGACCGGTTCCACCTCACCCGCAACCACGTCTTCGGGATCGCCGCCTTCGAGGCCGCCTATCGGGGTGGCGATCGATGGCTCGACGACCTCCTCGACCTCGTCGCCGCGAACGTCGCTCGCCTCGAGGCCGGGCTGCCCGACGGGGTCGAGCTCGTCAGGCCCGAGGCGACCTACCTCGCCTGGCTCGACCTGCGCGCCCTGGGCCTCGACGTCCCCGAGCTCGCCCGATGGCTCGCCCTCGAGGCGGGTCTCGCCCTGAGCCCCGGCCACTGGTTCGGGCGCCAAGGGGCCGGCTTCGCCCGGATGACGATCGCGGTCGGCCCGGAGGTGATCGACGAGGCCGTCGCGCGCCTCGTCCGGGCCGTGGGCGCCTGAGGGCGGGCCGTCGCCTCAGGTCTCCGCCCGGCCGTGCTTCCAGTAGCCGCGGACGGTCGCCGCCGAGCGGGGGAGGCCCCGTTCCGCGAAGAGGTGCTTACGGATCCGTTGCATCGCCGCGGCTTCGCCGGCCGCCCAGATCCGGGTGCCCTCGTCGATGGTCGCGGCGCGGGCGGCCTCGACGAGGGTCTCGCCGGGCGGCGCCCCGGCCGGCGGTACGTGCCAGTGCTCGTCGACGTCGCGGTGGAGGTCGAGCCGGGCGTCGGGCGAGGCGATCTCGACGTGGACGGTGATCGGCACGTCGGGGAGGTGCTCGAGGAGCTGGCCGATGGCCGGGATCGCGGTCTCGTCGCCGAGGAGGAGGAACGCCCCGGCGTCCGACGGGATGCGGTAGCCGCGGCCCGGACCCGAGACGGCCGCCTCGTCGCCGGGCGCGGCCCCTTCGGCCCAGGTCGACGCCGCGCCGGAGCCGTGGAGGACGATGTCGAGGTCGAGGGAGGGGGCGTCGGGGTCGAACCGCCGCGGCGTGAAGGTCCGGATCGTGGGTCGGGTGCCGTCGGGGAGGAGGAACTCGTTCCCGTTCCACGTCGGGACGACGAGACCCTCGGGCTGGGGCAGGAGGAGCCGGACGCTCGCCGCCGGTTCCGGAGCGGGGAACCCCTCGAGGGCCGGTCCGGCGAGGGTCACCCGGACCATCCTCGGGGTGAGCCGGTCGGTGCCCTCGACGACGACGGGCCGGAAGGGCGGTGGCTCACGGCGGGGGATCGTCATGGGGGAACCGTAGTGGGCTCCTCGCCCCCGTCGCGGTCATGCCGCGCAGCAGGAGAGCTTCTCGACGTCCTTGTCGAAGGCCTGGGCCGCCAGCTTCAGCGCCTCGGCCATCGTCAGGTAGGGATGGAACATCGTGGCGATCTCGTCGACGGTGGCGTGGTAGCTCATCGCCACGACCGCGGCCTGGATGACGTCGCCGGCGCCGTCGGCCAACACGTGGGCGCCGAGGAGCTCCCCGGTCCCGGCATCGGCGACGAGCTTGACCGCGCCGGTCGTCTCCCGGTTCACGAGGGCCCGAGGGACGGTCTCCAGGGGGAGGATCGACGTTCTCACCGTGCGGCCCTGCTCCCGGGCGGCGGCTTCGGTGAGGCCGACCGACGCGAAGGACGGCGTCGTGAAGATGACCCGCGGCATCGTCCGCAGGTCGAGCTTTCGTCCGGCGCCGCGGAGGGCGTTCTCGGCGGCGATGGTGCCCGAGGCGGCGGCGACGTAGACGAACTGGGGGAGCGTGGCCACGTCGCCGGCCGCCC
>DRQR01000063.1 GCA_011371355.1 Actinomycetota bacterium
ACCGGGAGTTCGCCACCGGCGGCCTCGCCGGCCGGACCCGGATGACCCTCGGCGAGATCCTCGGCGTCCTCCGCGACGCCTACTGCCGCACGACCGGCATCGAGTACATGCACATCCAGGAGGCCGATCAGAAAGCCTGGATCCAAGAGCACGTCGAGGGCACCACCCCCGAGCTCGACGACGCCGAACGGCGCCGCATCCTCGAACGACTCAACGCCGCCGAGGCCTTCGAGCGGTTCCTCCACACGAAGTACCTCGGCGCGAAGCGGTTCTCCCTCGAGGGGGCCGAGTCCCTCGTCCCCCTCCTCGACACCCTCCTCGACGAGGCCGCCGACTTCGGGATGGAACATGCGGCGATCGGGATGGCCCACCGGGGCCGCCTCAACGTGCTCGCGAACGTCGTCGGCAAGGAGCTCACCGAGATCTTCCAGACCTTCGAGGGCGTCGAACCGGAGGCCGGCGAGGAGGGCTTCAGCGGCGACGTGAAGTACCACCTCGGCGCGACCGGGCGCCACGCCTCGCCGTCGGGGACGTCCATCGAGGTGTCGGTGGCGAACAACCCGAGCCATCTCGAGGCCGTCGATCCCGTCCTCGAGGGCATCGTCAAGGCGAAGCAGGACGCCCGCGGGGACGGTGCCGAGGACCTCGTCCTCCCGATCCTCGTCCACGGCGACGCCGCCTTCGCCGGTCAGGGGGTCGTCGCCGAGACCTTCAACCTCTCCCAACTCGAGGGGTACGCCACCGGCGGCACGATCCACGTCGTCGTGAACAACCAGGTCGGCTTCACCACGGGACCGGTCCACGCCCGCTCGTCGCAGTACGCCACCGACGTGGCGAAGATGGTCCAGGCACCCATCTTCCACGTCAACGGGGACGATCCCGAGGCGGTGGTCCGGGCGACTCGGATCGCCTTCCGCTTCCGGCAGGCCTTCCACAAGGACGTCGTCATCGACCTCGTCTGCTACCGGCGGCTCGGCCACAACGAAGGCGACGAGCCCACCTACACCCAGCCGAGGATGTACGCGCTCATCGACGCCCGGCCTTCGGTGCGGGATCTGTACCTCGAACGCCTCCGCCGGACCGGGGTGATCACCGACGACGAGGCCGAGGCCGTCGCCCGCCGGTTCCGGGAGATGCTCGACGCCGCCTTCGCCGCGACCCGCACCGAGCCTCCTCCGACGGTGACGATCGCCATCGAGGTCCCCGAGCCCGAGGTCACCGCCATCGATCGGCAGACCCTCGAACGCATCGAGGTGCGCCTGAGGGAGGTCCCGGAGGGCTTCACCGTCCATCCGAAGCTCCAACGGATCCTCGACGCCCGGCACGAGCGGTTCGTCTCCGGCGTCCTCGACTGGGGCCTCGCCGAGGCCGAGGCCTTCGGGTCCCTCGCCCTCGAGGGCCGTCGGGTCCGCCTCGCCGGGGAGGACTCGTCGCGGGGCACCTTCAGCCAGCGCCACGCCGTGCTCGTCGACTACCGGACCGAGGAACGCTACGTCCCCCTCCGCCACCTCGCCCCCGACCAGGCGCCCGTCGACGTCGTCGACTCCCTCCTGTCGGAGTTCGCCGCCCTCGGCTTCGAGTACGGCTACTCGGTGGAGGCCACCGACGCCCTCGTCCTCTGGGAGGCCCAGTACGGCGACTTCGCCAACGGCGCCCAGGTCATCATCGACCAGTTCGTCGTCTCCGGCTACGACAAGTGGCTCCAGGAGTCCGGGGTCACGCTCCTCCTCCCCCACGGCTTCGAGGGTCAGGGTCCCGAGCACTCGAGCGCCCGCCTCGAGCGGTTCCTCCAGATGGCCGCCGAGGGCAACCTCCGGATCGCGGTGCCGACGACGACCGCCCAGTACTTCCACGTCCTCCGCCGCCAGGCCCTCTGGGAGCAGCGTCGCCCCCTCGTGCTGCTGACCCCCAAGTCGCTGCTCCGCCACGCCGCCACCTACAGCCCGATCGAGGAGTTCACCGCGGGGCGGTTCCGGAAGGTGATCGGCGACTCGCGGGCGCTCCGTGCGGTGCGGCGGGTGCTGTTGTGCACGGGGAAGATCTTCTACGAGCTCGACGCCTATCGCGACGAGCACGGTATCGACGACGTCGCGATCGTCCGCGTCGAGCAGCTCTACCCCTTCCCCACCGACGAGACCCTCGACGCCCTGGAGCCCTACGGTGACGCCGAGATCGTCTGGGTGCAGGAGGAGCCGGGCAACATGGGTGCCTGGCGGTTCATGTCCCGGGCGCTCTTCGCCGAGGTGGGCCGGATCACCCGGGGCATCTACCGGCCCGAGTCGGCGTCTCCGGCCACCGGCAGCTCCCGGGTCCACGCCCAGGAGCAGCGGCGGCTCGTCGAGCGGGCCTTCTCCTGACCCCCATCGCCATCACGCGAAGGGGTCGGCGGGCATCGCCAGTCCCCCCGCCCCCGAGGACGCCGAGACCTTGGGCCGATCCGGCGTCGGCGGCTCGGGATCCGCCGCCTCGTCGGCGACGAGGAGCGCCTCCTGGACGATCGCGATGATCCCGTCCCAGTCGCGGATCACCACACAGCGGGAGCAGTAGACGTCGTCCCCCCGACGGACGGCCACCTCGGCCGTCCCGCACGTCGCACACCTCATCGAGACCCCTTGGTCGCTTCCTGGCCCACCGCGGGTATCGGCATCCGGGGGTCCGAAACTTGAATCGACCTCCGGGACTCCTCCGGCACCGTAGGCTCGGGTCGATGACCCACTTCGCGGCCCGCCCCCGGAAGGCCCCCCTGGACTCCCGGCGGAGCCGATCGGCCCACCCCCGGTCGGTGCCGGTCGAACGAACCTCGGTCTCGACCGGGTGCGGGCGCTCGTGGATCTCGTGCCATGAGGTGGTGGTCCCGGTTCGTCGTCTGGGCCGTGCTCCTCTCGTTGGTGACCACGGCCTGTGCAGATGCGGGGACCATTGGGGCCCAGGGGCGACCGTCGCCGGGCCCGGGGGCCCACTTCATCTCGAGCCTCATGGCCGACGCCGTCGTCGACGCCACGGTCCTGGTCGTCGACGAGGTTCCCGCCACCGAGGTGTTCGCCGGCTATCCGCGGGTCGTCTTCCGGGTCGATCGGGTGCGGTGGGAGTCCCGGTGGGATCCCGCGACCCTGAACGAGCGCTTCCCCGCCGCCCCCGTGGAGGCCGGCCGGCGCCTGTGGGCCCTCGGGAACCCGGAGCTCGGTGCGATCGGCCAGCTCGAACCCGGCGGCGACTACGTCCTCTTCCTCGGCTACGCGTACCACACCCAAACCGATCCCTTCTGGGATCTCCTCCTCGCCGTCCATCCCGACGGCCGGCTGCTGCCCGCCTACGACCTCGACGGAGCGAGAAAGGTGCTCGACGCCATCGTGCTCCCCGGCGAGACCGACGTCGTCGAGGCCCTCGTCGACTACAACGCCGCCGACCTGAGAGAACACCTCGGCGGAGCCCCGCCCCAGAGCTCACCGCGGACCGCCCGCGTCGAGGAGCTCTACCGACGAGCCTCCGAGGAGCGAACCGGCGGGG
>DRQR01000064.1 GCA_011371355.1 Actinomycetota bacterium
ACCACGACCACCACCACCACCACGACCACCACCACCACGGTCCCCACCACCACGACGACGACCACCACCACGGTCCCCACCACGACCACCACCACGGTCCCCACGACGACCACCACGGCGCCGGTCGGCCCGACCACCACCACGACGACGACGTCGACGACCGTGCCGGGGAGCACACCGACCTCCTCGACGACCACCACCGCTCGGGCCGACACCGTCCTGCGCCCCGGGGAGGAACCACCGGACGCCGGCCCCCTCGACCTCGAAGCTCTCTCCACCCCCGGCGGTGCGGCCACCACCTCGACGCCCCCGGGCACCACGATCGCCGCCGCAGGCTCCCCATCGACGACCGTCGCGGCGAGCCCGGCGCCGCCGAGCCCCGCCGCCCCGTCCTCGCCGTCGACCCCGGTGGGTATCGCCGCGTTCGCCGCGATCGGCGCCGTCGGGATCGGCTTCGCGTTCGGCGCCGGGGTGACCCTCTATGCCGCCGCCGTCGACCCCGACGTTCGGTTCCTCCCCCGGCCGGTGCGACGGTGGGTGGAACGTACCGAGGCCCTCGAGGGCATCAGGGCGAACCGGGACGCCCGTCGGCTGCGGCGAAGGATCGAGGACCGGCGGCGGTGACGCTCAGCGACGGGGCGGCAGCGTCGCTCCGAAGAACCGCACGAGGCGCTCGAGGGTGTCACGGGCGGCGGCGTCGACGTACCCGTCGAGGTAGTCGTCCCAGTAGTCCTCGCCGACGTTCGGGTAGCGGACGACCTCGGCCTGCGGCAGACGGTCTCGGAGCGCGGCGATGCCCTCGTCTGGGGACCGCGGATCGTCGCCCCCGAAGAGGCCGAGCACCGGCAGGGTGAGGCCCTCGGCGACCTCCGGCACGGGCGTGCCCGGCCTCCCGTCGTCGGCGACGAGGGGTGCCCCCACGAGTCCGAGGGCGGCCGCGCCGAGGAATCCCGCCGCCCAGGCCGCCACCGAGCCGCCGTCGCCGAAGCCGAGGAGCCCGAATCCCCACTCCGCGTTCGACCAGAAGCCGGCGGGGTTCGCGAGGAACTCGACGGTCCCCTCGAGATCGGCCCGGCGCCGCTCGAGGGGGATCTCGTCGAAGGCCTTCGAGGCGACGTCGGGTTCGACCGTACGATCCGGCGCCTCACCCCGGTAGAGGTCGGGAACGATGGCCGCGATCCCGTGTCGGGCGAGCCGTCGGCACCAGTCCTTCACCGACGAGGTGATCCCCCAGGCGGAGGGAAGGACGACGACCGTCGGCCACTCCCCCTCGAGGTCGGGACGGGCGAGGTAGCCGCCGAGGACCCGGGCACCGATGGGGATGTCGGTCGAGCCGTAGAGGATCACCGTGTCGCCTTCACCGGGCAGGACGCTCACCCATCCCCTCCCTTCTCCGCGGTGCCCGGCATCGTAGCGGCACCCTCGAAGACGTCCCCCGCGGTCACCTCGACGACGCCCTCGGGCGTTTCGATGAGGAGCGCCCCCGAGGAGGAGACGTCGATCGCCCTCCCCCGCACCCGGCGCCAGGTCACCGCGCTCCCGATCGTCGAGCACACCGCCCGGTACTCGTCGTGGCCCCACTCCCGGGGTGGGCGGGCGAGCCGACGAAGCAGCCCATCGACCCACCGGCGTGCCAAGCGTGGGCCGAGCCGGGGACCGGGATCCGTCGGGCAGAGCCCGGCCGCGCCCGACGGCGGGTCGGCCCACCACAGGTTGACGCCGAGCCCGACCACGAGTCGGCCGTCGGTGCCCTCGGCGAGGAGCCCTCCGACCTTGCCCTCGGGGACGACCAGGTCGTTCGGCCACTTCAGCTCCACGTCTCGCCGGCAGGTCTCGGCCACGGCGTCCCGAGCGGCGAGGGCGGCGACGAGGGGCACGAGCGGCCAGTCCTCCGTCGGCCATGGCGGGGTGAAGGCGAAGGAGCAGGCCACCGCCCGGTCCGCGTTCCACCAGGGGCGTCCGATGCGACCCCGGCCGGCTCGTTGCCGCGCCGCGACGACGAGGACGGGACGGCCCCGGGCGGCGAACTCGGCGGCGGCGACGTCTTGGGTGGAGTCGACGGTGGATCGTTCGACGATGACGTAGGGTATGTCCAAACGGCGCCTCCGGCGTGGAATCCGTGGACTGAGCCTACCGGGAGGATCGGTGAGCACCGAAGAGCGCATCGAGCGGCTGCGGGCCCTCAAGGAGGCGGCGATGGAGCCCGGGAGCCGGCGAGCCCTCGACCGTCAGCACGACGAGGGAAAACTGACCGCCCGAGAGCGGATCGACCTGCTCCTCGACAAGGGATCCTTCCAGGAGCTCGACATGTTCGTCCGCCACCAGGCCACGGGCTTCGGGATCGAGAAGCAGCGTCCCCTCGGCGACGCGGTGGTCACCGGGTGGGGCACGATCGACGGCCGCACGGTGTTCGTCTTCGCCGAGGACTTCACCCGATTCGGCGGCAGCCTCGGCGAGGCCGTGGCCGACAAGATCTGCAAGGTCATGGACCTGGCGATGAGCACGGGAGCCCCGATCATCGGTCTCAAGGACTCCGGCGGGGCTCGCATCCAAGAGGGCGTCGTCGCCCTCGACGGCTACGGCCGGATCTTCGAACGGAACGTCCGAGCCTCCGGCGTCATCCCCCAGATCTCCGTGATCATGGGACCGTGTGCGGGCGGCGCGGTGTACTCGCCGGCGATCACCGACTTCGTCTACCAGGTCGACCACCGCTCCCACCTCTTCATCACCGGCCCCGAGGTGATCCAGACCGTCACCGGGGAGCAGGTGACGATGGAGGAGCTCGGCGGCGCCCACGCCCACGCCACGCGCTCGGGCGTCACCCACTTCGTCGCCGAGGACGGCCGGGCCGCGCTCGAGGAGGTCCGGTACCTCCTGTCGTTCCTCCCCCGCAACAACATGGAGGTCCCGCCGTTCTTCGCGCCCCTCGACCGACCCGACCGCATGGACGAGGAGCTCACGTCGATCGTCCCGGACGCCGCCAACCAGCCCTACGACATGGTGGAGCTCATCGAGCGGGTGGTCGACGACGGGGAGTTCTACCAGGTCCACGAGCACTTCGCCCAGAACATCGTCGTCGGCTTCGCCCGCCTCGACGGCTACACCGTCGGCGTCGTCGGGAACCAGCCGAAGGTCCTCGCCGGGACCCTCGACATCGACGCGTCGGTGAAGGCGGCCCGCTTCGTGCGCTTCTGCGACGCCTTCAACATCCCGCTCGTCGTCTTCGTCGACGTTCCGGGCTTCCTCCCCGGTGTCGACCAGGAGCACCGGGGGATCATCCGCCACGGCGCCAAGCTCCTCTACGCCTTCTCCGAGGCGACGGTTCCCCGGATCAGCGTGATCGTCCGGAAGGCCTACGGCGGGGCCTACCTCGTGATGAACGCCCGGGCCCTCCGTGCCGACGTCGTCTTCGCCTGGCCCACCGCCGAGATCGCCGTCATGGGTGCCCGGGGCGCGGTGAACATCATCCAGCGCCGTCGGATCGCCGCCGCCGACGACCCCGAGGCCGAGCGAGAACGGCTCATCGCCGAGTACGAGGCGCGCTTCAACAACCCCTACGTCGCCGCCGAGCGGGGCTTCGTCGACGACGTCATCGAGCCGCGGGAGACCCGTCCCCGACTCATCCGAGCCCTGGAGATGCTCCGCACCAAGCGGGAGTCGATGCCACCGAAGAAGCACGGGAACATCCCGCTCTGACCGCCCGCGACCCTCCCGGGCTCGCCGGCGAGGATCGAGCGAACCTCTAGGATGCCGACGTGCATTCGATCCTCGTCGCCAACCGTGGAGAGATCGCGGTGCGAGTGATCCGCGCCGCCAGGGACCTCGGGCTGCGGACGGTCGCGATCTACTCCGAGCTCGACCGCGACGCCGTCCACGTCGAGCTCGCGGACGAAGCCTGGAACGTCGGACCGGCACCTGCGGCCGAGTCGTACCTCAACGTCGACCGCATCCTCGAGGTCGCCCGCGAGGCCGGAGCCGACGCCGTCCACCCCGGCTACGGCTTCCTCGCCGAGAACCCGGCCTTCGCCGAGGCGGTGATCGAGGCCGGCCTCGTCTGGGTCGGCCCACCGCCCGCGGCGATCGCGATGATGGGCGACAAGATCGTCTCCCGACGGACCGCCGAGGCAGCCGGGGTGCCCGGCGTGCCCGGCACCATCGATCCCCTCACGAGCGTCGAGGAGGCCCGGGCCTTCGCCGCCGAGCACGGCTACCCGATCGCCATCAAGGCCGCCGGCGGCGGTGGTGGACGCGGCATGAAGGTGGTCCGAGGCGACGACGAGCTCGATGCGGCCTTCGAGGCGGCCGCCCGCGAGGCCGAGGCCTGGTTCGCCAACCCCGAGGTGTACCTCGAGAAGTACCTCGAGAAGGCCCGCCACGTCGAAGCCCAGGTCCTCTTCGACCGCCACGGCAACGGGGTCTTCCTCGGGGAGCGAGACTGCTCGCTCCAGCGTCGGCATCAGAAGCTCGTCGAGGAGACGCCCGCGCCCGGCCTCCCCGACGACCTCCGGGCGGCGATCGGGGAGGCGGCCCTCGCCGTCGCCCGGGCCGCCGACTACGAGAGCGCGGGCACCGTGGAGTTCCTCGTCGTCGGCGACGCCTTCTACTTCCTCGAGATGAACACCCGCATCCAGGTCGAGCACACGATCACCGAAGAGGTCACGAACGTCGACCTCGTCGCCGAACAGCTCAGGATCGCCGCCGGGGAGCCGCTGTCGATCTCCGCCGCACCACGGCCCGTGGGCCACGCGATCGAGCTGCGGATCAACGCCGAAGATCCGGCCCACGACTTCCGCCCCGACCCCGGCACCCTCGCCACCTACCGCGAGCCCGCCGGACCCGGCGTCCGAGTCGATTCGGGCGTCCGACAAGGGAGCGTGATCTCCCAGTACTACGACAACCTCATCGCCAAGCTCGTCGTCCGAGGGCGGGACCGGGACGAGGCGATCCGGCGAGCCCGGCGGGCCCTGCGGGAGTTCGTCGTCGAAGGGGTCGCAACCACGATCCCCGCCCACCTCCGGATCCTCGAGCACGACGAGTTCCTCGCCGGCGACTACGACACCCGGCTCGTCGAGGATCGGATGGACTTCTCGGATCTGCCGCCGACGGCGACGACGACCCTCCCCGAAGAAGAGGAACTCGTGGAGCGGTCGGTCACCGTGGAGGTCGGAGGGAAGCGCTTCAAGGTGCGCTACTGGTCGCCGGTGCTCGCCGCCCCCTCGGGGAGTGTGCGGCCCGCCCCGCGGCGGCGTCCCCCCAAGCGCTCCCGGACGGGCCCCGGCGGGGGTGGGGAAGGGATCGTCACGGCACCGATGCAGGGCACCGTCGTCAAGATCCACCACAAGGCCGGCGAGGCGGTCACCCAGGGCGAACCGGTCTGCGTCCTCGAGGCGATGAAGATGGAGAACGAGATCGTCGCCCCCACGAGCGGCGAGATCGTCGACCTCCGGGTTCAGGTCGGCGACTCGGTGTCGGCCGGCTCCGTGCTCATGGTCATCCGCTGACTAACCCCGGTAGCGTCCGAAGACGTCCTCGAGCGCCTTCGACACCTCGCCGACCGTCGCCTCGAGGCGCAGCGCCTCCCGCATCGGTGGGAGGAGGTTGTCGTCTCCCTTCGCCGCCGCGCGCACCGCGTCGAGGGCGCGAGCCACGGCGTCGGCGTCGCGGCGAGCCTTGAGGGCGCGGAGCCGCTCCACCTGGCGTCGCTCGGCGTCGGGGTCGACCTTGAGGACCTCGACGGTGGTCTCGTCGTCGTCGACGAACCGGTTGACCCCCACCACGACCCGCTCCCCTCGTTCGATCGCCTGGGCTTCCCGGTAGGCGGCCTCCTCGATCTGGGCCTGGGGGAAGCCGGCCTCGATGGCGGCGACGGCCCCGCCGAGCTCGTCGATGCGGTCGAGGAGCTCGTTCGCCTCGGCCTCGAGCCGGTCGGTGAGCGCCTCGACGTAGTAGGAACCGCCGAGGGGATCGACGACCTCGGGAACGCCGGTCTCGTAGGCGAGGACCTGCTGGGTGCGGAGGGCGAGCCTGGCCGAGGCCTCGGTGGGGAGTCCAAGGGCCTCGTCGTAGGCGTTCGTGTGGAGCGACTGGGTGCCGCCGAGGACCGCGGCGAGGGCCTGGTAGGCGGTGCGGACGACGTTGTTGAGGGGCTGCTGGGCCGTGAGACTCGAGCCGGCGGTCTGGGTATGGAACCGCATCCGCCACGACGCGGGGTCCTCGGCCCCCACCCGATCCCGCATGAGTCGGGCCCACATCCGGCGCGCGGCACGGAACTTCGCGGCCTCGACGAAGAGTCCGTTGTGGGCGTTCCAGAAGAACGACAGGCGCGGCGCGAACTCGTCCACGTCGAGTCCGGAGGCCACCGCCGCCTCGACGTAGGCGAGCCCGTCGGCGATCGTGAAGGCGAGCTCCTGGGCCGCGGTCGAACCCGCCTCGCGGATGTGGTACCCGCTGATCGAGATCGTGTTGAAGGCCGGCAACCGGTCCCGGCAGTAGGCGAAGATGTCGGTGACGAGGCGCATCGACGGCGTCACGGGATAGATGTAGGTGCCGCGGGCGATGTACTCCTTGAGGATGTCGTTCTGGATGGTTCCCCGGATTCGGTCGGGCGGGACGCCCTGTTCCTCGGCGACGAGCTCGTAGAGCAGGAGGAGGATCGCCGCGGTGGCGTTGATGGTCATCGACGTGGAGACCTCGCCGAGGGGGATGCCGTCGAAGAGACGCCGCATGTCCTCGATCGAGTCGATCGCCACCCCCACCTTGCCGACCTCTCCGGCCGCCATCGGATCGTCGGAATCGAGCCCCATCTGGGTGGGGAGGTCGAAGGCCACCGACAGGCCGGTCTGGCCCGCCTCGAGGAGCGCCCGGAACCTCCGGTTCGTGGTCTCGGCGTCGCCGAAGCCCGCATACTGGCGCATGGTCCAGAGACGGCCCCGGTACATCGTCGGGTAGGGGCCGCGGGTGAAGGGGAACTCGCCGGGGCGGCCGAGCTGGGTCTCGGGATCCCAGCCGACGAGGGCCTCGGGGCCGTAGACGCCGTCTCCGTCCAATGCGGGCTCCTTATCGTGGGGCGTACCTAACCTCGACCGGGATTCGATCCTACCGGCCGGGCGAGGCCCGGGTTCGGGAGCCCCCATGGAACCGAACATCCACCAGATCCACCGACGCGATCGCCGTGGGCGGCGCTTGCCGGCCTTCGCCGCCCTCGCGGTGTTCGTCGTGCTCGGCGCGACGTGGTTCGGGCTCTTCTCCTTCCTCGGCTCGAGCGCGGCCTACGGCACCCTTCGGGATCTCGAGCGTCGCTACCTCTGTGATCCCGACGAGCTGGATCTCTCCCTGCCGGAGATCTCCGAGCTCTCCGAGGTCTACACCGCCGACGGCGTCCGACTCGGGGTCCTCACCGAGCGCAACTCCCAGCCGATCCCCCTCGAGGAGATCCCCGACGTGGTCGTCGCCGCCGCGCTCGCCTCCGAAGACAAGGACTTCTACCGCCATCGGGGGATCAGCTACCGGGCGATCCTCCGCGCCGCCCTCGAGAACGTCGGCGGGGAGACGGTCCAGGGTGGATCGACGATCACCCAACAGGTGGTGAAGCAGAACTTCCTCACCCCGGAGCGGACCATCGAACGGAAGATCTGTGAGGCGGTGCTCGCCGCCGAGCTCGAGCGCCGCTACACGAAGGACCAGATCCTCGAGTTCTACCTCAACTCCGTCTTCTTCGGCTCGAACGCCTACGGGATCGAGGCCGCGGCCCGGGAGTACTTCGACAAGGACGTGACCGAACTCACCATCGCCGAGGCGGCGACGCTCATGACGCCGATCCGCAACCCGACGCGATACCACCCGCGGTTGCGTCCCGAGCGCGTCCTCGAGGCCCGCAACGACGTCATCGACCGGATGCTCCGCAACGGCTACATCACCGCCGACCAGGCCGCCGAGGCGAAGGCGGAGCCCCTCGGGGTCGTACCCCACCGAGGCTTCGAGGAACTCGCCCCCCAGGTGATGATCGCGGTCCGTCAGGAGCTCCTCCGCAACCCGGCCTACGGGCTCGGCGAGACCTACCTCGAGCGCAAGCGGGCGGTGTTCGGCTGTCCCGCCGCCGACGCCACCTGCGAGGGTGGTGGCGGGCTCCGGATCGAGGTGACCGTCGACTACCGACTCCAGGAGGAGGCGACCCGGATCCTCCGAGCCTGGTTCCGGTCCGGGATCGACGGCCCCACCGGGGCGATCGCCATGGTGGACAACGCCACCGGCGCCATCAGGGTGATGGCCTCCGGCCTCGAGTTCGGCAGCGACCTGGAATCGGGCCAACGCCCCTACGACCTCGCCACCCAGGGCGCCCGCCAGCCCGGCTCGGCGTTCAAACCCTTCACCCTCGCCGCCGCCCTCGAACGTGGCACCCTGGACGGGCGCCCCGTGACGCTCGGGTCCTACTGGGACCAGTCGAGCCCCGCCGAGATCGACTGCGGGTTCCCGTGCACGGCGTCGGGGAACATCTGGCGGGTGTCGAACGCCGGCGGCGCGACCCCGAAGGGACTCCGGACCCTCGAGTCGGCCACGGTGAGCTCGATCAACACCGTCTACGCCCGACTCGTCGCCGCGATCGGACCGGATCGGGTCGTCGAGATGGCCCGGCGCCTCGGGATCGAATCCCCCCTCAAGGCCTATCCGTCGATCACCCTCGGCGCCTTCGGGGTGAGTCCCCTCGAGATGGCCTCGGCCTACTCGACCTTCGCGAACTACGGGATTCGCCGCGAGCCGTACCTCATCGAGCGGATCGTCGCACCCGACGGCACGGTCCTCTACGAACACCAGGTGAGCCGGCGGCGGGTGCTCTCCGACTCGATCTCGGCGGTCATCGTCGACACGCTCCGGAAGGTCGTCACCAACGGCACCGGACGGCGTGCCGACCTCGGCCGCCCCCAGGCCGGCAAGACCGGCACGGCCACGGACTACCGCGACGTGTGGTTCGTGGGCTTCGTGCCCCAATACTCCACCGCGGTGTGGGTGGGGTATGCGGACAAGCAGGTCCCGATGCGCGACTTCACCGTCTGGAACGACCTGGAGGGCAGAGAGCAGTTCTACCGTCGGGCCTTCGGCGGCACCCTGGCCGCTCCCGTCTGGAAGCAGTTCATGGAGGTGGTGGTCGCCGACCTGCCTCCGGAGGACTTCCCGCCCGAGCCGCCCGGCGCCGCGGTCTACCGCCAGGTCCCCTTCACCCGGGTACCCGATCTCGCCGGCCTCGATCCCACCGACGTCGTCGACGCGCTCTACGCCGTCGGCCTCGAAGCGGAGATCGTCGAGGTCCCCTCCCTCGAGCCCGCCGGTACGGTCGTCGACCAGGATCCGGGCCCGGGAGCTCGACTGCGTCAGGGCTCGCAGGTCCGAGTCGAGGTCTCGACGGGTCAGCCCCCCGCGGCACCGCTCCTCGATCTCCGAGGCACCCCCCTCGTCGTCGTCGGCGACCGTCTCGCCGCCTTCGCCGCCGAGACGGGCATCGAGCTCGACTGGGCCGCCCAGGAGGTGGAGACCCCGGACCCGGCCCAGTGGGGTCTCGTCGTCGCCACCGATCCCGGTCCGGGCACGATCGTGACCTCGGGTCGCCTCGTCACGGTGTTCGTCGGCGTCAAGCCCGGCTAGGCGCTCTACCCTGGCGCGATGACTCCCTCGTCTCCGCTCGGTCGCCTCTGGCGCTACGCGGCGGCCCACCGGCCGCGGGTCCTCCTCGCTGCGACCTGGTCGGTGCTGAACAAGACGATGGACCTCGCCCCGCCCTTCCTCATCGGCATCGCCGTCGACGTGGTGGTGCGTCGAGGGGATTCCTTCGTCGCCGGGCTCGGCGTCGTCGACCCGAGGGCGCAGCTCGGCGTGCTCGCCGGGGTGACCCTCGTGGTCTGGGGACTCGAGTCCCTCTTCGAGTACCTCGCGAAGGTCTCGTGGCGGAACCTCGCCCAGACCGTCGAGCACGAGCTCCGCGTCGACGGCTACGTCGCGCTCCAGGGTCTCGACCTGGAGTTCTTCGAGTCCCGCCCCACGGGGGACCTCGTCGCGGTGCTCAACGACGACGTGAACCAGCTCGAGCGGTTCCTCGACGTCGGTGCCCACGAGCTCGTCCAGCTCGCCACGACCGTCGTCCTCATCGGCGCGGCCTTCTTCGCCATCGCCCCCGAGGTGGCCTGGGTCGCCTTCCTGCCGATCCCGGTGATCGCCTGGGGATCCCTCCGCTTCCAGCGGGCGATCGAGCCGCGATATGCGGCGGTCCGGGCCGAGGCGGGACGGATCGCCGGGATCCTCGCGACCAACCTCGAGGGCATCGCCACGATCAAGGCCTTCACCGCCGAGGCACGGGAGGCCGACCGCATCCGAGCGGCCTCGGACCGCTACCGCGTCGTGAACCGCCGAGCCATCGCGATGTCGTCGGCCTTCGTGCCGCTCATCCGCCTCGCCATCCTCGTGGCCTTCACCGCCACGCTCGTCCTCGGCGGATTCCTCGCCCTCGACGGACGGATGAACGTCGGTCTCTACTCGGTGATGGTCTTCCTCACCCAGCGGCTCCTCTGGCCCTTGACCCGGGTGGGGGAGACCATCGATCTCTACGAACGGGCGATGGCGTCGTCGCGGCGGATCTTCGAGGTGCTCGACACCGAACCGGCCACCGACTCGGGGGAGCTCGAGCTCGATGCCGCGACCGCCTCCGAGTCGCTCGTCCTCTCCGACGTGCGGTTCGCGTATCCCGACGGCCGGGAAGTCCTCCACGGGGTCGATCTCGTCGTCGAGGCGGGAGGGACGACGGCGATCGTCGGTCCCACCGGTTCCGGCAAGACGACGATCGTCAAGCTCCTCCTCCGGTTCCACGATCCCGACGAGGGCACGATCGAGCTCGCCGGCATCGACCTCCGCAAGTTCCGGGTCGGATCCCTCCGCCGCCGGATCGCCTTCGTCGGACAGGAGGTGTTCCTCTTCGAGGGAACCATCCGGGAGAACATCGCCTACGGCCGTCCCGATGCCTCCGACGAGGAGATCGAGGCCGCCGCCCGGGCGGCCGAAGCCCACGGCTTCATCACCGAGCTCCCCGACGGGTACGCGACGATGGTCGGAGCGCGCGGGCGGCGGCTCTCGGGCGGGCAGCGCCAGCGGATCTCCCTGGCGCGAGCGCTCCTCACCGAAGCCCCGATCATGATCCTCGACGAGGCCACCTCGGCGGTGGACAACGAGACCGAGGCGGCGATCCAGCGGTCGCTCCGGCGGGTCGCCCATCGCCGGACCCTCGTGGTCATCGCCCACCGATTGTCGACGGTCCGCCATGCCGACCGGATCTACGTGCTCGAGAACGGACGAATCACCGACGCGGGCACCCACGACGAGCTCGTCGCCCGGCCGGGAACCTACGCCGACCTCTGGCGGGTCCAGACCGGCGAGGCGTGAGTTCGAGATCTTTTTTTCGCGAGTCGAGATCTCGCTACTTGACCTCAACTGTAGGTACTTCATGATATGGGCATGGCTCCGGCGATGCCCGTGGAATTCGATGTCCGTCCTCCCATCGTCTCGAGGCACCCTGCCCCGCCCACGGGCATCGCCGGGACCTCCTCGCTCCGCCCCACCGTCGTGCCCCGCCCCGTCGTCACCCCGGTCCTCCTCCCCGACCCCAGGCCCGGCTACCGACTCGACGATCCCTACGTGCGACGGTTCTGGGTCGCCGCCCTCGGTCCGGGAGCGGTCGCCGACCTCTTGCGCCTCGCCGCCGCGGCGCGTCGCGGCCGCTCCCTGCTTCGTCCCGTCCACCTCCCCCTGCTCCTCGAGCACGACCTCGCTCGGCGGATCGGCGGGCGCATCGGGGTTCGCCCCACGGTCCCGCCCCTCGCCGAGCACCATCTCCGGCGGCTCCACCCCGCCCTCCGCCGAGAACACGCCCTCGCCGCCGGGGAACCGGCCACGCCGGGTACCCTGCCGGCATGGCCGACGAGCTCGCCCGCGCCGTCGAGGTCCTGAGCGACGCCGCTCGAATCCTCGTCTTCACCGGCGCGGGCATCTCCACCCCCTCCGGAATCCCCGACTTTCGCGGCCCCGACGGGCTGTGGACCCGCATCGATCCGGAGGACTACCACTACGACCGTCACGTCGGCGACGCCGAGTTCCGCCGTCGCACCTGGGAACGACATCTCGCCTCCCCCTTCCTCGGCGCCCGGCCGAATCCCGCCCATCACGCGGTGACCGCGCTCTGGGCGGCCGACCGTACCGCAGGAGTCGTCACCCAGAACGTCGACGGGCTCCACCAGGCCGCGGGGATCCCGCCGGTGCACCTCGTCGAGCTCCATGGGAACGCGGCGCGGATCGCCTGCATCTCCTGCGGCCGCCGGGAACCGGTGGCCCCGGTCGCGGCCCGGTGGCGTGCCGGCGAGGAGGACCCGCGCTGCCTCGCCTGCGGCGGGGTGCTGAAGCCCGACGTGGTCTTCTTCGGCGAGGTCCTCCCCCGACGGGAGGTGATCCGGGCCTGGGCGATGGCGGACGACGCCGACGCGGTGCTCGTGGTGGGCTCGACCCTCTCGGTCTTCCCCGCCGCCTCGATCCCCCTCGAGCTCGCCGAGCGCGGCCGGCCCCTCGTCATCGTCAACCGCGGACCCACCGACCACGACGGATTCGCCACAGCCCGCCTCGACGGCGACGCCGCCGTGCTCCTCCCGGCCCTCGTCGCCGAACTCGGCGCCGACGCCGCGTCGCCCCGGCGGTAGGCTGGAGCGGAGGAGGGCCGATGCCGTCACCCGTCGTCGAGATCACCCCCGAAGAACTCGCCGAGTCGCCGCCGGACCTCCTCCTCGACGTCCGGGAACCCGCCGAGTACGCCCGAGGACGGATCCCCGACGCACGACTCGTCCCGCTGGGCCGCCTCGAACGGGAGGTCCCGAGTCTGACGCCGCCGCCGGGTGGCCGCATCGTCCTCTACTGCGAGGTGGGACAGCGCTCGGCCGTGGGAGCCCGGCTCCTCGCCGCCCTCGGCTACCGGCACGTCCGCTCCCTCGCCGGGGGAATCGAACGGTGGGCCGCCGAGGGGCGGCCGGTCGTCCGACCCGCCGGGCTCGTCGGCGAGCAGTGGGAACGCTACGACCGTCACCTCCGGCTCGCCGAGATCGGGGTCGAGGGGCAGCGACGCCTCCTCGCCGCCCGGGTGCTCGTCGTCGGCGCCGGAGGGCTCGGCTCGCCGGCCGCCCTCTACCTCGCCGCAGCGGGCGTCGGCACGATCGGGATCGTCGACGACGATCGGGTGGAATGCTCGAACCTCCAGCGCCAGATCCTCCACGGCTCGAGCGATCTCGGACTCCCGAAGGTCGTCTCGGCCACCGAGCGAATCCGAGACCTCAACCCCGACGTGCAGGTGGTCGCCCATGGGGTACGACTCGACGCCGACAACGCCGAGACCCTCCTCGCGGGCTACGAGGTCGTCGTCGACGGCTCGGACAACCTCCCCACCCGGTACGTCCTCAACGACGCCGCGGCCCGGCGCCGGCTGCCGGTGGTCCACGGTGCGATCCACCGCTTCGAAGGGCAGGTGACGGTGTTCCGACCGGGGGTCGGCCCCTGCTACCGCTGCCTCTTCCCCGAACCCCCGCCCCCCGAGACCGCCCCGTCCTGCGCCGAGCTCGGCGTCGTCGGGGCGATGCCCGGCGTCGTCGGCTCCCTCCAGGCCCTCGAGACCCTCAAGCTCCTCCTCGGGATCGGAGACCCCCTCGTGGGCCGACTCCTCTGCTTCGATGCGCTCGGCGCCGCCTCCTTCGAGGTACGGATACGTCCCGACCCGACCTGTCCCGTCTGCGGGGCGACGGCGGGATCAGACCGCGAAGGGGCCGTGGGGACGGACCGAGACCGGGACCGGCGGGTCGACGCGGTGGCGTCGGGCGAGACCACGGGGGGCTGAGGCCACGGCGGGCGGAGCGACGGCCGAGGGCGCCTCGTCGAGGGTCTCGGGAGGCGGACCGAGCCGCTCGGCGAGGCGCTTCATGAACACGACGGCCACCCAGAGCACGCCGGCGTCGTCGCGCACGACGCCGACGCCGACGCGGTCGAAGTCGCCGAGCACGTTCCGCCGGTGGCTCGCCGACGCCATGAAGGCCGCATGGAGCCCGGCGATCGTGTCTCCGGAGCCCACGTTCTCGCCGAGACGGTCCCAGCCGGTGGTGACCGATCCGAGGTCGGGGTCGTGGAAGAGCGTGCCCCGGGCCGCCATCCGCCCCGCCTGGGCCCGAGCCGCGGCGACGAGGTCGCCGTCGACCTCGAGGACGGACAGCCCGCGCGCCCGCCGCTCGGCGTTCATGAGGGCGACGAGGTCGTCGGCCTCGGACGCGGCGGCCGGGGCGGCGACGAGGGCCACGACGAGCACGAGGGTCGTGACCGCGGTCCAGGTCCTCCTCCGCATGGAACCTCCAACACGTTCCGTGGCGCTTTGGCCACGTTGTGTATCGGAGGCCCGGGTCGGGGCCTTGACCCCTTCCTCGACGCCTCAGCCCGTCACCGTGGGGGGACGTAGCGATGGTCCGGGCGCCACGTCGAGGCCTCGACCGCTTCCTCGACGGCTCAGCGAGCCCGACCGGCGACGAACTCGACGAGCGTCCGAACGCCGAAGCCGGTCCCGCCCTTGGGCACCTCGTGCTCGGCCTTGTCGGCCCGGGCGGGGCCCGCGATGTCGAGGTGGGCCCAGGGTCGGTCCTCGACGAACTCGGCGAGGAGGAGCGCGGCGGTGATGGCTCCCCCGAAGCGCTCCCCGGTGTTCTTCATGTCGGCGACCGTCGAGTCGATCATCGATCGGTAGGACCGCTCGAGGGGCAACGGCCACACCGACTCCCCCGCGGTACGCGCCGCGGCGACGACCTCGTCGACGATCGCCTCGTCGTTCCCGAAGACCCCGGCGATCTTCGGCCCCAGGGCGACCTTGCACGCCCCGGTGAGCGTGGCGAGGTCGACGATCACGTCGGGACCGGCCGCGGCGGCGTAGGCGAGCGCGTCGGCGAGGACGAGCCGACCCTCCGCGTCGGTGTTGAGCACCTCGATCGTCTTCCCCCCGTAGGTCGTGAGCACGTCGCCGGGGCGCTGGGCTCCCCCTCCGGGCATGTTCTCGGCGAAGGGCGTCACCGCGAGGAGCTCCACCGGCAGGCCCAGGCGGGCGACGGCCCGCACCGCGGCGAGGACCGCGGCGGCACCGGCCATGTCGGTCTTCATCGCCTCCATCGCCTGGGGAGGCTTGAGGGAGAGCCCTCCCGAGTCGAAGACGATCCCCTTCCCGACGAGGGCGACGAAGGAGCTCGCCCCCTCGGGGCGGTAGCGGAGCACGACCATACGGGGCGGGCGCGCCGAGCCGGCCCCGACGGCGAGGAGCCCGCCGAACCCCTCCTCGGCGCACGCCGCCTCGTCGTAGACCTCCGCGGCGACGTCGGGGTGGAGCTCCATGGCGAGCTCCGCCATCCGGGCGGGCGACTTCGCCGCCGCGGGCTCGTTGACGAGGTCCCGAGCCCACGCGACGGCCTCGGCGAGGACCTCGGCCCGAGCCAGCCCGTCCCCGTCGGCGCCACCGACGAGGAACAGCCGCTCGGTGCGCCGCGTCGTCGGCTCGGACCGGTACCGGTCGAATCGATAGGCCCCCAGGCGCCAGCCGAGGGCGACGGCCTCGGCGGCGCCATCGAGGTCGAAGCGATGGAGCGTCGTCGCCACCTCCGCGGCCTTCCCGACCCGGCGAGCGGCGGATCCCGCAGCCTGCCGCAGCGTGTCGACGGTCACTTCGTCGCCCAAACCCACGAAGACCACCTCGCGCACCGGACCCGTGGTGAGGAAGGAGACCACCTCGCCGACCTTCCCTTCGAACCCGGCCCGGTCGAGGGCCGCGCCGATCGTCTCGCCCCCGACGAGCGTCTCCAGCTCGGTGAGCTCCGGGGTCGAGGTGCCGTCGGCGAGGATCGGGACGACGAGGACGTCGGCGACGACCTCGGCGAGCGGGGGCCCGGGCACGATCTCCATCATTCCTCCTCCTGGCGGGTCGGGGTCCATTCGAGCTCGGTGGACCGAGCGAGCATGAAGAGGTAGTCGGCGAGTCGGTTCAGGTAGGGGACGACGAAGGACCCGTCGATCTCGGTCTCCCGCTGGTAGGCGACCGCACGCCGCTCCGCACGGCGCACGATCGTTCGGGCGAGGTCGAGGGCGGCGCCGACCGGCGATCCGCCGGGTACCACGAACTCCCTCGGGGCGCCGTGGCGCTCGACGAGCTCGTCGATCCGCGCCTCGAGGGCCGCCACCATGTCGGCGTCGGGACGGCTGATCCCCGGCTCGAGGTCGTCGCGCCGTTCGGGAGTCGTGGCGAGCTCGGCGGCGACCACGAAGAGCTCCCGCTGCACCCGCAGGATCGCGTCAGCCACGGCACCGTCGGCGAAGGCCCGGGCGAGGGCGAGCGCGGCGACCGCCTCGTCGACGGTGCCGTAGGCCTCGGGACCGGCGGCGTCCTTCGCCACCCGCCCTCCCAGGTAGCGCCCGGTCTCGCCCCCATCGCCCCGCCGTGTATAGATCCTCGCCATCCCCGGCAGCCTAGGAGCCGGCGACGAGGATGCGGCCGAGGGTGACCGCCCCGAGGGAGGTGAGCACCGCGAGGTACGACAGGCCCGTCGCCGCCATCACCCCCGAGTAGCCCGGCTCGTCGAGGGCTCGACGGACGCCGACCATGAGGAGGACCGTGAAGGGGCCGAGCACGGCGAAGGCCATCGCGAGGACCCCGTCGGGGCCGGAGAAGGAAGGACGGGCGAGCAGCCACGAGACGACGAGGTCGAGCGCCATGGCGCTCCCACCGAGGACCGAGAGGATCCGGAGCGGCCGCCGCGGGAGCCTCGGATCGACGAGGAACCAGTGACCGAGGAGCATCTCGGTGGTGATGCCCCCGAAGGCGGCGAGGCCGGTGAGGACGAGCAGCGGCGACGAGCCGCGGAGCGCCACGAGGGCGAAGGACGCCGCCGCGGCGGCGAAGGCGACGACGGCGGGGATCCGGCGGCGGGCGACGGCGGCGGCGACCACGGCGAAGACGATCCCTGCGATCGCGCCGGTACCGCCCCCGGCGACCACGGCCAGGGCACCGAAGAGGACGACGGTCCCGGCCGAGACCCACAGGAAGCCGGGACCGACCACGTCCCAGAATGCCACGAGGGCGGCCCCCGCGCCGATGCCGCCGGTCCACAGGGCGAGGATGAGCGCCGGGCTCAGCTCCATCGGCGCTCGAGCCACTCGGCGACGCGATCGGCGACGGCCTCGCCGGTGAACCCGAACTCGGCGGCGATGACCTCCCACGGCGCCGAGGCCCCGAAGTGGTCGATGCCCAGGTGGAGGGCACCGGCGGGCGTCGCGTACCGTTCCCATCCCCGGGTGATGCCGGCCTCGAGGGTGACGATCGGCCGGTCGGGGGGAAGGACCCCCCGTCGATACCCCTCGTCCTGGGCGTCGAAGAGCTCGAGGCACGGCAGGCTCACCACCCGCGCCGAAACCCCGTGCTCGTCGAGCCGGACCGCGGCCTCCTCGGCGACGGCGACCTCGGAGCCGGTGGCCGCGAGGGTGACGTCCCCCCCGTCCCGCCGGACGTAACCTCCCCGACGGACGAGCTCCTCGTCGGGTGGCGTCGCGGGAACGGGCACTCCCTGCCGGGTGAGCACGATCGCGGTGGGTCCGTCCTCCCGGTTCATCGCCAGCTCCCACGCCACGGCGGTCTCGGTCGGGTCGGCGGGTCGCACGACCCACAGCCCGGGGATCCCGCGGAGGGCCATGAGGTGTTCGACGGGTTGATGGGTGGGGCCGTCCTCCCCGAGGAACACCGAGTCGTGGGTCCACACCCACACGGAGGGGGTCTCCATGAGGGCACCGAGGCGAACCGCCGCCCGCATGTAGTCGGAGAACACGAGGAAGGTCGCCCCATAGGCCCGGACGCCGCCGTGGAGGGTGAGCCCGTTGACGATCGCCCCCATCGCGTGTTCGCGCACGCCGAAGTGGAGGTTGCGGCCGAGCCGATCCTCGGCGGAGAACGAGGCCGCCGAGCGGATGATCGTGTTCGTCGAGGGAGCGAGGTCGGCCGAGCCTCCGACGAGGTCGGGGCGCAGCTCGGCGAGTTCCTGGAGCACCTCCCCCGACAGCTTCCTCGTCGCCACCTTCGTCCCGGGGGGATGGACCGGTGCCGACAGCCGCACCGGCTCGGGATCGTGGTACGCCGTCCACCTCGCGGCGAGCTCGGGATCCGCGGCGAAGGCGGCGTCCCGCCGCTCCCGCCAGGCGCGGTGGGCCTCGCGTCCGCGGTCCATCGCCCGACGGAAGAACTCGTAGACCTCGTCGGGAACCACGAAGGGGGGCAGCTCCCAGCCCATGAGCTCCTTCGCCCGGGCGATCTCTTCCTCCCCGAGGGGGGCACCGTGGGCCGCCGCGGTGTCCTGCTTCGTGGGAGCGCCGTACCCGATGTGCGTGTGGCAGATCAGGAGCGAGGGACGTTCCTCCTCGGCGATCGCGACCTCGAGGGCCTCGGCCACGGCCGCCTGGTCGTGTCCGTCGACGGCGAGGGTGTGCCAGCCGCAGGCGGTGAACCGGGCGGCCACGTCCTCGGAGAACGCGAGGCTCGTGGACCCCTCGATGGTGATGTGGTTGTGGTCGTAGAGGTAGACGAGGCGCCCGAGGGCGAGATGGCCGGCGAGGGAGGCGGCCTCGCCGGCGACGCCCTCCATGAGATCGCCGTCGGAGACGAAGGCGTAGACCCGGTGGTCGACGAGCCCGGGTCCGAAGACGGCCCGGAGCCGCTCCTCGGCGACGGCCATGCCGACACCGGTGGCGAACCCCTGCCCGAGGGGCCCGGTGGTCATCTCGATGCCCCGGGCCGGATCCCGTTCGGGATGCCCGGGGGTCGGAGAACCCCACTGCCGGAAGGCCTTCAGGTCGTCGATGGTGACGTCGAAGCCGGCGAGGTGGAGGAGACCGTAGAGCAGCATCGAACCGTGTCCGTTCGAAAGGACGAACCGATCCCGGTCGGGCCAGCGGGGATCGTCGGGATCGACCCGGAGGAACCGAGTCCACAAGACGACGGCGAGATCGGCCATCCCCATCGGCATCCCGGGATGCCCCGAGTTCGCCTTCTGCACTGCGTCCATGGCGAGCACCCGCAGGGTGTCGGCGGCGAGCCGTTCGACGTGCATGCGACCTCCTCCTCGGGCGGGCAGGCTACTCGTCAGTCGACGACGTAGAGTCGCCGGTCGGTGCGGTTCAGGCGGACCGCACCGGTCTCGTCGACGGCGACGATGTCCTCGATCCTCATGCCCCACCGCCCGGCCCGGTAGATGCCCGGCTCCACCGAGAAGACCATGCCCGGTTCGAGCGGCGTGGCGTTCCCGGCGACGAGGTAGGGCGGTTCGTGGACCTCGAGGCCGATGCCGTGGCCGGTGCGGTGGACGAACTCCTCGCCGTACCCCGCCCGGGTGAGCAGGTCTCGGGCGACGGCGTCGATGGACGCCGCGGGGACGCCCGGGGCGACGGCGTCGACCGCGGCCTCCTGGGCGGCTCGCAGCGCGGCGTGGGCGGCGGCGATCTCGGGATCGGGTGGCCCGACGACGAAGGTACGGGTGGTGTCGGAGTGGTACCCGTCGATCGAGCCCCCGAAGTCGACGACGACGGTGTCGCCGACCTCGACGACGCGGTCGGTCGGTTCGTGATGGGGTGACGCGGCGTTCGGGCCCGCGGCGACGATCACGAACTCGACGGTGTCGTGACCGGCCTCGACGAGGAGGTCGGCGACGATCCGGGCGATCTCCCGCTCGGTCCTCCCCGACATCCGCAGCTCGGCGAGCGCCGGGATCACTCGATCTGCCGCGGCGGAGGCCCGGGCGAGGAGCTCGAGCTCGGTCGGGTCCTTCCGGAGCCGAAGGGGTCCGAGGAGGCCGTCGGCGACGAGCCACTCGACCCCGGAGAGCCGCTCCTGGAGCCCGAGGAGGAACGTCGCCCGCAGCCGGCCGTCCACGGCCACCCGCCGTGCTCCACCGAGGCGGTCGGCGACGAGCCGCAGCGGATCCTCCGTCTCCTCCCAGACGACGAGCTCGAGGTCGGGGGACGGCTCGACCCGGGGCGCTTCGAGACGGGGGACGACGAGCGCCGCCGTCGAGGGGGTGAGCACGAGCGCGGTGAGCCGCTCGAGGGGCATCGCGTGGTAGCCGGTGAGATACGCGAGGTCGGGACCGGCACCGACGACGAGCCCTCCGACGCCCTCGGCGGCGAGTTCGGCCCGGGCTCGGTCGAGGCGGGTCACTCGACGGCGGCCAGGGACTCCCTGGCGTGGTACGACGAACGGAC
>DRQR01000065.1 GCA_011371355.1 Actinomycetota bacterium
ACTGGCCGTCGTAGTCGCCTTCGGTCTCCGACAGGGCCGGATGGTGGGTGTCGCCCCAGCGGATCTCGTTCTCACCGACGTTCCCGGCGGCGAACACCTCGGACTGGTGCACGTTGCCGTACCCCCAGCCCTGCCAGGGCTCGGGGGTGAAGACGCCGATGTTCTTGAGGATCCGCATCGAGGGGATCCCGATGACGTGGATCTGCCCGGAGTGGCCTCCGGAGGCGAACATGATGTACTCGTCCCATTCACCGGTGGGCACGTAGGTCTTCAGGGCCGCCTGGACCTGCTCGTCGGTCAGGCCCCGCTCCTCGATGATCTCTTGGATCGTCCCGCCGGCCCCGGTGTCGCCGCCGCCCGGTGCGCACGCCGCGGCCACGAGGGCGAGGACCGCCCCCAGGACCAACACGGCGAGGACCGGGCGCCGACCCCACCGACGGGTGGTCGATCGTCGGTTCATGTCGTAGCCTCCTCTTCGTAGACACACGGCGCGAGGGCCTCTTCGAGGCTCGTTCGGCCGAGTTCTGCCGTGAGCGCGGTCCGTGCCCGGGTCCACGGAAGGTGCAGCGCGCACTGGCCTTCCTCCGGGCACGGACCGTCGCGTAGTACGCACCTCCCGGTGTCGGTCGGGCCCTCGACCGCCTCGATGACGGCGAGGGTCGTCACCGACCCGAGGGGTACGATCCTGCGGTATCCGCCTCGGCGACCGGGGACGGAATCGACCCATCCCGCGGCGACGAGGGGACCCATGATCTGGGGGAGGTAGTGGAGGCTGACGCCGAGGCGACGGGCGAGGTCCCGGCCCGGGGTCAGCTCCCCGTCGAGGCACCGCATCGCCCGCATGGCGAGCTCGGTCCGTTTCGTGAGTTCGAGGCGCATGGTCTCCTCGCCGAATCGCTGAGCGTCGGTCTGAGCGATTCTCCGGCCACAGGATGCGGGAGCCGGCCGAGGGTTCGTAGGGTCGAAGGTCCCGGACGCGCCGATGGGCCGTCCGGGGACGGCCCATCGGGGGAGGAGGAGCTGAGGCTACGGACTACTGGAGGGTCCGGAGCCAGGCGACGATGTCGTAGAGGTCCGCATCGCTGAGGGAGGGGTTCCCGCCCTTGGGGGGCATGTCGACGCCGGTGGTGTTCTCCGGGTCGGAGGCCGGACGACCCTGCTCGATGAAGGCGACGAGCTCGTCGTCGGAGAGGCCCTGGACGAACTCGCTCTTGGTGAGGGGCTTGCCGAGGCCCTCGATGCCCTCCGCCTTCGTGCCGTGGCAGGCGGCGCAGGTCTGCTTGAAGAGCTCTTGGCCGTGGGCGGCGTCGCCGCCACCTCCGCCCGCGGGGGCGCTCGTGGCGGGCGTACCACCGCCACCGGCGTCGCCGCCACCGCCGCCGCCGCAGGCGGCGCCCACGAGCGCGAGGACCATGACGAGGACGATGATCGGACGTCGCATGTTCACCTCGGTGTCGGCTGTGGTCGCCAGGACCCTAGGGGAGGTCTCGGGTGGGGACCAGGGTCGAAAGGCCCTAGGGCCGACCGAGCCCCGCCCGGGCGGGTCGGTGGGGGACCTCGGCGAGGCCGCCGAGCCAGGGGGGCGTCGGGGTGGTCTTGAGCCGGTGGGGTCCGGCGACGATGGCCACCGAGACGTCGGCGAGTGCTCGTACCGCGCGGCGCCGGAGGAGCACCGGCATGTCGGCGAGGAGGTGGGAGGGTGCCACGACGAGGTCTCGGCTCGTCGCCACGTCGAGGACGTGGCGGCCCGGCACGGCGACCACCTCGACGTCGGCGTGGCTCGCCCAGAGATCCTCGAAGGGCTCGGGGGCGTCGCTGACCACGGTGACCGGCATTCCTCTGCCGTACCGGGCGCGGAGGGCGAGTTCCACGGCGAGTCGGGAGTCGTCGAGGAGCCAGGGGAGTCGGGGTGCGCCGGGGACGACGAGGACCCGCGTCCAGGGTCGGCGCACCGAGGCGGCGATCGCGGGGACCGGGAGCTGCTCGCCGAGGCCGTCGATCTCGGCTCCGAAGAGGTAGCTCGTCAACCGCGGGCCGGACCAGGAGAGGAGCACCGCCGAGGCGTCGTGTTCTTCGAGGAGGTGGAGGGTTCCCTCGGCGAAGGACTCGTCGACCCGAACGAGGCCCTCGGTGTCGAGGCCGAGGGCGGAGGCTCGTTCGACGGCCTCGGCGACGAGCTCGGCGGCTCGGGCCCGCCCGCCGGGTTCGGTGACCACGTAGGGCTTGACGACCCCGTCGTCGGGTCGGGCGATCTCGCCGGCGAGGCGCATGAGGGCGTCGAGATCGGAACCCTCGGGTCGCACGTCCACGAGGACCCGTGCGCCGAGGGCCGGCTCCTTCGCCGGGACCCGGGGGACGCGGTGGGCGAAGAACCGGGTGCCGTAGGAGGTGAGGAGGGCGGTCGTCGCGATCGTGAGGACGGCGCCGTTGACGACTTCTTGGGGGAGGAGCCCGAGTTGGCTCCCCACCTGGGCGATGGCGAGGGTCGAGGCGGCCTGTCCGAAGCTCAGGCAGGCCATGAGGCCGATCTCGTCGAGAGAGAAGCCGCCGAGGCGGCCGGCGATCAGGGAAGCGACGGTCTTGCCGACGACCACGACGGCGGTGAACGCCACGGCGACCGAGAGGGTCCGGGGCCGGACGAGGAGCGCGGGGTCGATGCTGAGCCCGATCGACACCATGAAGGCCGGGACGAAGATCACGTCGCCGACGAACTCGAGCCGCTCCATGAGGAGCCCCTCGGTGGGAACGAGGCGGTTCATCCCCAGGCCGGCGAGGAACGCTCCGATGAGGCCCTCGATTCCGCCGAAGGTGGCGAGGACGGCCCCGCCGGCCATGCCGGCGAGGGCGAAGACGAGCCGCTGGGGGCGTGCGTGGCCGACCTCGACGAAGAACCACGACGCGACGACGGGGAGGAACCAGAGCGCGTAGGCGAGGAGCAGGGGACCGGCGAGCCAGAGGGGGAGGGCGGGCTCGGGACGCGCCCCCGCGGCGCCCGAGAGCGGTACCGCGGCGATGGTCGCGCTCGAGGTGGCGATCGCCAGGACGAGGAGCGACAGGAGGTCGGCGGCGACGCCGGCGGAGACGGCGGTGGTGACCGCCTGGTTGTCCTGGAGGCCGGCGGCCCGGACCACGGGGAGGGCGACGAGGGTGTTCGACGCCCACATCGCACCGACGAGGGCCCCGGCGAGGGGGGTGAGGTCGAGGAGGCCGACGGCGAGTCCCACGCCGAGCCCGAAGGGTGCGAGGAACCCCACCGTGCCGTAGAGGAGCGCGTTCCGGCGGTTCTCGCGGAAGGCCCGGACGTCGAAGCCGAGGCCGACGACGAACATGAGGTAGAGGATGCCGATCGCCCCCAGGGCGTCGACGAGCCCGCCGTCTTCGAGCCAGCCGAGCACGAAGGGCCCGGCGAGCATGCCGCCGCCGATGAGGCCGATGAGGGCGGGGATCCGGAGACGCTCGGCGACGATGGGTCCGAAGACGACGATGAGGAGGAGCGCGAACAGGCTGCCTTCGATGTGCCCCATGGCGTCACCTCCGGGCGGGCATGTTCGCAGGTTCGGCGCGATCGGGCACCTCGGTCGCGTCGTGGGGCGGAGGGGCGCTAGGTTCGGGGCGTCGGAAGGAGGGACGATGCGCCCGTCGTGGATCGAGGTGGATCTCGACGCCGTGGAGGCGAACGCCGCGAAGATCGCCGAGCGGGTGGCGCCCGCGGCCCTGTGGGCGGTGGTGAAGGCCGACGCCTACGGCCACGGGGACGTGCCCGTCGCCGAGGCCGCCCTCGCCGGCGGCGCGAGGTGTCTCGCCGTGGCCCTCGTCGAGGAGGGCGTTCGTCTCCGGGAGGCGGGACTGCGGGTACCGATCCTCCTCCTCTCCGAGCCGCCCCTCGACGCCGCCGAGGAGGTGGTGGAGTGGGAGCTCGTGCCCACGGTGTACCGCCGTGACTTCGCCGAGCGTCTCGGCAAGGCGGCCCTCGAGGCCCGGCGACGGCTCGGGGTGCACCTCAAGCTCGACACCGGGATGCACCGGGTGGGGGCGGCACCCGCCGACGCGGTGCCCCTCGCCCGGTTCGTCGTCGAGCATCCCGGGCTCCGTCTCGAGGGGGTCTGGACCCACTTCCCGGTCTCCGAGACGGACCCGGACTACACGCGGCGGCAGGTGACCGCCCTCGTGAGGTTCCGAGACGCCCTCCGGGCGGAGGGGATCGAGGTCCCCCTCCTGCACGCGGCGAACACCGCGGGGGCGCTCGCCGTGCCCGAGTCCCGACTCGACGCGGTCCGGGTGGGTCTCGGCCTCTACGGACTGCGGCCGGCTCCGGGGATCGCGCCCGAGCTCGAGTTGGCGCCGGCCATGCGGGTCGTCTCGCGCGTGGCCTACGTGCGGCGACTCCCTCGGGGTGCTCGGCCCTCCTACGGACGCATCCGCCCGCTGCCCCGGGCGGCGACGATCGCCACGGTGCCGATCGGCTACGCCGACGGGATGCCGCGCCGGCTCGCGGCGGCCGGCGGCGAGGTGCTGATCGGCGGACGACGCCGCCCCCTCGCCGGCATGGTGACCATGGATCAGATCGTCGTCGACGTCGGTGACGACGACGTCCAGGTGGGCGACGAGGTGGTCCTCCTCGGTCGCCAGGGCACCGAGGAGATCACCGCCGACGAGTGGGCGATGCGCCTCGGGACGATCAACTACGAGATCGTCACCGGGTTCGGCCCCCGGCTTCCCCGACGGCATCTGCGGCGCGATGGCTGACCGAGGGATCACCGCGATTCCCGGCGTGCTCGTCGGTCACTGGACGGACCCGGTGGCCCGGACCGGGGTGACGGCCGTAGAGCTCCCCGTCCCCAACGTCGCCGTCGTCGACGTGCGCGGCGGTGCCCCGGGGGTGCGGGAGACCGGTGTGCTCGAGCCCGCCGCCCGACAGGTGCCGGTCGACGCCGTCGTGTTCTCCGGGGGGAGCGCCTTCGGGCTCGCCGCCGCCGACGGGGTCGTCGACGAGCTCCGGCTCGCCGGACGAGGGGTGCCGACCCCCGCCGGTCCGGTGCCGATCGTTCCCGCCGCGATCATCTACGACCTCGCCGTGGGGGAGGCGACCGCCCATCCCGGCCCCGAGGAAGGTCGGGCCGCCTGGCGGAGCCGGTCGGATGGGCCGGTTCCCGTCGGTCGCGTGGGGGCCGGGACGGGTGCGACGGTGGGGAACTGGCGCGGCGTCTCCCACCCCGGTGGCGTCGGCTCGGCCTCGGTGACCGTCGACGGCGCGACGGTCGGTGCCCTCGTGGTCGTGAACGCCGCCGGCGACGTCTTCGATCTCGAGGGTCGCTCCCTCACCGGAGGACGGCCGGCCGACGTCGCCGCGCCGGGCGCGGTGGCCGGGACGAACACCACCCTGGTCCTCGTCGTCGTCGACGGCCGGGTGGGAGACCGCGGCGAGTTGCGCCGGGCGGCGATCCGAGCCCACGATGCCCTCGGGGCCTGTCTCCGTCCCGCGCATACGCGGTACGACGGCGATACGGTCTTCGTCGTGGCCTGTGGTGAGAGGGAGGTGGACGTGGATCTCGTCCAACAGGCGACCTTCGTGGCGGTAGGACGGGCGGTCGCCTCGGCGGTGGCGTCGTGAACGAGCTCGAGGCCCTCCGGGCGGCGGCCGAGGCCTGTACGGCGTGTCGCCTCGCCGAGGGGCGGACGAACGTCGTGTTCTCCCGCGGCGATCCACGGGCCCGGGTGATGGTCGTCGGGGAGGGGCCGGGGGCTCGCGAAGACGAGCAGGGACTCCCCTTCGTCGGCCCGTCGGGGCGGCTCCTCGACGAGCTCCTCGCCGAGATCGGCCTCGGGTCCCAGGACGTCTACGTCGCCAACGTGGTGAAGTGCCGACCTCCGGGGAATCGCGATCCCCGACCCGACGAGATCGACGCGTGCAAGCACTTCCTCCGACGCCAGATCGAGCTCGTCGATCCGAGGATCGTGGTGACGGTCGGGAACTTCGCCACGAAGTTGCTCCTGCGGACGAGCCTCGGCATCACTCGCCTGCGGGGCAGGGTCTACCCGTGGTGGGGTGGCCGGTTCCTCGTCCCCACCTACCACCCGGCGGCCGCACTGCGGGGCAGTCCCCGAGTGCTCGCCGAGATGCGGAGCGACCTCCGGCTCGTCCGGGAGGTGCTCGACGGTAACCTCCCGCACGGCGACGCCGGCGAGGAGAAGGACGACGGCGCGTCCGCGGCGTCCATGGAACAGCTCGGCCTCTTCGGATGACCATCGACGTACGTACCGGCTCCCCCGAGGAGACCCTCGACCTCGGTCGGCGGCTGGCCCCGTCGCTCACCGCCGGCGACGTCGTGCTCCTCTCCGGGAGGTTGGGGGCCGGGAAGACGCTCTTCGTCGCCGGGATCGCCGAAGGGCTCGGCATCGACGAGCCGATCGTGAGTCCGACCTTCGTCATCGCCCGGGTCTACCGCGGGGGCTTCCTCCCCCTCGTCCATGCCGACGTCTACCGGCTGCAGACGGCGGCCGAGTTCGACGATCTCGAGCTCGTCGACCTCGCCGCCGACGGGGTGCTCGTCGTCGAGTGGGGGGAGGCCGTCGAGTCCGTCGTCCCCGACGACCACCTCCTCGTCCGGATCGAGGTCGTCGACGACGGCGAGCGGCGCATCGCCTTCGAGCCGCGGGGTTCCTGGTCCCGTCGCCACCTCGGGGTGGCGTCGTGAAGGTCCTCGCCCTCGAGACGGCCACGCCGGCCTCCTCGGTGGCGGTGGGGGAGGACGGCAAGCTGGGCGCGATGTCGCTGCACGTCGATCGGCGGGGACACGTCTCGTTCCTCGTCCCCGCCCTCGATTTCGTCTTCTCGCGTCTGGGGTGGGATCCGGGCGAGACCGACGTCGTCGCCGTGGACCTCGGCCCCGGTCCCTTCACCGGGCTCCGGGCGGGGATCGCCACCGCCCAGGCGGTCGCGGCCGCGGTGGGTGCCCGCCTCGTGGGGGTCGACTCCCTCTCGGTCCTCGCGCTCCGGGCGGCGACCGGCCGTCGCCGGATCTGGCCCGTCGTCGACATGCGGCGTGGGCAGATCGCCACCCGTCCCTTCCGGCCCCTCCCCGGCGGCGTGGCTCCCGACGGCCCGATCGAGCTCATGGCCCCCGAGGAGTTCCGCGCCACCTTGGAGTGCGAACCGACCGACACCCTCGTCGTCGGCGACTGGTCGGTGCTTCCGGAGGGCTTCTGGTCGGGCCTCCATCGCGTCCGACGTGGCCGTCCCCGCTACCCCTCGGCGGACGTGATCTTGGAGATCGCCTCCCTCAAGGCCGCCAACGACGAGTTCCTCCGTCCCGAGGAGCTCCATCCCCGGTACCTCCGGGAACCCGACGTGGCCATCAACTGGCAGCGGTTCCGCGCCGAGGGGGTCTGGCCGTGAGGATCCGTCCGATGACCCGGGACGACATCCCGGCGGTGGCCACCCTCGAGCGGATCGTCTATCCCGAGCCGTGGTCGGCGAGGGTGTTCTACGACGAGCTCGAGCGGGACAACCGCCGCTACTTCGTGGTCGACGACCACGGGACCATCGTCGGCTACGGGGGGCTCCTCCTCGTCCAGGACGACGCCCACGTCACCACCCTCGCCGTCGATCCCGCGGTGCGGCGACGCCGCCTCGGAACCCGGCTGCTGCTCACCTTGGTCGAGGCGGCCCTCGAGGCGGGGGCCCGTCACCTCACCCTGGAGGTGCGGGTCTCCAACGTCGACGCGCAGCGCCTCTACGAGCGCTTCGGATTCCAACCGGTGGGTCGCCGCAAGGGCTACTACCGGGACGAGGACGCCCTCGTGATGTGGGCGATCGACATCGACGACGACGCCTATGCGAGCCGGCTCGGGGAGATCCGAGCCGAGCTCGGGGAGGTGGAGCGGTGAGCGGTCCGATCGTCTTGGGGATCGAGACGAGCTGCGACGAGACCGGCGTGGCCGTGGTCGAGGGCAGCGTCGTGCGGTCCTCGGTCCTCGGTTCCCAGGTGGATCTCCACGCCCGGTTCGGCGGCGTCGTCCCCGAGGTCGCCGCCCGGGCGCACGTCGAGGCCATCAGACCCCTCGTCCATCAGGCGCTCACCGCCGCCGGTATCCACTCCGACCAGCTCGACGCCGTCGCCGCCACCCGCGGTCCCGGGCTCGCCGGAGCGCTCATGGTCGGGTTCGGCTTCGGGAAGGCCCTCGCCTGGAGCCTCCGCAAGCCCTTCTACGGCATCGACCACATGGAGGGGCACCTCTTCGCGCCGCGGCTCGAGTTCCCCGACTACGAGCCCCCGGCGGTGGTCCTGCTCGCGTCGGGGGGACACAGCCAGATCGTCCACGTGGCCCGGTGGGGGGTCTACGAGACCCTCGGCCGCACCATCGACGACGCGGCCGGCGAGGCCTTCGACAAGCTCGCCCGGTTCCTCGGCCTCGGCTACCCGGGCGGACCGGCGATCGACCGGGAGTCGGAGGGAGGAGATCCCGACGCGATCCGGTTTCCTCGGGCCCTCGCCGATCGTCCCTTCGATTTCTCCTTCTCGGGCCTGAAGACCGCGGTCGTCACGTTCCTCGAGAAGGCGAAGCGGGAGGGAACGCTGCCGTCTCGGGCGGACGTGGCGGCGTCGATCCAGGAGGCGATCGTCGACGTGCTCGTCGACAAGACCTTCAACGCGGTGGAGGCCACCGGGGTCGACGCCGTCGGCGGGGGCGGTGGGGTGCTGGCGAACCGACGGCTCCGGACCCGCCTCGCCGAGGAAGCCGAGCGGCGAGGGGTGCGGCTCTTCGTGCCCGCCCCTCGCCTGTGCACCGACAACGGCGCGATGATCGCCGCCGTGGCCGTCCAGCGGATCGAGGCCGGGGTGCCGCCGACTCCGTGGCCGGAGGACGTCGATCCGGGCCTCTCCCTCGGCTGAGACTCCGGGAAGAACTCGGCCGCCGACGTCGTTCTAGCACTCGAAACCGGTGAGTGCTAACCTTTGCACTCGCAGGAAGTGACTGCCAAGTCTCACCCGAAGGAGGGTCGGATGAAGCTGAAGCCGCTCGGCGACCGTGTGGTCGTCAAGCCCAAGGAAGAGGAAGAGGCCCGGACTCCGAGTGGTCTCGTGATTCCCGACACGGCCAAGGAGAAGCCGCAGCTCGGCGAGGTCCTCGCCGTCGGCCCCGGTGAGTGGCACGACGGAGAGCGCATCCCGCTCGACGTCAAGGTCGGTGACGTCGTCTTCTACTCGAAGTACGGCGGCACCGAGGTGGTCGTCGACGGGGACGAGTACCTCGTGCTCTCCAGCCGGGATCTGCTCTGCGTGGTCGAATAGGAGGAATCGATGACTGCGAAGGACGTCAAGTTCAGCGACGAGGCCCGTCGGGGCCTCCAGGCGGGTGTCGACAAGCTCGCCGACACCGTCAAGGTGACGCTCGGTCCCAAGGGCCGCAACGTCGTACTCGAGAAGAAGTGGGGCGCGCCCACGATCACGAACGACGGCGTGACGATCGCCAAGGAGATCGAGTTCGAGGATCCGTGGGAGAACATGGGTGCCCAGCTCGCCAAGGAGGTGGCGAACCGGACGAACGACGTCGCCGGTGACGGCACCACCACGGCGACCGTGCTCGCCCAGGCCATGGTGCAGGACGGGCTCCGGCTCGTGGCCGCGGGCACGAACCCCATGGAGATGCGTCGCGGCATGGAGGAGGCCGTCGGGAAGGTCGTCGAGGCCATCGCCGACCTCGCGACGCCGATCAGCTCCGACGATCACGAGGCCATCGCCTACGTCGCGGCGAACTCGGCCGCCGACGAGGTCATCGGCCAGCGGATCGCCGACGCGATGCAGAAGGTCGGCAACGAGGGCGTGATCACCGTCGAGGACAGCCAGACCTTCGGGGTGGAACTGGAGTTCACCGAGGGGATGCAGTTCGACAAGGGCTTCATCTCCCCCTACTTCATCACCGACCCCGATCGGCAGGAGGCGGTCCTCGAGGATCCCTACGTCCTCATCGCCAACATGAAGATCTCGAACGTCCAGGACCTCCTCCCGGTCCTCGAGAAGGTGATGCAGGCGGGCAAGCCGCTGCTCGTCATCGCCGAGGACGTCGAGGGTGAGGCCCTCGCGACGCTCGTGGTCAACAAGATCCGCGGCACCTTCCAGTCCGTGGCGGTGAAGGCGCCCGGGTTCGGCGAGCGTCGGAAGGCGATGCTCCAGGACATCGCCATCCTCACCGGCGGCACGGTGATCTCCGAGGAGGTCGGCCTCAAGCTCGAGGGCGTGACCATCGACCTGCTCGGTCGGGCCCGGAAGGTCGTGGTGACGAAGGACACCACCACGATCGTCGAGGGTGCCGGACGCCCCGAGGACGTCCAGGCCCGGATCAAGCAGATCAAGAAGGAGATCGAGACCACCGACTCCGACTGGGACCGTGAGAAGCTCCAGGAGCGGCTCGCGAAGCTCGCCGGTGGCGTGGCGGTCATCAAGGTCGGCGCGGCCACCGAGGTCGAGCTGAAGGAGAAGAAGCACCGCATCGAGGACGCGATCCAGGCGACCCGGGCGGCCGTCGAGGAGGGCATCGTCCCCGGCGGCGGCGTGGCGCTGCTCCGGGCCTCCGATGCGGTCGACAAGCTCCGCGGCGGCACCGACGCCGTCAAGGCCGGCCGGCAGATCATCAAGCGGGCCCTCGAGGCGCCGCTGCGCCAGATCGCCTACAACGCCGGCTTCGAGGGCGGCGTCGTCGTCGAGCGAGTGCGCGGCGAGGACGACCCGCGGTTCGGCTTCAACGCCGCCACGGGCGAGTACGAGGACCTCGTCGCCGCCGGGATCATCGACCCGGCGAAGGTGACCCGGTCGACGCTCCAGAACGCGGCCTCGATCGCGGCGCTCCTCATCACCACCGAGGCGCTCATCGCCGAGCGCAAGGAGGAGACGCCGCCGCCGGCCGCGGGCGGCCACGACCACGACATGGGGTTCTGAGCGAACCCGGATCACGTCGGTGCCGAGGGGGCGGGCCCCGGGTCCGCCCCCTCGGCGCGTTCGTGGATCTCGACCTCGAGGAGCGACGCCGCCGTGCGGAGGGCCTCTTCGACGAAGGCCGGGTCGTCGCCTGCGGCGAAGACGAAGCCGAGGTATCGGCCGTCTTCGGGCAACGGCCGAACCCGTCGGCCGGGAGGCACCGCGACCTCGATCTCGGTCACGCCGGGGACGGCGAGGGCAGCCTCGAGGTTCCGCAGGCCGACGAACCGGCCGGGCCGGGCTACGGGCACCATGAAGATCCCGGCGGCACCCACGAGGGAGGCCGCGGGGCCGGGGAGGTCGAGCGCGGCGCGGAGGAGCGTCGTCTCGAGGGACTCGCCGAGGAGTCCGAACCGGAATGCCCGGCCGCATCGCCCGCCGATCGGCCTGGCGGCGATCTCGAGGATCATCGGCGTCTCGGCGAGGCGGAGCTCGGCGTGGATCGGTCCTTCGACGAGGCCGAGGGCGGCCACGGCGTCCGAGAGCGTGGCGATCGCCGCGTCGAGGGCGGCGTCGGGCAGCCGGGACGGGGCGATGAGGAACGTCTCCTCGAAGGTGGGTCCGGACGAGGCGTCGGGGACGTCGATCGTGGCGAGGACCTCGAGTTCGCCGCGGCGGAGGACTCCCTCGACGGCGAGCTCGGGTCCGGGCACGTAGCGTTCGGCCACGAGGTCCTCGGTCGGGTCCCCGCCCTCGTCGGCGACGATCCTCCGGATGCGCTCCTCGACGACGTCGGCGTCGGCGGCCGTCTCGAGGCGGAGCACGCCCCGTCCCCCCGACAGGCGTCGCGGCTTGACGACGATGGGACCCCCCAGCCGTGCCGCGACGGCGCCGAGACCACCGGGCGGGACCGGGAGGAACTCGGGCTGGTGGATGCCGCCGGCGGCGAGTCGTCGCCGAGCGAGGAGCTTGTCTCGGGCCGCGGCGGCGGCCTCCGGGGGGTTCGCCGGGAGTCCGAGGAGCGCGGCGGCGGCCGCCGCGACCCGAACCCCGACGTCTTCGACCGGCACGATCGCCTCCGGCTCGGTGCGGGCGATGGCGGCGGCGGCCTCGTCGATGCGGGAGAGGTCGACGGTGAGGACCCGATGTGGGCCGAGGGTGGGGGCGGGAGGGGCGGCGTCGGTGGCGAGGACGACCTCGAGGCGCAGGGCGCGGGCGGCGTCGAGGAAGTCGCCGAGACGGTACCCTGACGCCGAGGCCACGAGGGCCACGCGCCGGCGGCGACGACGGCCCGTCCGAGGGTCCTCGCCGTGGGAGAATGCCGCCACCGCCGACGAACGGGAGCTCATGAACGACCAGTCTCGCATCCTCACGATCACCGAGCGGGCCCTCGCCCGTCTCGAGGAGATCCGCCGTCGGGAGCCCGACGCGGACGAGCTCGGCCTCCTCCTCGAAGTGGTCGGGGTCCGGGGCACCGACTACGCCTACGAGATGCACCTCGTCGTGCTCGACCTCGCCCCGGCGGACGCCGTCGTCGAACGCCACGGGGACCTCCACGTCGTGGTACCCGCCGACAGCGTCGAGAAGCTCCGGGGTGCGGTCGTCGACCTCTCCCGGGACCTCCTCGACCCCACGCTGCGGATCGACAACCCGAACAAGCCGAGCCCGACGATCCTCGGGGAGGGTCCCCCTCCGGATCCGTCGTCGCCGGTGGCCGAACAGGTCGCCCACGTCATCGAACGCCAGATCAATCCCGCCATCGCCGCCCACGGTGGGAGCTGTGAGCTCGTCGCCGTCGAGGACCAGACCGCCTACGTGCGGCTCGGGGGCGGCTGCGTGGGCTGCGGTCTGGCGTCCGTGACCCTCTCCCAGGGGATCGAGGCCACGATCGTGGCGCTCGTCCCCGAGATCTCCAAGGTCGTCGACGTCACCGACCACGCCGCAGGGACGAACCCCTACTACGAGCCCAACCAGAAGAAGTGATCAGCCGAGGGCGAGGAGCACGAGCGGGAGGGTGAGCACCGACAGGAGGGTCCCGCCGACGACCGTGGCGGTGACGAGGTCGGGCTCGAGGTCGTGTTCGATGCCGATGAGGGCGGTGAACACCGCCGGGGGCATGGCGGACTGGAGCACGATCGTGCCGGCGGCGATCCCGGTGAGACCTGCGATGCGGCCGGCGACGACCGCGGCGAGGGGAGCCACGAGGAGTTTCGAGACGAGGGCGGTGGCGCCGTCGACGTCGAGGCGGGCCGAACGCATCCCGGCGAGTTGGACGCCGAGGGTGACGAGCATCATCGGGATGAGGGCGTCGGCGAGGAGTCCCACCGATCGATCGAGCCACAGGGGGAGCTCGGAGCCGGCGAGGTTCACGGCGATCGCCGGTGCGACGGCCAGGGTCATCGGGGCCAGGATCGCCCGGCGGAGGGCGACGGTCCACCCGTGGGCCCGATGGGCGGCGGCCACCCCGACGACGAGGCCGACGACGTTGACGACGACGAGCACGATGCCGGCGAGGGGCAGGGCCCGGTCCCCGTAGGCGAAGGCCACGATCGCCAATCCGAAGTTCCCGACGTTTCCGTAGATCGACGTGAGGGTCACCGCACCGACGACCGGCGCCGGCCGGCGACGAGCCCGCGTCACCGCGACGCCGACGACGCCGGCCGCCGCCATCGCCGCCGCGGTGGCGAGGACGGTCTTCACCACGAGGTCGGCGCCGAGCTCGGCCCTGGAGAGGACGGCGAAGACGAAGGCGGGTCCGGTGATCCAGTAGGCCACCGTCGAGAGGGTGCGGGGATCGATCCGGAGCCGCCGCCCCGCGACCGCACCCACCCCGACGATGGCGAAGACCGGGAGGAGGATGTCGACGAGGACCTGGAGGAGGCGGCCCACGCTGCTACCGGAGCTCCTCGGCGTGGGCGCGTCGCCATTCGTGATCGAGGAGACTCCACGACGAGTGATCGAGCCAGCGGTCTCCGACCTTCACCTCGTCGCGGAGCACCCCCTCGAAGACGAACCCGAGTTTCTCGGCGACGCGCCGCGACCCCTCGTTGCCCACCGCGATCCGTACCTGGATCTTGTGGAGGCCCAGTTCCTCGAAGCCGACCCGGAGGAGCCGACCCGCCGCCTCGGTGGCGTAGCCCCGTCCCGCGGCGTCGGTGCGGATCCAGTAGCCGATCTCTCCGATCCGGTTGGGGCGGGACACCCACCAGATCGAGGCGTTTCCGAGGTGCCGGTCGGGATCCTCCCGGAGCCGGATCCCGAAGTCGAAGGCCCGAGCGTCGGTCCAGGCGTTCATCGACTCCCTGATGAAGCGCTGCGCCGAGCCCCGCGAGTATTCGACCGCCCAGGGCAGCCACCGTCGCAGCTCGGGCAGGGACGATCGGACCGCATCGTCGAGCTCGGCCGCGTCGCGGCGACGGAGCGGTCGGAGGACGAGCCGGCCGGTGGTCCGGGGACGGGTGTGGAGCGGGCGCGGCATGGTCCTGGGAGCCTATCGGCTTATCCTCGGCCGGTGGACGTCTGGAAGGCCCTCGAAGCCCTGGGTCCGGTCGTCGATCGACCCGACGCCCGGGCGGCCGTGCTCGTCCCCCTCTACGAGGCCGACGGAGGGGTCCGGGTCATCCTCACGAGGAGGCCCGACGAGATGCGTACCCATCCCGGGGATGTCGTCTTCCCGGGCGGTCGGATCGAACCGGGGGAGACCCCCCTCGACACCGCCCTGCGGGAGACCACCGAGGAGATCGGGCTCCCTCCCGACCACGTCGTCGAGATCCTCGGGGGGCTCGAGCCGCTGACCACCCGAGATCGGGAGCGGTGGATCGTCCCCGTCGTCGCCAGGGTCCGACGGCCCGAGCGCCTCGTCCCCGATCCCGCCGAGGTGGCGGCGATCATCGAGCCCACCCTCGTCGAGCTCATGGACGAGACCCGCTGGCGACGGGCCGACTGGCGAGGTCGGCCCCTCTGGTTCTTCG
>DRQR01000066.1 GCA_011371355.1 Actinomycetota bacterium
ATCGAGGCGGAGGCGTTCGAGGGCCTCGTTCTGGAGCTCGACGAGGATCCGCTTCGCCGCTCGCAGCGCCTCGTTCTCGACGGGGAGGAGACGCCGGTCCCGCACCTCGAAGGGATCGAGGCCGACGACGGGAGGAGTCGGCGACTCGCCGACGGGGTCCTCGGCGGCGGGCGTCGCGACCTCTTCGGTCGACGCTCCGGTGGTCGCCGGGGGCTCCGGCGCGGCGGCCTGGTCGCGCAGGGCGGCGAAGAGCGATGCCAGGTCGTCGCCGTCGGGCTCGGGCTCGGCGGCGGGCGCCGGCGAGATCCCGGCGGCGGCCCTGACGAGCTCCTCGACGGCCTCGACCTCCTCGACGGCCTCGACCTCCCCGGACGGGGTGGCGGGTTCGCCCGGGAGGGGACCCGGACCGGGCTCGGGCTCGGGACCGGGTTCGGGCTCGGGAGCCGGTTCGGGCTCGGGTCGAGGTTCGGGCTCGGGCGGCGGGATCGGTTCGGGCACCGGGGTGGGAGCCGGCGGCGGGGCCGGTTCGGGGGTCGGCGTCGGCTCGGGAATCGGCATCGGCTCGGGCATCGGCAGCGGCCCCGGGGTGGGGAGCGGCTCGGGGAACTGCGCCTCGGCCTCCTCGCCGCGACGGAGCGCCTCGACCTCGGCGGCGAGCTCCAGGGCGTCGACCTCGGCGACCGGCACCACCCGGTCGGCCGGGACGATCCGCACCGTGGCGTCCTCGTCCACCCAGTCGTCGGACGGGTCGACGGCGGGCTCGGGGACGGCGACGGGCTCCTCGAGCTCCTGCCGTCGAGACTCGATCTCCTCCTCGAGACGTCCGATCGAGGCTCGAGCCGCCTCGAGCTCGGCCATGAGCTCGGCCCGGCGATCCTCGAGGGCGCGGGCCCGCTCCTGCGCCGCCTCGGCCTGCCGGCGAGCAGCCTCGAGGATCGTCTCGGCCTCCCGCCGGGCCTCGGCGACGGTCCGCTCCGCCTCCTCGCGAGCCGCCCCCACGAGCTCGTCCCGCTCCCGCCGGGCATCGGCGACGAGCCGCAGCGCCTCCCGTTCGGCCTCGGCGCGCACCAACATCGCGTCCTTCTCCGCCGCGCCGAGCATCGCCTCGGCCTCCGAGGAGGCCGACCGCAACATCGCGGCACCCGCCTCCCAGGCCGACGCCCGGAGCCCGTAGGCGGCCTCCTCCGCCTCGGCGACGAGGCTCGCCGCCCGCTCCTCGGCCTCCTCGAGCCGCCTCGCCGCGTCGGTCTCGGCTCGGCGACGCAGCTCCGTGGCGGCCCGCCGAGCGGCATCGAGCACCTCGGCGACCTCCGTCCCGATCCTCCGCAGCTCCTCCCCGAGCTCGACCGGATCGGCGATGCCGAGCTGGTCGACGAGGGCCGTGAGCCGCCCCACCTCCGCCTCGAGCTCGGCGATGCGCCGCCCGGCGGCCTCCTTGAACTCGTCGACGGCTCGACGGTCGTACCCCTTCCTGACGACCGGGAACTCCTCGACGAACGGGCCACCCGCGGGGGAATCGGTCATGGGATCCAGGGTAACGACCTCCCCGCGAGGAGGAACGGATTCGCCGTCAGCTCCCCACCGGCTCGAGCCCGTCGAGGAAGGCGAGGGCGTCGTCGATGGTCGAGACCTCGACGAGCTCGACGTCGTCGCCGGCCGCCACGAGGGCGTCCTCGTAGTTCGCCTCGGGCACGAGCACCGCCTCGGCGCCGGCGTCGATCGCGGCGTAGACCTTCTGGCGCACCCCGCCGATGGCCCCGACGTTCCCCTCCCGGTCGATCGTGCCCGTCCCGGCGATCCGGTGTCCCTTCGCGAGGTCCTCGGGGCCGAGCTCGTTCATGATCTGGAGCGCGAACATCATCCCCGCCGACGGCCCCCCGATGTTCCGAGAATCGATCTCCACCTCGACGGGGAACTCGACGATCGGCTCGTTGTTGTCCAAGAGCACCCCGATCATCGGTCGCGACGGATCGTCGACGTGGGGTCCGAGGACGATCGTCACCGCCGTCCGCTCGGGCTCGCCCCCACCGGGGGGCGTCCGCTCCACCACGAGCCGCACCTCGTCGCCGATCCGACGGTCCTCGAGCAGCTCGACGACGTCGTCGCGGAACTCGATCGGCCGACCGTCCACCTCGACGATGACGTCCCCCGGCAGGAGCACCCCGTCGGCGCCGGAGCCCTCCACCGTGTCGATCACGAGCGCCCCCGTGCCGACGAGCGTCACCTCGTACCCCAAGCGGGTGAGGGCGACGAAGGTGGCGTCCCGCTTGGCCTGCTCCATCCGAGCCAGGTTCTCCCGACGGAGCTGCTCCTCGGTGACCCCCGGGGGCCGGACGTTGACGATCGGCACGAGATCGACGCGTCGGTCGAGCTTCGCCCCCAGCCAGTCGTAGGGATTGGCCACCTTGAGGGACACGGTGAGGAAGAACAGCTCCCCGGGACGGTCGGTGCCGGTCGGCACCTCGATGAAGTCCGCGGTGTCGTAGACGGGACCCGGCGAGAAGGTGTACCAGGGCAGTTCGACGTTCGGCAGGTAGGCGGCGAGGGCGCCGACGAGGAGGAGGAAGCCGACGAGGAAGAACGGCCAGGCGGGAAGCCGACCGGGGGGCCGAACCTCGGGAGGCACGTCGGCCCAGGGATCTCGCGGCTCGACGGCGGCGTGCTCCATGAGACGGCCAGCCTACCGGGCCCGGCCCGCAAGCCCCACGGCGATGGCCCCCGGGGAGGCACGACCGGCCTCGACGAGACGATCCCCGGGGATCAGGCGATGCGCCCGACGCCGACGAGCTCGGCCTGGACGACGATCCGGTATCGGGCCGACCCCTTGGGATGACAGGCGAACATCGTCAGGAGCGGCCGGCCGAACTCGTAGGTGATCCAGACGTCGTCGGGATCGACGACGAAGGTCTCCGAGACCCGATAGAGCGCGTCGGGCCGGCCCTCCCGACGGAAGATCACGAGGTCGCCGACCTCGAGCCGGTCGAGGTCCCGGAACGGAGCCGTCCCGGTGGTGCGATGCCCGGCGAGGACCGCGTTCCCGGGGCCTCCCGGCGGGGAAGTACCCACCCAGTGGGCGGGACCGAGGTCGATGATCGACAGGTCGACGCCCGCCCGTACGGTCTCGTCGACCCCGATCGCCGGGATGAGGAGCCGCCCGAGCACGGCCCCCGAGCGCTGCGAGCGATGGAAGGCCGGCTGGCGAGACGAGCCGGGGAGCAGGTCCGCCGGCGGCTCGACGGCGGCCGCCGGCGCGGCGAAGGCCGCGACGAGGAGGCCGACGACGATCCCGATCCGCATCCACATGGAGGAGCTATCGGCACGTCGCCGGCTCGACTTCACCGTGGTGATACGATGGCGCCCCGCAGAGGAGGAGGCCGATGCAGCTCACCCATCGAGGAACGCTCACCACCCCACTCCGGGCCCGGTCGGCGGCCGTCACCGCGGCGCTCGTGGTCGCCTTCGCGCTCCTCACGGCCCTCGGCGCCCAGATCCGCATCCCCCTTCCCTTCACGCCGGTGCCGATCACCGGCCAGACCTTCGCCGTGCTCCTCGCCGGGGCCGCCCTCGGCTCGTGGGCCGGGGCGGGCAGCCAGGCGCTCTACCTGG
>DRQR01000067.1 GCA_011371355.1 Actinomycetota bacterium
CGGATCGACCACTGCCTCGTCACCCCCGACCTCGCCGCCGAGGTCCGCGATGCCTGGATCGACGTCGGCGCCACGGGATCCGACCATCTCCCGCTCTGGGTGAAACTCGACCGCTGAGCCCTCACCCACAAACCGTCCTTCCCGATAGGCTCGGAGGCGATGGGCAGCCGGTGGGCGTCGGACGGTGGAGACCGGCGCGGCCTCCTCGCCGCGGCGCTGTCGGCCCTCGTCCCCGGTGCGGGCCAGTGCCTCGTCGGGCGGCGCTTCCGGGGCCTCGTGGTGTTCCTCCCGACCCTGGTGCTCGTCGCCGCGGGCGTCGCCCTGCAGCGCCTGGGAGCCGTGGGGATCGCCAAGCTCCTCGTCCGGCCCTCGGTGCTCGTGGCCGTCGCGGTGGTCTCCCTCGCCGTCGCAGCCTGGCGAGCGGCGGCGGTCGTCGACGCCTACCACGTCGCCGTGCCCCGTCACCGCCGCGTCGGACCCGTCAAGGCCGGCGTCGTCGCCCTGGCCGCGCTCGTGGCCCTCCCCCATCTCGCCGGGATCTCCTACGCACTCCGGGCCCGGGATCTGCTCACCTCGGTCTTCACCGCGGCCGAGGAGCCCCGTCTCGTCGTCGACGTGGGTCTCGACGCCCCGTTGCCCCGACTCGAACGCCGGCTCACCGCCGCGGGCGCGCTTCGGCGCTTCCTCGCCGCCGACGACCTCGAGGCCTACCTCGAAGACCCCCGTCCCCTGCGGGCGCTCTCCACCTACCTGCCGCTCCGAGAGCGGCTCCCGACCGATCGGCTCACGATCCTCCTCGTCGGCGGCGACGCGGGCCCGGGTCGGGAAGGGCTACGCACCGACACGATGATCGTCATGTCCGTGGACCTGGAGACCGGGCGCACGGCCCTCTTCGGCATCCCCCGCAACTTCAAGAACGTGCCGCTGCCCCGCCATCTCCGCAACTCCTTCATCGGACTGGAACGGCGGGTCCGGGAGTACGACCTCTCCGACGAGGACGGGGACGGCTACCCGGACGCCTGGACCGACCTCGACGGGGACGGCGTCCCCGACGAACCGCCCTTCGAGTCGTGCCACTGCTTCGCCGACATGCTCAACAAGGTGTACCGGGAGACCCGGGACTGGTACGACCGGTATCCGAACACCCCCGACCCGGGGATGGCGGCCCTCCGGGACGTGCTCGCCCATCTCCTCGACCTCCCCATCGACTACTACGTGCTCGTCGACATGGGCGCCTTCGTCGATCTCGTCGACGCGGTCGGCGGCGTCGACGTCTACGTCACCGAGCCGATGCACGTCCGGGTCTCCGCCCCACGAGAGGGCGCGCCGAAGGCTGCGATCTCGGTGGAGCCGGGCTGGCATCACCTCTCGGGGCTCGAGGCCCTCGCCTGGTCCCGGTGGCGGATCGGTTCGTCCGACTACGCCCGCATGAAGCGGCAGCGATGCCTCGTGCGTTCCTTCCTCGCCCACGCCGATCCCCTCGACCTGTTCCGGCGATTCCCCCGGATCGCCGACGTCCTCGAACGGTCGGTGGTCACCGACGTTCCCCTCAACGCCCTCCCTGACCTCGTCGAGCGGCTCGCCGCGATCGACTTCGACGACATCGTGACCGTCGGTTTCGTTCCGCCCCGCTACAACGCCGGGCGAACCCCGAAGCGATACCCGATCCCCGACGTACCGAAGATCCGGCGCACCGTCGCCGCGGTCCTCGCCGGGGACACGAGTGCCGGCACGACCCGAGACGGCACCTCGGAGTGCGGGTTCTGACGGCTACGCTGTCGGCGCCGTGCAACCCTCCGAGCGTTCCCGAGTCGCCCCTTTCGTGGTGATGGAGATGATGAAGGCCGCCGATCGGCGGGCGGCGGCCGGCGGGGACGTGCTCCACCTCGAGGTGGGCCAGCCGACGACCCCCGCTCCCTCCGGGGTCCTCGCCGCCGCCCGGGCCGCCCTCGGCGACGATCGGCTCGGCTACACCGCCGCCCTGGGCATCCCCGAACTCCGGGAGCGGATCGCCCGGTGGTACCGTGAACGCTACGGCGTGGTCGTGCCCGCCTCGAGGGTGGCGGTCACCGTCGGCGCCTCCGGCGGTTTCGTCCTCACCGCCCTGGCCGCCTTCGATCCGGGCGCCCGGGTCGGGGTCACCGCTCCCGGCTACTCGGCCTACCGAAACATCCTCGGTGCCCTCGATCTCGAGGTGGTCCCGATCCGCGTCGACGCCTCGACCCGCTTCGTCCCCACTCCAGAACGTCTCGACGCCGCCGGGCCCCTCGACGGCCTCGTCGTCGCCTCGCCCTCCAACCCGACCGGCACGATGCTCACCCCCCGCGAGTTCGAGGCGGTCGTCGCATGGTGCCGTCGGCGGGACGTGCGGCTCGTCTCCGACGAGATCTACCACGGCATCTCCTACGGATCCGCCGAGACGACCGCCGCGGCCCTGTGGGACGACGCGGTCGTCGTCCAGTCCTTCTCCAAGTACTTCTCGATGACCGGCTGGCGGCTGGGCTGGCTCGTCCTCCCCGAGGAGCTGGTCCGACCCGTCGAGCGGCTCGCCCAGAACCTGTTCATCTCGCCCCCGACCCTGTCCCAGCTCGCCGGGATCGCCGCCTTCGACTGCGTCGACGAGCTCGATGCCAACGTGGCGCGGTATCAGGAGCGGCGTCGCATCGTCCTCGACGGGCTCGCGCAGGCCGGCATCGACGACGTCGCCCCCGCCGACGGGGCCTTCTACGTCTACGCCCGCGTCGACCACCTCGGCGACGCCGCCGAGCTCTGCACCCGATGGCTCGACGAGCTGGGGATCACGGCCACCCCGGGGACCGACTTCGATCCCGAGGAGGGCCACCGTTGGGTCCGGTTCTCCTACTCGGAGGCCACCGACCAGGTCGCCGAGGCGATGCGGCGGCTGTCGTCGTGGGTGGGGCGCGGTCGATCGTGACCACGCCACCGGGAGAGACGGACCTCACCCGGCTCCTGGGAGCGCTGACGGCCACGGTGAGGGAAGGCTCCTATGCCGTGGCCCGCACCGACGAGCCGGTCTCCGTCGGCGACGGCGTCGACGCGCTCGTCGTCGAAGCGGAGGGGGTCACCGTCGTGGCGAGCCTCGAGGTCGCCGAGGCTCGAGGCTGGGAGATCGCCTTCGTGGGCAGGTGGGTGACCCTCGACGTCCACAGCTCGCTGGCGGCGGTCGGGCTCACCGCGGCGGTCGCCGCCGCCTTCGCCGAGCAGGGCATCCCCTGCAACGTCCTCGCCGGGTACTTCCACGACCATCTCCTCGTGCCCCCGGATCGGCTCGACGACGCCCTCGCCGCGATCGACCGGCTACGGACCGGCCGAGGAGCTCCGGCTCCCCCGCAGGGTCGCCGCGGCGTGTAGGTTCGGTGAGGGGGGACGACGAGCCCGAAGGAGACGACGCCATGGCCCACCCCAACGGTCTGTTCTCGTGGACGGACCTCGCGCTCCCCGACCCGGGGGAGGGGAGCCGCTTCTACACCGAGCTGTTCGGCTGGACCGCAGCCGATCGGCAGGGCCCGGCCGACGAGTACGGGTACACGGTGTTCGCGAAGGACGGGAAGCCGGTCGCCGGGCTCGGTCCCCTTCCGGCCGACGCCCTCGAGCCGGGGATCCCCCCGATGTGGACCTCATACGTCGCCGTCGACGACCTCGCCGCGACCGTGGAGCGGTGGACGGCCGCGGGAGGCTCGGTGCTGACACCCCCGATGGTGATTCCCTCGGCAGGCGAGATGGCGGTGGTGGCCGATCCGGAAGGAGCCGTGCTCGCGCTGTGGCAGGCCGGGGAGCACGCCGGGGCGGAGCTGTTCGACGCTCCCGGCTCGCTGATCTGGAACGAGCTGAACACCCGCGACTCGGCGGCGGCCCGCGGCTTCTACGGGGAAGTGTTCGGCTGGGGCTTCGAGCGGTTCGCCGGCGGGGACGCCCCCGCCGAGTACTGGCTCATCACCCTCGACAAGCCGGCGGGCGGCCCGTGGGCGGAGGATCCCTACAACGGCGGGATCCTCACCATGGACGACGGGTGGCCGGCCGAGGTGCCGGCCCATTGGATGGTCTACTTCCACGTCGCGGACATAGACGAGACGATCGCACGCCTAGAACGCCTGGGAGGGTCGGTGTCCGTGCCCGCCTTCGACACTCCGGTGGGCCGGATGGCCGTCGTCGGTGATCCCCAGGGTGGAACCTTCTCGATCATCGCACCGCCGAGCCGCTGAAGTCCCCGGGGCCAAGAGCCGGGTCGAACGCTCCCCCCGGGGACGGCGGGGAGGCGAGTGCCCTGGGTGCGGTCTCGCCCCACGGGCTTCGCCCCCGAGCCTCTCGGCCTCTCCTCGGGATCCATGCCGCGACGCGTCGTCTCCGGCGCTCGGAGCGCCGGGAACCGGCCACCGTCACCGATCGGGTGGCAGGGGACGAAGCTCCGGACGGAGGACGGCACGCGGCAGGGCGACGAGCGCCCCGAGCGTGGCGAAGGCAGCCGTGAAGTACGGCATCGCGGCGCCGACGGCGTAGAGGACGCCCCCGACGACGGGCCCGACCACTCGGGCGAGACCGCCGGCGGACTGATGGATGCCGAGCACGGCGCCGGCCCGCCCCGTTGGGGCGCGCCCGGCGATCACCGACGAGATCGCCGGCGTAGCCAGACCCTGCCCGACGGCGAGGAGCACGACTCCCAGGCCGAGCCCGAGCCACGACGTGCCCATCGCCACGGCGAGGAAACCCCCCACGTCGAGTCCCAGTCCGATCCCGACGAGCGCGAGCTCCGAGAAGCGCCGCGACATCGGGCCGACCAGACCCGCCTGGGTCGCGACGAGGACGAGCCCGACGAGGGCGAAGATCCCCGACACCGCCGGGGTCGTCAGGGCGAGTCGTTCGGCGGCGAGGAGCGCGAAGGTGGACTCGAAGAGGCTGAACGCCGCCACCGCCACGAAGGACAGGACGATGAGCGGGGCCACCCCGTCGCCGACCTCTCGGAACGCCCGGAGGCCCGTCGGGACCATCGCAGGGGTACGGGAGCGGGTCTCGGGAAGGCGACGCCACGTGACGACGGCGTTGCCCGCGGCGATCACCGCGGCGATGAGGAACGGAACTCGTTGGCCGAACAGGCCCGCCAGGCCACCGAGGGCCGGACCGAGGACGAAGCCGACTCCGAAGGCCGCGCCGAGGAGGCCCATGAGCCGAGGCCGCGCTGCCTCGTCTGCGGTGTCGGCGACGACCGCGCGCGCGACGGCGACGCTCGCGCCCGACACCCCGTCCACGATGCGGCCGACGAAGAGGATCACCACCGATCCCGCCAGAGCGAGCACGAGGCTGCCGACGGCCGAGCCGACGAGGGTGACGACGAGGACGGGTTTGCGTCCCACCCGGTCCGAGAGTCGGCCCCACACGGGGGCGAAGACGAGCTGTGCCAGGGAGTAGGCGGCGAGGAGCAGCCCGATGGTCGGCGGATCGGCCCCGAATTCCGCCGCGTAGAGGGGAAGGATGGGGATGATGATCCCGAACCCGAGCAGGTCGAGGGCGACGGCCGTCCAGACCGCCCAGAACCCCCGCGGGGTCGAACGCCCGCTCGCCGTGCTCCTCATCGCCGCTCCAGCCGGTCCGCGACCCTGGCCGCGTCGGCGGCGAGGTGGGCGAGCCCGATCCCCCGATATCCCCAGCCGGCGAAGACGAGGCCGGCATGGTGCGCCTCGATCCGGTCGAGGGCGGAGAGCCTGTGACGATGCCCGAGGTCGTAGTGGGGGATGCCCTCGGGGTGGCGGACCACCCTGGTCCAGCTCGGGGTCACCGACACGCCGAGGGCTCGTTCGAGATCTCCGACGACGACCGAGACGAGGTCTGCGTCGGAGCGGTCCGCGAGGTCGGGCCGGCGGGCCCCGCCGACGATGGCCTTCGCCAAGGCGCAACCTTCGGGGGCTCGGCGTGGGGCATAGGAGGACTCGAACAGGCAGCCCACGGTGGCGGCATCCACGTCGGGACCCGTCAGGAACCCGAATCCCTCCGGGAGCGGAACGTCGGCGGCGGTGCCGCCGATCCCCACGACGGCCACCGGGGAGGACGGCCACCCGTCCGGGAGTTCGGAGACGATCGTGGGGAGCACCGCTCGGGCGTCGCCGGGGCGGAGGGCGACGACGACCGCTGCCGCGGTCAGGGTCTCGGGACCCTCGACCCTCCAGGCACCCCCGTCGGGGAGGACGGCGGCGACGGGAAACGACGCCCGGTACCCGTCGCCGAGGGCGGCGGCCATCGTCCGAGCGGCCTTCGCCATGCCTCCGACCGGCAGGTGGCTCGTGGGTCGCGGCGGGCGGGGTCGGGACGCGGCGCGGAGCCGCCGGATCGCCCCCCGAGCCAGGCTGCCGCCCGTCCGCTCGAGCTCGACGACCCCGGGGAAGGCCGCAGCCGCCGAGAGTCGGCGAGGATCTCCGGCGAACACCCCGGAGGCCGCGACGTGGGCGAGGAGGCCTCCGGCCTCGTCGCCGAGGCGGCGGGTGAGGAAGCCGTGGAGGGATTCCTCCTCGCCCGGCGGAGGCATGCGGACGAAGGGCTCGAACGCCATCCGGAGTTTGCCGCGGAGCGAGATCGCGGGCGTGATCAGAGCCTTCGGGGAGCTGGGGATCGCCGCGAGCCGCCCTCGGGTCCACACGTAGCGAACTCCGGCCGACGGGGACGCGGGCTCCACCGCCACCCCCGCCCGCGCCAGCAGCGGCGTCAGCTTCGGATGGGGGAGGAGGAGGGTCCCGGCCGCGGGTTCCAGGACGAACCCGTCGTCCTCGATCGTCGCCGCGACCCCTCCCGGAGCCTCGGCCGCGTCCACGAGGAGCACGTCGCGGCCTCGCGCTGCCAGCTCGGTGGCCACGAGCAGCCCACCGAAGCCCCCACCGACGACGACGACCTCGTGCTCCGGGGTCATGTCAGATCGTCCTCGAGAACACCGGACGGTCCTCCGGCTCGCGGGTGCGGGCGTCGAAGACGCGAGCGAGGTTGCGGATGAAGAGCCGGCCGAGGTCGGTCGCCGTCACCGCCTCCGGGGTGACCGTGACCATGCCCTCGTCCACGAGGCCGCCGGGTCCCGTCAAGGTCTCGAGCTCGGCGGCGAAGGCCTCGGCGAGACCGACCCCGAACCGGGAGCGGAGGTCGGCGTCGCCGATCGTCGCGTTGCACATGAGCTCGGTGATCACGTACCGCCGAAGGAGGTCGTCGTCGGTGAGGGCGACGCCGCGTTCGACCGGCAGCGTCCCTCGATCGACCGCCGCGTAGTAGTCGGCGAGACGACGATGGTTCTGGGCGTAGGCACCGGCGAGGTCGCTGATCCCGGAGCTCCCCAGCGCGACCACGCCGACGCCCCGCCGGGTCGTGTACCCCATGAAGTTCCGGGTGAGCGTGCCCTCCACGGCGGCGATCGCCAGCTCGTCGTCGGGCAGGGCGTAGTGGTCCATGCCGATGGGCTGGTACCCGGCGTCGGTGAGCCGCTCGGCGAGGAGGGACAGGAGCCGGAACTTCCGGTACCGGTCGGGCAAGTCCTGCTCGGCGATGCGCCGCTGATGCGGCCGCATCCACGGCACGTACGCGAAGGAGTAGACGGCGAGCCGGTCGGGGCGCAGCTCGACGACCGTGTCGAGCGTCGCGGTCATCGTGGCCTCGGTCTGGCCCGGGAGGCCGTAGACGAGGTCGAGGTTGATCGACTCGTAGCCGAGGCGCCGCGCCGTCTCGTACAGCTCGACGGTCTGTTCGACGGTCTGGAAGCGTCCGATCCGCTCCTGCACGTCGGGATCGAGATCCTGGACGCCGAACGACAGGCGATCGAAGCCGAGCTCGCGCATCGTCTCGAGGTGCTCGGTGGTGGTGACCCGGGGGTCGACCTCGGCGGCGACCTCGGCGCCGGGCCGGAGGTCGAAGTGGTGGGTCAGCGAGCGATGGAGCCGCGCCAGCGCCTCGGGCGAGTAGTAGGTGGGCGTTCCCCCGCCCCAGTGGTATTGGACGAGCGGACGCCCCTCGCCCAAGAGCCCGGCGACGATCCCGGCCTCGCGTTCGACACGGCGGAGGTAGGCGTCGGCGACCGAGGGGCGTCTGGCGACGACGACGTGGCAGGCGCAGAAGGAGCAGCGGGCTTCGCAGAAGGGCAGGTGGACGTAGAGCGACAGCGGGGCGTCGGCGTCGTCGGCCGTCATCCGCAGGCGTTCGGCGTGGTCGTCGGGGCCGAACGAGGTGGTGAACTCGACGGCGGTCGGATACGACGTGTAGCGCGGGCCGGGCTGGTCGTGGCGTTCGAGGAGCTCGGGGGAGATCTCCATCAGCGTTCGCCTCCTCGTACGGCCGCCACGAGCGCCGCCACGTGCTCGAGCGGGGTGCGGCGGTCGATGCCGTGACCGAGGTTGACGACGTGACCGGGCCGACCGGCGGTTCGGGTGAGGAGGTCGTCGACCGCGGCCCGGATCGTCGTCGGGTCGGTGAGGAGCAGCGCCGGGTCGAGGTTGCCTTGGATGGCGACGTCGCCGCCGAGGGTGTCCCAGGCCTCGTCGATGGGGATCCGCCAGTCGACGCCGTAGGCGTCGGCTCCCACCGACCGCATCGAGGCGAGGGCGTGGCCGGCGCCGGGAGCGAAGTAGATCGTCGGGACGTCGAGGTCGGCGAGGACCGACGCCGCCGCCGGGAACGCCCGGGTCTCGAGCAGCTCCCGGGAAAGGACCCCGGCCCACGAGTCGAAGAGCTGGACGACCTGGGCACCGGCGTCGATCTGCATGGTGAGGTAGGCGTGCATGGCGCGAGCCAGGGTGTCGAGGGCGGCGTCGAGCTCCCCTCCGCCGGTGTGCATGGCCCGCCGGAGGAGGAGGTGGTCCTTGGATGCTCCTCCCTCGAGGAGGTAGGCGAGGAGCGTCGTGGGGGCGCCGGCGAACCCGATGATCGTCACCTCGGCGGGCACTGCTTCGCGGACGAGGCGGAGGGTCTCGGCGACGTTCGCCACCCGCTCCAGGTCGAGGTCGGGGAGGTCGGCGACCTCGGCCAGGGTCGCCGGTGTGAGCTTCGGCCCCGGGTCGAAGGTGACGTGGACGCCCATCGCCTCGAGGGGCGTCATGATGTCGGCGAAGAGGATCGCCCCGTCGAAACCGAAGCGCCGGATGGGCTGCAGGGTGATCTCGGCCGCGATCCGCGGGTCCCGGATCGATTCCTGGAACCCGTGGCGGCGGCGAAGCTCCCGGTACTCGGGCAGGTACCGTCCCGCCTGGCGCATGATCCACAGCGGGGGCCGGTCGACCGGTCGGCGGGCGAGGGCGTCGAGGAGCCGGGTCATGCGGCGTCGCCGATCGCCGACTCGAGCGCGCCGAGGGCCCCGTCGAGGACGTCGCCGTGGGCGTCGGTGAGGAAGAGGGCCTCGAAGGGCGACGGCGGGAGCAGCACGCCGCGTCGGAGCGCCGCGTGGAAGAAGCGAGCGAACCGGTCCCGGTCGACGGTGACCGCGTCGTCCCAGCTCCGCACCACCTTCGGCCCGAAGAACACCGTGAACATGGAACCGACCCGCTGGACCGTCCCGTCGATCCCGTGCCGTCGGAGGGCGGCACCGAGTCGCTCCTCGGTCTCGGCGCCCATCGCTTCGAGACGGTCGTAGAGGCCCGGATCCCTCTCGATGCGCCGGAGCGTGGCGATCCCGGCGGCGACGGCCAGGGGATTCCCGGCCAAGGTCCCGGCCTGGTAGATGGGTCCCGTCGGCGCCATCCGGGAAACGAGGTCTCGACGTCCCCCGTACACGGCCGCCGGGGTCCCTCCGGCGACGACCTTGCCGAGGGTCGTCAGGTCGGGGGTGACCCCGTAGCGGCCGGCGGCTCCTCCGGGACCGACCCTGAAGCCCGTCATCACCTCGTCGAAGATCAGGAGGGTCCCGTGGCGGTCGGTGAGGGATCGCAGGCCCTCGAGGAACCCGGGCTCGGGCGGCACCACCCCCATGTTGCCCGCCACGGGTTCGACGACCACGGCGGCGACGTCGCCGGGGGCGAGGGCCGCGGCCGCCGAGTCGAGGTCGTTGAACCGGGCGATCCTCGTCGTCGCCGCGGTGCCACCAGGCACGCCGGGACTGTCCGGCTCCCCGAGGGTGGCCGCCCCCGAGCCCGCCTTCACCAAGAAGGCGTCGCCGTGGCCGTGGTAGCACCCTTCGAACTTGAGGATCACCTCGCGGCCGGTCGCGCCTCGGGCGAGCCGAGCCGCCGACATCGTCGCCTCGGTTCCCGAGTTCACCATCCGGAGCATCTCGACGTGGGGGAGCATCCCGGCGATCTGCTCCGCGTACTCGACCTCACCGAGGGTGGGGACGCCGTAGCTGGTCCCTCGAGCCGCAGCGTCGACGACGGCCGCGACGACGTCGGGATGGGCGTGTCCGAGGATGATCGCCCCCCACGAGGCGATGAAGTCGACGAGCTCCTCCCCCTCGACCGTCCGCAGGTAGGGCCCACGGGCGGAGGACACGAAGGGCGGCCGCCCGCCGACGCCCTGGAAGGCCCGGACCGGAGAGTTGACCCCGCCGGGCATGAGCTCGAGGGCCCGTTCCCACCGGTCGCTCATCGGTCGCCTCCGAGCGCCCGGGCGGCGTCGACCGCGAAGTAGGTCAGGACGATGTCGGCACCGGCCCGGACGATCCCGGTGAGCGACTCGAGCATCACCCGGTCGCCGTCGATCCAGCCCCGCTCGGCGGCGGCGCGGATCATCGAGTACTCGCCGGAGACCTGGTAGGCGGCGACCGGGAGGTCGACGAGGTCCCGGACCTCGCTGATCACGTCGAGGTAGGGACCGGCGGGCTTCACCATGACGATGTCGGCGCCTTCGAGGACGTCGAGGCGGACCTCGCGCCGGGCTTCCCGAACGTTGGGCGGGTCCATCTGGTGGGTGCGCCGGTCCCCGAAGGCCGGAGCAGACTCGGCGGCGTCGCGGAAGGGTCCGTAGAACGCCGAGGCGTACTTGACGGAATACGAGCAGATGGCGACGTCGGTGTGCCCGGCGTCGTCGAGGGCCTCCCGGATCGCTCCGACCCGGCCGTCCATCATGTCCGATGGCGCGACGACGTCGGCGCCGGCGTCGGCGTAGGCGACGGCGGCCTTCGCCAGGAGCGGGAGCGTGGCGTCGTTGTCGACGACGTCGCCGACCACCACGCCGCAGTGCCCGTGGCTCGTGTACTCGCACAGGCACACGTCGGCCCACACGACGAGGTCCGGCGCGTGACGCTTGACGGCGGCGATCGCGCGGGGGACGGGCCCTTCGGGATCCCATGCGGAGGTGCCCCGGTCGTCCTTGCGGGCGGGGATGCCGAAGAAGATCATGCCTCCGACGCCGAGGGACTCGGCCTCCTCGGCGAGCGGGACGACCTCGTCGACCGACCGTTGCTGGTGGCCCGGCATCGAGGCGATCTCCCTCAAGACGCCCTCGCCGGGAACCACGAACACCGGGAGCACGAAGGCCGCCGGGTCGAGGCGGGTCTCGGCGACTTGCCGCCGAAGCGCCGGCGATCGACGGAGCCGGCGGGGTCGTTCGATGGGGAAGCCGGTCACGTGGCACTCCTCTCCGGCCGCAGGGCGGCCATGGCGTCGATGAGGGCTTCGAAGCCCGGTTGGGAGGGAACGACGTCGGGGACGGCCCCGACCCGTTCGAGGGCCTCGGCGGTGGTCGGCCCGATGGCACCGACGACGAGCCCGTCGAGGTCCCGGGAGGACAGCCACCCGGCGACGGCGCTGGGGGAGGCGAAGGTCACGGCGTCGACCCGGTCGCCTGGGGGTGGCGCCGGCACGGTGGTGTAGGCGGGCACCGCATGGACCGAGGTCGCGACTTCGTCGAGGAGCCCGATGGTGGTGGCGACGGCGTTCGCCGCGCCGGCGAAGAGGAGCCGTCGACCTCGTAGGAGCGGGGCCGCTCCCGAAGCCAGGTGGTGGGCGCCTCCGGAGCCGACCCAGAGGACCTCGGCGCCGACGGCGCGGGCGCGGGCTGCAGTCGCCTCTCCGACGGCGACGACCGGGAGGTCGGGGAAGGCGTCGTGGTCGGCGAGGATCGACACCGTCGTCGCCGAGGTCAACACGAGGACGTCGCAGCGCCCGGCCCGGGCTCGAAGCCGGGCCCCGTCGAGGGGAAGCTCTTCGATCCGGATGCAGGGCAGCGAGACTGGCTCGAATCCGCGCCGCCGGGCGGCGGCCTCGAAGGCCGCGTTTCGCTCGGGAGTGGAGGTGAGGCCGAGGCGGATCACAACCCGAGCTCCTTCGCAGCGGCCTGGGCGACATCGAGGGGGTCGGAGCCGACGACCACCGTCCGCCGAGGGCCGCGATCGTCGGAGACGAAGACGTGCAGGGAGATCCGGTCGTCGTCGGTGACGGCGTGAGCCCCGAGCGCGGCGCGACAGCCGGCGCCGGTGATCTCGAGGAGTGCCCGCTCGGTGGCCACGGCTCGGGTCGTGTCGGGGTCGGCGAGCGAGGCGGCGACCTCCTCGGCGAACGTGCCGGGGAGGACCTCGACGGTCAGGGCTCCTTGGGCGGGGGCGGGCACCATCTCGTCGAGCTCGAAGCGATGGGCGATCCGGTCCGACAGGCCGACTCGTTCGAGGCCCGCGACGGCGAGCACCACCGCGTCGACGGACGAGCCCACCAACCCCACCCTGGTGTCGACGTTGCCGCGGATGGGCACCACCTCCACCTGGGGACGGAGGATCCGAAGCTGAGCTTCTCGACGGGGGCTTCCGGTCCCGACCCGCGCGCGATCGGCCAGGTCGTCGAGGGAGACGCCGACGAGGGCGTCGGCGGCGTCGGCACGCGCCGGGTGGTAGGCGACGAGCCGATCGGAGCCGTCGACCGGCAGGTCCTTGGCCGAATGGACCGCGAGGTCCGCCTCGCCGGCGAGGACGGCGGCCTGTACGGCGCGAACGAACGCCCCGAGCTCGGTGAGGGCCGTCACCGGCGTGGTCCGGTCGCGGTCTCCCGTGGTGGTGACGACCAGAAGCCGAATCGCGACGTCGGGACGGCGTTCCTCGATGGCGGCGGCGACGAGGCGGGCTTGGGCGAGGGCGAGGGGGGACCCTCTCGTCGCGAGGACCAGCTCAGTCATCGTCGACGATCCCGAAGGCGGAGGCGAGGACGGCGAAGGTCTCGTCGTTGCCGTCGCCGATGAAGCGGACGGGATGGTGGAGGAGCTTCCTCACCGCGGCGCGGGTCGCCTGCTCGAGAAGCTTCCGATCCGCTGGGTTGGACAGCTTCCCGGCGAAGCGGTCGACCACGGCGGCGGCGGCGAGATCGGCCTGGGCGAAGAGCGATCGGATCAAGGCGCCGGCCTCACCGCGGACTCGGGCTCGCCGAATCCACTCGGCTGCCGCTTCGGCGACGAACCGATCGACCCCCACCGGGGGAGCGGCGCGGCGGGCGAGGTCCGCGAGGTCGTCGATGTCCACGTAGCGGACCGGTGTGCCTCCGGGAGGTTCGAAGTCGGGCGGCATGGCGAGATCGATGAGCAGCAGGGGATCGGTCCGGCGGACGAGGAGCCGACGAAGAGCCTCGGTCGGGACGAGCCGGGTGTCCGCGGACGTCGCCGAGACCACGACCGGACGACGGCGGATGGCCTCGGCGGCGTCGTCCAGGGACCGGACGACGAGCCCGGGGGCGTCGACCGTCTCGGGACGCCGTACGAACACCTCCACCCTCGGTGGTCGGGGTCGGGACCGCAGGGCCTCGGCCACCGCCCGACCCATCGTGCCGTAGCCGAGGATCGCGACGTCGGGGACGTCCCCGACGAGGCTCGCCGCGAGGGTGGCCATCGACCGCGCCGGGTCGCTCGGGAGGTACCGTCGGCTCGCCCTGGCGGTGGCGATCGCGGCGTCGAGGAGACCGACGAGTCTCCCCCTCGCCGCACCCCGATCCACGGCCTTCGAGGCTGCCTGCCGAAACTGGGTCGAGATCTCGCGTTCGCCGAGGACCGCGGACTCGAGCCCGGCGGCGACGCGGAAGAGATGCTCGACCACCGCCGTACCAGACCGGTAGACGACCCCGTCGACGGAGGCGGCGTGCCCGAAGAGGAGCTCGAGGGCATCGTCGAGTCGCGTCCGGGGACCGTCGACGACGACCTCGATGCGCAGACACGTCGACAGGACGAAGGCCGAGAGCCCCGCCTCCGCCAGACGTCCCAGTGCGCCGTCCATCGGCTCGAGCGCAGTCGCGTAGTGGGCCCGAACGTCGGCGGCGACGGCCGGATAGGCGTAGGACGCGGCGTTGATCTCGAGATCTCCGGCTCGTGGCTCCACGACGGCTCGAAGATGGGGTACCGGCGCGCCAACAGCAAGTCGGAAAGTCCTCACGCCCAGTCTCGAGGCCGTCGGAGTACCTCGACGAGCGCGTGCTCGGGCGTGCCGGGCTCGACCCGCGGGGCGTAGTCCCACCGCACCCGGGGCGGGAGCGAGGCGAGCACGCTCTCGGCCCGGGCGCCGGTCTCGAGGCCGAACCGGGTGCCGCGGTCGACGGCGAGGTTGAACTCGGCGTACCTCCCCCGCCGCCGGAGATGCCACCGCTCCTGGGCGGCGTCGTAGGGGGTCGTCATCCGCCGCTCCAGGATCGGACCGTAGAGCTCGAAGATCCGGGAGCCCAGGTCGCGCTGGAAGCGGTCCACCTCGACGAGGCGTTCGGTGAGGTGGTCGTAGAAGATGCCGCCGACCCCGCGGGCCTCACCGCGGTGGGGAAGGAAGAAGTATCGGTCGCAGGCGGCCTTCCAGGCGGGATAGTCGGCGACCCGATGGGCGTCGCACACCTCCCGAAGCGCCCGGTGGAAGCCCCGGACGTCCTCCTCGTAGAGGTAGTAGGGCGTCAGGTCGATCCCACCGCCGAACCATGCGTCCCCCCGATCGGTCTCGAAGTAGCGGAGGTTGGCGTGCATCGTGGGGGCGTGGGGATTCCGAGGATGGAAGATCATCGAGATCCCGGTGGCGAAGAACGTCGAGGCCCGGCTCGCCAGGGCGTCCGACAGCCGAGGGGGAACGTCGCCCCAGACGGTGGAGACGTTGACGGCCGCCTTCTCGAGGGGTCCGTCGCCGACGAGCACCCGGGTGACCCCACCGCCGCCGCCCGGGCGCTCCCATCGATCGACGCCGAAGCGGGCGGTACCGTCGAGGGCGGCGAACGCGTCGCAGAGGGAGGACTGGAGCTCGGCGTAGAAGCGGGCGACCTCGTCTCGATCCGGCTTCATCGGAGCCTCGGCTCGGGGACGACGAGCTCGGCGACGACGTCGACCCATCGGGGGGCGGCGTTGAGGCAGGGAACGACGAGCAGGTCGTCGCCGCCGAGGTCCACCCACTGGTCTCGGAGCCGGATCCCGATCTCCTCGAGGGTCTCGAGACAGTCGGCGACGAACGACGGAGTGAGGACGGCGAGCCGTCGGACCCCCCGGGCGTGCAGGTCCTCGAGGATCCGGTCGGTGTGGGGGCCGATCCAGCGGGAGCCCGCCATCCGAGACTGGAACGCCGTCGTGGTCCGCTCCGGAGGCACGTCGAGAGCCGCAGCCAGCGCCCGGGACGTCGCGAAGCACTGCGCCCGGTAGCAGCGCCGGTTCGCCGCGCC
>DRQR01000068.1 GCA_011371355.1 Actinomycetota bacterium
CACGGTCCGTTCGGGCCTCGTGGAGGCGGCCGACCGAGTCGACGTCGTCGCCGTCGACGCCGACGGTCGGGAGCTCGACCGCTCGGGAGACCCCGATCACCCCCTCTACTACCGCTCGACGGTGAAGCCCCTGCAGGCGCACGTGGCGCTCGAGCTCGGCGCGCGCCTCGACCCGGAGCGGCTCGCGGTGGCCTGTTCGTCCCACGGGGGCTTCCCCGTCCACGTGGGACTCGTCGCAGGGATCCTCGAGGACGCCGGGCTCGGTGAGGGGCACCTCCGCTGCCCCCCGGCGTGGCCGCTCGCGGCCCGGGCCCGGGACGAGGCCCATCGGCGCGGCGAGCGCCGACCCCGCAGGACGTACCATCCCTGCTCGGGCAAGCACGCCGCGTGGTTGGCGGCCTGCGTCGCCTCGGGGCTGCCGACCGCCGACTACCTCGACCCGTCGCATCCCTTGCAGCGACGGGTCGCGGAGGTCGTCGCCGACGCCACCGGCGTCGATCCGACTCCCTGCGGCGTGGACGGCTGCGGGGCCCCGACCTGGCGAGGGACGGTCCGCGGCCTCGCCCGGGCCTTCGCCCGTCTCCTCGACGACCACCCCGAACCCGCCGCGGCGATGTCCCGCTTCCCCGCCCTCGTCGCCGACGCCCTTCGTCCCGACGGCCGCCTCGCGATGTGGTGGGGCGGGCCGGTGAAGGTGGGGGCGGCGGGTCTCGTGGCCGCCGGCCGCCTCGGGGTCGGCCTGGCGGCGAAGAGCCGTGCCGGCCGAGCCGACCACGCCGTCGTCGCCCTCATCCGGGTCGCCCGTCGCCTCGGGTTGCTCACCGACGCGATGCGAGACGACCTCGGGGAGGTCGTGTCGCCGCCGGTGTGGGGCGGGGACCGGGTGGTCGGATCCGTCGAGGTGCGGGGTTCGTGATGGAGCTCGTGACGGACTGGGATCATCCGGCCTGGCACCTCCCGCCGACCGCGGCCCGCACCGGTCCCTTCCCCCGGCCGTCCTTCCTCCGCGCCTGGGCGTCGCTGCGACGGACCTCGGTGGCCCTGGCCGTCGGCGAGGACGCCGCGCTCGCCCTCCACCTCGACGACGACCTCGTCACCCTCGCCGGGAGCCCGGACGTCACCGACTACCACTCGCCCCTCGGCGACGGCGTCGAGCGGCTCGCCGCGGAGATCGCCGAGAAGCTCCGCGGCCGACGTTTCCGCTTCGACTCCCTGCCCGAGGAGGCGGCTCGGCCCCTCGGTGCGGGCCTGCGAGCGGCGGGCGCGGCCGTCGACTCGGAGCAGCACCACGTCACCGCCGTCGTCGAGCTCCCCGACGCCTACGAGGAGTGGCTCCGCCGGATCGGGAAGAAGTACCGCCACGAGGTGCGACGCAAGCGGCGACGCTTCGTCGAGGAGATCGGGGAGCCGATCCTCGTCCGCCGCGCCGGAGCGGCGGCCCTCGACGAGTTCTTCCGACTCCACCGTCGTTCCCGCGGAGAGAAGGGTCGGTTCATGACCCCGGACATGGAGGGCTTCTTCCGCAGCCTCCACGACGACGGGGACGCCGTCGTCGACCTGCTCGTGGTCGACGATCGCGTCGTTGCGGCGACGTTCTCCTTCGAGGAGGCCGACACCTTCTACGTCTACAACTCGGCGTACGATCCCGACGCCCGTCATGCATCGCCGGGGATCGTGATGCTCTCGTTGCTCATCGAAGACCGGATCGGACGAGGTACGCGGGTCTTCGATCTCCTCAAGGGCGACGAGCGCTACAAGTTCCAACACGGCGCCGAACCCCGACCGCTCTACGTCCTGTGGGGCAAGCTGTGATCGACCGGGTCGCCTACGTCTCGCTCCACACCTCGCCCCTCGCCCTGCCGGGTACCGGCGACGCGGGTGGGATGAACGTCTACCTCGACGAGCTCGCCTCGGCGATGCGCCGCCGCGGCATCGAAGCGGTGGTGTACACCCGCCGTAGCGACCCCTCCGCTCCCCGCGAGGTCGAGGCACCGGGTGGCTATCGGGTCGTCCACCTCGACGCCGGCCCACCTCGCACGCTCCCCGTCCGGGAGCTCGTCCCCCACGTCCCCGCCTTCGCGGAGGAGCTCGTCGACGCCCTCCGAGGGGGATCCCGCCCCGACCTGCTCCACAGCCACTACTGGCTGTCGGGATGGGCCGCGGCCGCGGCGAAGCGAGCCCTCGGGCTCCCCCTCGCCAACTCCTTCCATACCCTCGGAAAGGTCAAGGAGGCGAATCGGCATCCCGCCGAACCGCCCGAGAGCCTCCTGCGGATCATGACCGAAGCCGAGGTCATCGAGGCCTCCGACTGCATCGTCACCGCCACGCCCTACGAGTTCGACGATCTCCTCACCCACTACGGCGCGTCCCCGGAGCGTCTCTGCATCTCCCCGCCGGGGGTGGACCATCGGGTGTTCACCCCGGGGGATCCCTGCGGGGCGCGTCGTCGCCTCGGCTTCGACACCGCCCCGCTCCTCCTCTTCGTGGGGCGGCTCCAGCGACACAAGGGGCCCGACGTCGCCGCCGCCGCGCACGCCCGGGTGGCGGAGACGATCCCCGACGCCCGGCTCGTGTTCGTGGGCGGGCCGAGCGGCGCGGACGGCGACGAGACGGTGGTCGCCCTCGAGAAGCAGATCGCCGCTTCGGGGACGAAGCACCTCGTCACCTTCCACCCGCCGGTTCCCCACGTGCAGCTCCCCGACTGGTATCGGGCCGCCGACGTCCTCTTGATGCCCTCCCGCTCGGAGAGCTTCGGACTCGTCGCCGCCGAGGCCCAGGCCTGCGGCCTGCCGGTGGTCGCGTCGCGGGTGGGCGGGATCCCCCACGTGGTGCGCGACGCGGAGTCGGGGATCCTCGTCGACGACCACGACGTCGACGACTTCGCCGCCGCCTGTGTCGCCATCCTCGAGAACCCCGCCTTCCGCGCCGAGCTGTCGGCGGGAGCCGTGCGCTTCGCCTCCGGGTTCACCTGGCGGCGCACCGTCGATCGCCTCCTCGAGCTCTACCGGGGGATCGTCGGGTGACCGCCCGGGACGGACGGCGACCCCCTTGTGGCCCCTCGCTCGATCGCGTACCGTCGTCGACGCCGGGCCCGAGGTGCCGACGCGGTCACGACCTCGTTCGGGGAAGTGCGGGGAAGGGACCCGCCGAGGTTCCTCGGGCCCGAGCTCACCTCCGATGATCCCCCACCTCCGTCGCCTCGGCGTCCCCCTTCCCTGGCGGGACCTCGGGCTCCCCGAGGTGTGGACGTCGCGGGGCACGACCCTCGGCGAGGCGGCGACCTGGTCCTGGGGTTGGGCGGGGGAAGGACCCGATCTCGGGATCCCCGAGGCCCCGGACCGGACCGGCACGGTCCTCGAGGACCCCTGGATCGACCACGTCGTCCTCCTCGTGCCCCGTCTCGACGAGGCGCTCGATCGCTTCGCCGCGATCGGGCTCTCGCCCCGGCTCCGCATGGAGGTCGGTGGCCGTCCGGCCGCCTTCTTCCGGGTGGGGCCCGTCCTCGAGGTCGTGAGCGCCCCGGTCCGGGCTCCCTCCCTCTACGGGGTGGCCCTCGCCACCGCGGAGCACCTCGAGGCCGTGGCCCTGCGCTGGCGGGCGGGAGGATTCGAGGTCTCCGATCCGCGCCCCGCCCTCCAGCCGGGCCGCAGGATCCTCACCGTCCGGGGCCTCCACGCCGGGCTGGCGATGATGAGCCCCGACGTTCAGATCCCGAAGATGAGCTGACGCAGCCGGACCGGGACCGTCTCGAAGGTCTCCAGGTCGATGCGCATGGAGCCGAGTCGCAGTCCCCGCATGGCGTCTCCGTGGCGAGTCAGCACCCGCACGGCGGGCCCCTCCACCTCGAGGGCCCCGAGACCGAGGCAGCGACCCCGGTCGTCGTGGATGCCCACGAGCATGCCGTCGAGACGTTCGAGGTCGAAGCCCTCGGGGAGGGTGGGTGCCACGACCCCCGGATG
>DRQR01000069.1 GCA_011371355.1 Actinomycetota bacterium
CCTGCCCGATGCCTTCGGTCTTCGCGAACTCGACGATCGCTCTGCTGTGGCGATCGGGATGAACGTCGCGAGTCGCGCAGACGGCATGGGCCAGGTGGAGGGCCGAGTAGTACATCGCCACGCAGCTCCAGCGTGGCGAGCCCGGAATGGGTTCGTCGGCGGAGGCGAGTACCGTGGCGACGCCGCGGTCCTCGCCCGCACGACGGAGGTGGTCTTCGACGAAGGCCATCGCTACGCCACGAAACCGACCAGTCGGGATCTCTGGTCCTGGAGGCGGGATCGGGATGGCTGCCGTCCGGCCATCTCGTCGTGCCGCTCCGCCGGGGGATCACCCCTGCAGGTCCGGCGGCAGGCAGGTCGCCCCCCGGTGGTCGGGGAGTGTTGCTGGGCGTGGCGCGAACGATGGACCTTCGGCACGGCGATGATGGTGCCGGACGGCACGAGGGGCTCCTGGAGGATGCCCGTCCCGAGAGCCGGCGCTTCCTCTTCGACGACCCGCTTCGGTTCCCTCCGCCCATGGTCGTCGTGGATCGCCTCGGCCGGCACAACCCGGCTGGGTGGGTTCCATGCGGCCTCGGGCGGTCGCGGGACCTCGCGCATCGTGATCGGGTCTCGGCTGGGGTACAGGCGCTCCGGCATCGGCCGATTCCACCTTTCCTCGACCGGTGACGAGGCTAGCTCGAAGATCCCGCGGGTCTCCTGCGCCGGCGGTGCTCACCGCTCGAGGGTCGAGGGGGCGTGCCGTCTGCGTCGGGCTGTCGCCCATGGAGGTGGACGGTCCACGACTCCGGAGGAATGCATCGGCGGGGCGATACGGACTAGTCCGGCCGGCGAGACCGGGAATCCTCATCGCCATTTCTGCGACGGGTGCCGACAACCTCCCCAGGAGGTGGCCATGACCCGACCGGGCCGTCACACCGTGATCGGCGTCCTCGTCGGCGCCGCCGTCGTCGCGCTCGGTGTCGTCGGGCTCGTCGCGGTGAGTTCCTCGGTCGCCGCCGAGGCCCGCACGCGGTCGGTGCTCGTGACCGTCGTCGTCCAGGCACTCGTCGTCCTCGTCGCCGCGGCGGGCGCGGTCGCCGTCTACGCCTCGGCGGCCCGTCGGCGACGGCAGGAGACCGAGCATCGCCTCGAAGCCGAGCTCTGCACCGAACGGCAGCTCGCGAGGGCCAAGGGTCACCTCCTCGCCGGCATCTCCCACGAGCTCCGGGAGCCCCTGACGGCGATCTTCGGGTTCAGCGAGTACCTCGTCGAGTACGGGGCCGTCGACGAGACCGAGGCGCGGGAGCTCGTTCGGGCGATCCGGGCCGAGGCGATCGAGCTCGAGCGGATGGTCGAGGACCTCTTCGTCGCCGCGAGGATCGACGACGGTTCCCTCCGCCTCCGGAGCCAGGAGGTGGCCGTCGCCGACGTCGTCGAGCGGGTCCTCGCGTGCGCGGGCCGGACCGGCTCGCGCATCGAGGTGAGCCGAACCGATGCGCTCGTGCGCGGCGATCCCACGCGGGTCCAGCACGTGCTCCGGAACCTCCTCTCGAACGCCCTGCGACACGGCGGAGCGCGGATTCGCATCATCACCGTCGTCGAGGGCCCCCGGGTGACGATCACCGTCGCCGACGACGGCCCCGGGCTGCCCGACGACGTGGCCGACTCCTTCCTCGTGCCCTCGGAGGAGGTCGGGAGGAGGCTCCTCACCGGAGGCTCGGGTCTCGGCCTCGCCGTCGCCCGGGCCCTCGCCGAGGCCATGGGCGGGCGGCTCGACTATCAGCGGGCGATGCGGTGGACCGCCTTCCAGCTCCGGCTCCCGGGGGTCCGCCGGCCCGAGGAGATCGACGTCGTCGAACCGCGGCGTCACCGCGGACCTCGGCGCATCGCGGTCGGATCGGAGTCGGGCTGATGGGGTCCGCGGGGTCCGTCTCGTCCCCCTCGAGGTGGTGGCCGACCTCGAACGCCGGGGTCGCCGTGGCTAGGCTCCTCGTCGCCCCCCGGAGGGCTCTCTCCGCCCACCGACCACCGGAGCGCGATGGCGAACCAGGACGATTTCGAGAGGGACGCGCTGCGGTACGCGCCCCAGCTCTACTCGGCGGCGCTCCGCATGACGAGGAACCCGGCCGATGCCGAGGACATCGTCCAAGAGACGTTCCTCAAGGCCTTCCGCGCCTACGACTCGTTCCAGGAGGGCACGAACCTCAAGGCCTGGCTCTACCGGATCCTCACGAACACCTACATCAACAAGTACCGTCGGGCCCAGCGACGCCCGAGCGAGGTGGAGCTCGGCGAGCTCCAGGACCTCTACCTGTTCCGTCGCCTCGGGGAGAGCTCCGGGGCGGTCGAGAGCGCCGAGCAGCAGGCCCTCGACGCCTTTGTCGACGAGGACATCATCGAGGCGATCGAGTCGCTGCCCGAGAACTTCCGCATGCCCGTGATCCTCGCCGACGTCGAGGGTTTCTCCTACAAGGAGATCGCCGAGATGCTCGACATCCCCATCGGCACGGTGATGTCGCGCCTCCACCGGGGAAGAAAAGCCCTCCAACGCAAGTTGTGGAACATTGCAGCCGAACGGGGCATCGTGGATCGAGAGCCATGACCACGGGATGCGACCACGCGGTCGAGTACGTCTACCAGTTCCTCGACGGCGAGCTCACCTGGTGGCGCCGCACGAGGATCCGGTGGCATCTTCGCCGCTGCGTACGGTGCGAGAACGCCTTCGAGTTCGAGACGAAGCTGAAGTCCGTCATTCGGGAGCGGGGACGGACCGAGCCCCCCGCGGAACTTTTCGACACCCTCCGTGCGTTGATAGAGCGAGAACGACGATCGTCGCCGGGCCAGGGGCGTTGAGGCCGACCGGGCCCACGCCGGCGACGGAGAAAGCGA
>DRQR01000070.1 GCA_011371355.1 Actinomycetota bacterium
CCGAACTCGGTGGCTCGGACCTCGAGGGTCTCGGCGTCGGGGAGCGGCGCCTCCGTGCCGACCCCGCCGGGCCAGCCGATCCTCCAGCCGTGCATGCGGGGACCCATCGGCCAGGGGGCCTCGGGCCACGCCGGACCTCCCAGCAGCATCCCGGCGAGGCCGACGAGGACCAGGGCGATCCCGGCCCAGAAGAGCCGCCGGTCGCGCATCTCAGGACTGTTCGAGGAGGCGGCGACGGGTGCGGTACTCCTCCTCGTCGATCTCGCCCCGGGCGAACCGCTCGTCGAGGATCTCGAGGGCACGCTTGGGCGACGACGCACCCGAGCCGCCGCCCTCGGCGACGCCTCGGGCGGCCCAGATCACGAGGAGCACGATGCCCACGACGATGAGCAGCATCCACAGGCCGCCGAATCCCATCCACGGTCCCCACATCATCTCGGACCTCCTTCCGTCCCTCCCCCCGAGGGTACCGGCTCGGGAGCGATGTCGTCGGTGGTCTACGATCGGACCATGACCGGCCCCGTCCGTTACCGCCGCAAGGTCCGTTTCTGGGACGTCGACGCCTACGGGCACGTCTTCAACGTCCGCTACTTCGTCTACTGGGACGACGTGCTCTGCGACGCCTTCGAGGCCGCGGGCGTGTCCTTCGAGGCGGAGCGCAACGGAGGCTACGAGTTCGTCGTCGCCCACCTCGACTGCGACTACGTCGGGGAGGCACGACTCGGCGACGAGCTCACCACGACGATCACCGTCGAACGGCTCGGCCGCACCTCGATCGTCTTCGCCCTCGAGACCGTCAACGACACGACCGGTGAGGTCGTCGTGCGCGGTCGGGAGGTCTACGTCGTCATCGACGCCGAGACCCGCCGCCCCACCCCGATCCCCGACGAGGTGCGGGAGGCCTTCGCCGCCCTCGGGTAGGGGGCGGTCATCCCTTCCGCCAACGCTCCACGTTCCAGGTGAAGCCGGAGCGGGAACCATTGTGGACCACGCCGGTGATGCGATCGGGCCACACCGCCAGGCCCGACCCCCGGGAGAACAGCGGGATGAGGGGCAGCTCGGTGGCGAGGATCGCCTCGGCCTCGTGGACGAGTTCCTCGAACCGGTCGGGATCGACGGTGGAACGGGCCTCGGCCACGATCTCGGAGAAGCGCCGGGCCCCCTCGGTGTCGGTCGCTCCGGAGCCCCAACGGCCGTAGTTCCCCGCCGGCGGGGAGGTCGCCGGATCGAGACGCTCCATGAGCCCGAGCCGGCCCCGGTAGGTGCCGTCGGCGGCGACCCACGCCCACAACCCGAGGTCGTAGGTGCCCTCGACGAGGGTCTGTTGGAAGAACACCTGGGAGTCCTCGAGGCGCGACGCGTAGGCCACCCCGAGCTCGTTGAACACCGAGGCGAGGGCCTCGGCGATGCGGGGACGCTCGGCGGCGTTGCCGGTGGTGGTGAGGACCGTCGCCGCACCGGGCGGCAGCTCCGGTCTCGCCGACGGCGCGTTCCGGTACCTCGACCACGCCGACTCGCCCACCGGCACGAGGAGCCCCGACGCCTCGGGGAGCCAGGGAACGTCGGCGTCGTCGAGGAGCCGGACCGGATCGATCGCCCCCGCCACCGCCCGTCGGAACTCGACGAACTCGTTCACCGAGTTCGGGTTCACCGTGAAGCGCTCGTCGGAGAAGTCGAAGGTGAGCTGCTCGATGATCGGCGTCCGCACCCGGTGGAACACGGCACCCCGCGCCACCGCGTCCGCCATCCGGTCGACGTCCCCGGCCGTCGGGGCCACCGAGGCGACGTCGTAGTCGCGGAGGACGAAGCCGGGGACCGGGCTCATGGGTTCGACGGGATCGGGGGCTTCGATGGTCACCGCCTCGAGGTAGGGGAGGCGTCGACCGTCGTCGTCGGTCTTCCAGTACGCCTCGTTGCGGACGAACCGGACGCCGCCGGCCGGTTCGAAGCCGTCGACGACGAAGGGACCGCCCGAGGGCCAGGCCGCCGCGTCGAGGGTCTCGATCGGTCCGGCACCCTCGAGGGCGTGGCTCGGCACGACGACCCACAGGGCGTCCTCGACGACGAGGGTCGGCTCGGCGAAGGTCAGGGTCGCCACCCGACCCTCCGCCGTCGCCTCGAGGAGGGTGGCCATCACCGGGTCGACGGTCCCGACGCCCCGCTCGGCGAGGTCCCGCATCACCTCGGCGGTGAACGCGACGTCGTCGCCGGTGATCGGAACCCCGTCGCTCCAGACGGCGCCGTCGACGATCTCGTAGCGGACGGTCATCGTCCCGTCGTCGTTCACCGTGATCCCGCCGCTGCGCGACGGCAACGCGACGACGACGTCGGGGACCTTCGTCCAGGTGGCCGGGTCGATGTCGTAGACGACCGCCCACACGAGGTTGCCGGGGACGAACCGGCCCGGGTCGTCGGAGAAGGGATTCAGCGACGTGATCGGCGCGTCGACGCCGATCGAGACCTCGGCCACGAGGACCTCGGGGAGGGGCGTCGTCGTGGTGGACGGGGTCGTGAGCGTCGTGGTGGTCGACGTCGACGACGGAGGAAGGGTCGTCGGCGAGGGTTGAGCGCTGCAGGCGGCGACGACCAGCGCGAGGGCGCAGAGGGTCGCCGGGATCCTCGATCTCATCGATGCCTCCGACCCCCGAGCCTACCGTTCGGTGTCAGATCTGGCCGGTGTCGCCGAGGTCGTCGAGGGAGGCGACGTAGGCGGGATCGTCGAAGCGGTCGGGGAGGAAGGCCGCGGCGTAGTCGGGGAGTCGCCCACCCAGGACGTGGAGGGCGACGAGCTCCCCGACCGCCGCCGAGGCCATGATCCCGTAGCCCGACACGGCACCGGCGACGACGAACCCCTCCGGCCCCGTGGGACCCACCAGCGGCAGGTTGTCGGGCGCGGCGGTGTAGTAGCCGCCGTCGACGAAGGGCTCCGGGAGCCGGTCGAGGTAGGCGGCGAGACCGGGCACGAAGGACGCCAGCCCGCGAAGGACCACCTCCGGGTAGAGGGGATCGACCGGGGCCGGGAACGTGGGCTCCACCGGCGCCGCGCCGTACTCCCACAGGCCGAGGATCCACGGCGAGTCGGCTCCGCCCTCGGGGCGGAAATGGCAGCCGCCGGGCAGTTCGCCCAGGAGGTCGTCTCGGCCCAGCTCGGCGAGTCCGGCACGCTCCTCGTCGGACCAGGCGAGCCGTCGTCCGTCGACCGAGATGCACATCGGGGCCCATCGGGGGATCACGCCGAGGCGGTCCCGGAAGGCCACCTTGCAATGCGGCTCGGTGTGCACCGGCAGGTCCACGCCGACGAGGCTCCCCACCCGCCCCAGCATCGGGCCGGGAGCCGCCACCACCACGTCGGCGGGCAGGGTGTGGCCGCCGGCGAGGACGACGCCCCGGATGCGATCGGGAGCCCGCACCTCCACGACCTCGTCGCGGACGAACCGGCCGCCGGTCGCCAGCACCTCCTCGAACATCCAGGTGCCGTAGCGGCGGGCCGGCAACCATCCGGCTCGCCGCACGTGGACCCCACCGACGAGGTCGGGTGCCAAGAACGAGAAGGCCGCCCTGAGGGCGTCGCCGTCGACGAAGAGGTCCGCCCCGGGCGGTGGATCGCCGGCGGAGGGGTCGTGGGGCGCGTCGCCGGGATGGACCCGGAGGGGCCCGGCGCCGAAGCGGGAGGCGCGCATCGCGGTCTCACGGAGCTCCTCGAGCCGGACGGGGTCGGAGGTGACGTAGAGGTAGCCCCGCCGGGACGGGGTGAAGCCGGCACGGACGGCGAGTCCCTCGAGGAGGTCGAGGGAACGGTTCATGAAGGTCACCATCGCCGCCGACGGCCACCAGTTGCGGTAGCACTCGGTGGACTTGTCCGAGGTCAGGGTCAGGGGGGCCCGAGGATCGACGATCGTCACCCCCGAGACGCCGTGGACGACGGCGAGGTGGTAAGCGACGGCGACGCCGCAGATCCCGGCGCCGATCACGACCACCCGCGGCGAGGTCCCCATGTTCGCAGCGTAGGGACCTCGGCGGGTAGCGTGGTGGCGGAGGGGGCGGGATTCGAACCCGCGAGGCGGGATTGCCGCCTACACGCTTTCCAGGCGTGCGCACTAGGCCAGACTATGCGACCCCTCCCGGGACCCGGGAGTCTAGG